>CADCTF010000041.1 GCA_902805655.1 uncultured Acidimicrobiales bacterium
TCACGGGGTGTGCGGCCTGGGCCTGCAGCGGTGCCTACGAGTCTCGGGAGGCACCCGATGTCCTGGTCCCGATCGCCGCACAGCGAGCCGTGGTCGACGCCGCCGGCAGGTCGGCGCCCGTGTCATGGGCACGAGGGCCCTTCTGTTCGACTGGCGTCACGGGGGCAGACAGGGGAGGCGAACCCGTTGCCGTGCCTTGGGCATGGGTGAGCGGCCGCCGCGGGACTCGACGAGGAGGACTCACATGGACGTCGTGCTGCGCCACGGTGACACCGAGGTGAGCATGCCGCTGATCGATGCCACCGACGGTCCGTCGGGGTTCGTGACCGGCAAGCTCCTGAATGAGACGGGGCTGGTGAGCTACGACCCCGGTTTCGTCAACACGGGGGCGTGCTCCTCGGCCATCACGTTCATCGACGGTGACGCCGGTGTCCTGCGCTACCGCGGCTATCCCATCGAGCAGCTCGCCGAGCACTCGACGTTCCTCGAGACTTCCTACCTGCTGATCCACGGCGAGTTGCCGACCGCCGAGCAGCTCGACGGCTTCGGCGCGCGGATCCGCGAGCACACGCTGCTGCACGAGGACTTCAAGGCGTTCTTCTCGGGCTTCCCGCGCGACGCGCACCCGATGCCGGTCCTGTCGAGCGCGGTGAGCGCCCTTTCTACGTTCTACCAGGACACCCTCTACCCGTTCGACGACGAGAAGGTCGACATCTCCACCGTCCGGCTGATGGCGAAACTGCCGACGATCGCCGCCTACGCCTACAAGAAGTCGATCGGGCAGCCCTTCCTCTACCCGGACAACTCGCTGGGCTACGTCGAGAACTTCCTGCGCATGACGTTCGGGGTGCCGGCCGAGCAGTACGAGGCCGACCCCGCGGTGGTCAAGGCGCTCGACATGCTGTTCATCCTCCACGCCGACCACGAGCAGAACTGCTCGACGTCGACGGTGCGGCTGGTGGGGTCGAGCCAGGCGAACCTGTTCGCGTCGGTGTCCGCCGGAGTGAGCGCCCTGTTCGGACCCCTGCACGGCGGGGCGAACCAGGCCGTCCTGGAGATGCTGCAGCAGATCCACGACGCGGGCGGAGATCCGGACGACTTCATGCGACGGGTCAAGGCCAAGGAGCCAGGCGTGAAGCTCATGGGCTTCGGTCACCGCGTCTACAAGAACTACGACCCGCGGGCTGCGATCGCCAAGCAGGCAACGCGGGACGTGCTGGAGCGGATGGGCAAGGCCGACCCGCTGCTCGACATCGCCATGCGGCTCGAGGAGGTCGCGCTTGCCGACGACTACTTCGTCGAGCGCAAGCTCTACCCCAACGTCGACTTCTACACCGGCGTGATCTACAAGGCCATGGGGTTCCCCACCCAGATGTTCACGGTGCTGTTCGCCCTGGGCCGGCTACCGGGCTGGATCGCCCAGTGGCGGGAGATGACCGCCGACCCCGTGACGAAGATCGGCCGGCCCCGGCAGGTCTACACCGGCGCGAAGGAGCGGGATCACCCGGCTGCCTCGCGGTGAGCCAGCCGTCGGCGGAGTCA
>CADCTF010000042.1 GCA_902805655.1 uncultured Acidimicrobiales bacterium
GGGAGCCGCCTCGAACGCGACCTCCATGACGGGGCACAGCAGCACCTGGTGGCGTTGACGGTCAACCTGCGACTCGCCCACACGGTCGTCGGTCGCTCTCCCGAGAGAGCCGCTGCGGTGCTCTGCGAGCAAGCGGTGGCAGCGCAGGTGGCGATCGAGACTCTCACGGCGCTGTCTCGCGGGATCTACCCCCGGCAGCTGGCCGATGAAGGCCTGGACGCAGCGTTGCGGTCCGCCGTGGCGGGAAGCGTGGTGCCGGTCACCGTCACCACCGACGGCGTGACCCGACTACCGGCGCCGGTCGAGGCCGCTCTCTACTTCTGTTGCATCGAGGCGGTGCAGAACGCCGTCAAGCACTCCGGAGCCGGGACAGTGTCGGTGCGGGTGGAGGACGACTCAGTTCGATGGCGGCTCACCGTCACCGATGACGGCACCGGCTTCGACCAGGCACAGGCACAGTCAGCCTCCGGCGTGGGTCTGGCCAACATGCGTGACCGCCTGGACGCTGTCGGCGGGAGCGTGGAGGTCGTGTCCTCGCCTCGGTCCGGCACCACCGTCACCGCCGTCGTACCGCGAGCCCGAGCCGCGAGCTCCCCTCAGCCCCTCGCCCTCACCCACCAGGTCGCCTGACGTGCACGCCCGGGTCGCCTGGTGCGTCGTCGGGCTGACGAGCATCGCTGTTCTCCTGGACACCCTCTTCACAGCCGCCCACCGGCCGCTGCTGAGCGAGGCGACGTGGGCGGACCACGGGTGGCCGCTGGCCCCACTGTCAGGCGTGGGCTGCGCCCTGATGGGAGCACTGATCATCTCGCGCCATCCCCGACACCTGTTGGGGTGGCTGCTGTGCCTGGCGAGCCTGCTGTCGGTGACCCTGGCGGCTGACGCCTACACCCTCTGGGTGCTCGAGGGAGGAGGCCCTGGCTCCTCCTCGTGGGCCCACGTCGTCGACTGGGGGTCGCCGCTGCTCGGCTGGCCGGCCTTCAGCGCCTTGATCATGATCTTCCTCATCTCGCCCACCGGGAAGCTCGCCTCACCCAGCTGGCGCTGGGCGCTCCGGGCAACGCTTGCCGGCCTCGTCCTGCGCACGCTCGGGACGCTGACGATGAGCCCCGGCGACTTCGACCCCGCCGAGCAGTACGACGGGTTCACGCTGTCGTCGGTGCTGCTGACCGCGGGATACCTCCTCGTGGCTGCGGGCCTCATCGCGTCGGCGGTCTCCCTGGTGCTGCGCCTGCGCACAGCACGTGACGACGAACGGCGCCAGCTGCTGTGGATCGCCTCGTCGGCGGTGTTCCTGGCGGTCGGCGTCGTGGTCATCCTGGCGGTCCCCCGCATCCAGGGCGAAGAGGGGACCTGGCTGGCAGCGTTGCCGCTGCGCGTCGCGCAGTTCGCCGTGCCGCTCTGCGTGGCCGTGGCCGTGCTGCGCCACCGCCTGCTGCAGATCGACCTGATCGTCAACCGGGCGCTCATGGTGGCCCTGGCCACCGGGCTGGCGGCGATCGGCTACGTGGT
>CADCTF010000043.1 GCA_902805655.1 uncultured Acidimicrobiales bacterium
GGTGTTCCACTGCGCGGCCATGTTCTTCGCCGAGTGGGTCGACGCGGTCCCGTCTCTCGAGGAACCGGCGGCGTCAGTGCGCGCGCTCGGCACGGTCAGCCAGGCGGCCTACTGGGTGCCGGCCGTGCTGCTCGTCGTCGCTACCCGCCGGGTGTGGCCGCCAGCCCTGGCTCTGATGGGGCTCGCCCTGGCCGGTGTCGGCGCCACCATGTTATGGCCGTTCGAGCTGAGCACACACCTGGGCTGGATCGCCGCGGCCGTGGTCGCCATCGCGGCTGTCGCCGCGGGGTTCGTGGCGCGCCCGGCTCCCAGCGAGCCGGGCGCGCGCAGTAGCCGGGGCCACCGTGACGGTATCCCGGCCTGACCTGCAGAGAGGATGGGAGTGCGCATGCGAGTCGGAGTCCTGACCGGCGGCGGGGATTGCCCCGGGCTCAACGCCGTCATCCGGGCCGTCGTGCGACGCGGCGTCGACGAGTACGGCTATGACTTCGTCGGGTTCCGCGACGGCTGGCGTGGTCCGCTGGAGAACGTCACCTGCGAGCTCGGTATCCGCCAGGTGCGCGGCATCCTGCCCCGAGGGGGGACGATCCTCGGCTCGTCGCGTACGAACCCGTTCAAGGTCGACAACGGCGTGGAGATGATCACCGACAACCTGGTCGCCAACGGCGTCGATGCGTTGGTGGCGATCGGCGGGGAGGACACTCTTGGCGTCGCCACGAAGCTCGCCGACCGCGGCGTGAACGTGGTCGGTGTGCCGAAGACGATCGACAACGACCTCGGCGGCACCGACTTCACGTTCGGCTTCGACACCGCGGTCAACATCGCCACAGAGGCGATCGACCGGCTGCACACCACAGCGGAGTCGCACCACCGGGTGCTCGTCGTCGAGGTGATGGGGCGGCACGCGGGCTGGATCGCCTTGCACAGCGGGCTCGCCGGTGGCGCGAACATCATCTTGATCCCCGAGCAGCCCTTCGACATCGACCACGTCTGCACGCTGGTCGAGCGTCGCTTCCAGCTTCAGTACGCGCCGATCATCGTGGTGGCCGAGGGTGCGGTCCCGGCCGCGGGCACGATGCAGACGGTTGACGGTGAGCTCGACGCCTTCGGTCACGTCCGGCTGGGTGGGATCGGGGATCGGCTCGCCCGGGAGATCGAGGCCCGAACAGGCAAGGAGGCCCGGACGGTGGTCCTCGGCCACACTCAGCGCGGCGGGACGCCGACGGCCTTCGACCGCTGGCTCGCCACCCGTTTCGGGCTGCACGCCATCCAGGCGGTGCACGACGGCGACTTCGGGACCATGGTCGCCCTCCGGGGCACCGACATCGTCCGCGTCCCCTTGATCGAGGGAACCGGCGAGCTCAAGACCGTCGACCCGGCACAGTACTCCGAAGCGGAGGTTCTCTTCGGCTGACGCAGCCCTGCGGCCGCCGTCCCCACGGACCCGCCACCGCTTCGCAGCCGCTGCCTCTACGCTGGAGGTGTGAGCATCCCCGCCCTCGACGAG
>CADCTF010000044.1 GCA_902805655.1 uncultured Acidimicrobiales bacterium
CCCGCACGGGCTGGCGGCCCGCTGCCTGGCTGCCGAGCCACGCAACGTCGTGCTGGTGCGACGCGGCGGCTGGGCGGTGGGGACTGCACTGGGCAGCGAACTGGCGCTGTCGCGCTGCGGAACCCGCTACGTGCAGGGAAAGACGAAGGCCGGCGGCTGGAGCCAGCAGCGCTATGCGCGGCGACGCGCCCAGCAGGCCGACTCGCTGCTGGACGCGGCCGAAGGTGGTGTGCGGGAGGTGCTGGCGGGCACCACCGGACCGGTGGTGCTGGGCGGCGACCGAGCGCTGCTCGACCGGTTGCTGCGTCAGCTGGCCGACACCGACGTTCCCGCTCGCGTAGTGCCTCGTCGCCTCGACGTACCCGACCCGCGTCTGCGCGTGCTGCGGCGGGCAGTCGTGGACGCCGGCGCTGTCGACATCGACCTCAACGAGCTCGCCTGAGCGGCTTCTACAACGTCGATATACCGAACGTGTCGCAGTCGCGCATGTCGCTCGCCTCGTAGCCGGCCATGAACCACGCCTCCCGCTGGTCGGACGAGCCGTGCGTCCAGGTCTCGGGGTCGACCTGGCCGCCGGAGCGCTGCTGGATGCGGTCGTCGCCGACGGCCTCCGCGGCGTCGATGGCGCGCGCGATGTCGTCCTGGGTGAGGTCCGAGATGATCGCCACGTCACCGGTGGCGTCGGTTGCCGAGGTCGCGGCTGCCGCCCACATGCCGGCGTAGCAGTCGGCCTGCAGCTCCAGGCGCACAGCGTCACTCGTGGCACCCTCACGGTCACGCACCTGGCCCATCGTGCCCAGCAGGTTCTGGACGTGGTGCCCGTACTCGTGTGCGATCACGTACGCCTCGGAGAAGGGACCGCCACGAGCCCCCAGCTGCCCCTCGAGCATGTCGTCGAAGAAGGTGGTGTCCAGGTACACCAAGCTGTCCGCCGGGCAGTAGAAGGGGCCCACCGCCGATGTGGCGCCGCCACACGCGGTGGTCGTGGACCCGCTGAAGAACTGGGTGTCGGCCTGCTGGTACTCCCGGCCGGCCTGCTCGGGCAGGGTCTGAGCCCAGAAGGACTGCACCGAGTTGATGACTGCCACCCGCGCGCAGTCGGCGTTGTTGTTGGCGTCCTCACCGGTGCGGCACTGCTCGGTCAGCGCCCCGGAGCCTGAGTCCGCGGATCCGGACTGCGAAGCCCCGGTGTCGGTTGCCGTGCCGGTGGAGTCGCCCATCTGGGTGCTGACGAACCAGATGAGCAGGGCGATCAGGATGCCGCCGATGCCGCCACCGGCCCGCATCCCGCCGGGCATGCCACCGCCCATGGGTGAGCGCATGCCTCCGCCCCCGCCGCTGCGACCGCGTACGTCACGCACCTGGCGTGCGTCAAGACGCGCCCGGTTGTTGAACTTCATGCCGGTACAGTAGAGGGGCGCATGTGACCGGGAGACGCGGCCGTGCGCTCCTCAACGCTCATTCCTCGCCAGCGCCGTCGAGCGCATCGCGCCCGCCTGG
>CADCTF010000045.1 GCA_902805655.1 uncultured Acidimicrobiales bacterium
CTGCGAGGGGCAATTGGGGGCCGGCCGCTGACGCCCAGCGGTACCGTGTCACGGGCATGCATCCGACCAGCACAACGCTTCTGCAGTACGGCTGGGGCGAGCGCGTCGCCGCCCTCTACGCCGAGGTGGCCGAGGCGCACCACCAGCCGGGACGGGTCGTGCGGGTGGAGCGCGCGAGTCGGCTGGGCCGAGCCGCCTGCGTGGTGCGGCTGGACTCGGACGAGGTCACCGCAGTGGCCGACGTGCGTCCGGCGGTGGGCGACTGGGCCGTGGTCGGCACGGACGACGAGGGCACATACGTCATCGACCATCTCCTGCCTCGATGGTCGAAGCTGGCCCGCCAGGACCCTGGCAACGAGAACGGCGTGCAGGTCCTCGCGGCGAACCTCGACTACGTGGCCATCTTCGCTCCGCTCGACCGGCTGAAGGTGGCGCGCATCGAGCGGGAGCTGCTGATCGCCTGGGAGAGCGGCGCCAGCCCGCTCGTGCTGCTGACCAAGGCGGACCTGGTGGATGACGCCGAGGCGGTCGCCGAGGACGTCCGGGCCCGGCTCGTGGGCGCGGAGATCGTCGTGACCAGCTCGGCGGACGGCACGGGGGTGCGCCAGGTGTCCGAGCTGCTGCAGCCCAATCGCACCGCGGTGCTGTTCGGCCCGTCGGGGGCCGGCAAGTCGACCCTGGCCAACGCCCTGCTGGGCCGCGAGGCGCTGGCGACCGGCGCGGTGCGGGAGAACGACCAGCGCGGGCGTCACACCACGACGTCACGGCACCTGCTGCCGCTGCCGGGCGGCGGCGTCCTCATCGACACCCCGGGCCTGCGGGCCCTGCCCATCTGGGAGGGCGAGCACGGCTTGGCCGCCGCCTTCGCCGACATCGAGGAGCTGGCCGGCTCCTGCCGCTTCCGGGACTGCAGCCACGAGCGCGAACCGGGCTGTGCCGTGACGGCAGCCGTCGCCGGCGGCACCCTCGACCCGGAGCGGATGTCCAGCTACCGCAAGCTTCAGCTCGAGGTGGAGCAAGCTGAGCGCAACCGGGACGTGCAGGCCCGCCAGGCCGAGGCGTCTCGGGTGAAGGCGCTGACCAAGGCCACGCGGAACCACTCGAAGAAGCGCTGAGCCGCCCCTCGGCGCTCTCCACCACGTGGGTGGGTTGCGTCGCTGGGCGGCTCACGCACTCACGGCATCCTGGGTGCTGCCCGGTGGCTAGTTCCCGCTGGCGGCCGAGCAGCAGGTGTTGGTGATCAGCCGGGTGACCACGTACGGGTCGACGTTGGCGTTGGGGCGACGGTCCTCGAGGTAGCCCTTGCCGTCCACCTCGACCTGCCAGGGGATGCGAACCGACGCGCCGCGGTCGGACACGCCGTAGGAGAACTCGTTCCAGGGCGCCGTCTCGTGCTGGCCGGTGAGCCGGTGCTCGATGCCGGCGCCGTACTGGTGCACGTGCTCGTCGGCGGCCTTGCCGAGCGCCTCGGCGGCGGCCACGACGGCCTCATAGTTCTCCCGCATGAGCTTGGTGGAGAAGTTGGTGTGGCACCCCGCACCGTTCCAGTCACCGCGGACCGGCTTGGGGTCGAGCGTGATGGAGATGCCGAACTCCTCACCGAGGCGGTGGAGCAGCCAGCGGGCGACCCACAGCTGGTCGGAGACCTCGAGGGGGCTCAGCGGGCCGACCTGGAACTCCCACTGGCCGGGCATCACCTCGGCGTTGATGCCGGACAGGATCAGGCCCGCCTTCAGGCAGGCTTCGAGGTGCGCCTCGACGAGCGGTCGGCCGTAGACGTCGTCCTGGCCCACGCCGCAGTAGTACGGACCCTGGGGACCGGGGTAGCCACCGTTGTCGGGGAAGCCGAGGGGACGGGAGCCCTTGAAGAGCGTGTACTCCTGCTCGAGCCCGAAGAGCGGCTCGTCGCCGGCGTACTTCTCGGCCACCTGGGCGAGCGCGGCGCGGGTGTTCGTCGGGTGCGGGGTCATGTCGGTCAGCAGCACCTCGCACATGACGAGCTTGTCGCCCTCGCCGCGGATCGGGTCGTCGTACACGGCGACGGGCCGCAGCACGCAGTCGCTCGCCTTGCCCGGCGCCTGGTTGGTGCTCGAGCCGTCGAAGCCCCAGAGGCCGGGTTCACCCTCGAAGATGACCTTGGTCTTGGACCGAAGAAGGGGGGTCGGCTCAGTGCCGTCGATCCAGATGTACTCAGCCTTGTATGCCATGCCTGGAACGGTATCGAACAGCCCGTTTCCCGTTCGCTTCGATCGTGTGAACACAGTGTGAACGAGGGCTGAGACGCGGAAGTGGCTGCTTCACTGGTTCACATGGAGCGACACCAGGACTACGTGCTGCGAACGGTCGAGGAGCGGGGGGTCCGGTTCATCCAGCTCTGGTTCACCGATGTCCTGGGTATCCGCCGAGGCTTCGTCATCACCCCGGCCGAGCTGGAGAACGCCCTCGAGGAGGGCATGAGCTTCGACGGCTCCGCGGTGGACGGGTTCAGCCGGGTGCAGGAGTCCGACGTTCTCGCCATGCCCGACGCCAAGACCTTCCAGATCCTCCCGTGGCGGGCGGCGGACAAGCCCACGGCGCGCATGTTCTGCGACGTCCTGCACTTCGACGGAACCCCCTTCCCGGGCGACCCTCGGGCCGTGCTGAAGCGCCAGCTGGCCAGGGCGCACGACATGGGCTACTCGTTCTTCGCCGCCCCGGAGATCGAGTACTTCTACTTCGCCGACTCCGACACCTCGTCGCTCCCGAAGCCGCTCGACCACGGGTCGTACTTCGAGCTCACCGTGAACGACCAGGGAAGCGACCTTCGCACCCGGACGGTGCTGACCCTCGAGGACATGGGGATCCCCGTCGAGTACAGCCAGCACGAGGACAGCCCCAGCCAGCACGAGATCGACCTCCGTCACACCGATGCGCTGTCGATGGCCGACACGGTGATGACGGTGCGCCAGGTGGTGAAGGAGCTGGCCCGGGGGCGAGGGGCGTAGGCCACGTTCAGGCCCAAGCCGTTGGCAGGCGTGCAGGGCTCGAGAATGCCCACCCACTTCTCGCTCTACGAAGGCGACACCAACGCCTTCCACGATCCGGGCGACGAGTACGGCCTGTCGAAGGTGGCCAAGGGGTTCATCGCCGGCCTGCTCACCCACGCTCGCGAGCTCACCGCGGTGACCAACCAGTGGGTCAACTCCTACAAGCGGCTGGTCGTCGGCTACGAGGCACCGATGTACGTCAGCTGGGCCCGCAACAACGGCTCGGCGATCGTCAACGTCCCTCGCGCCAAGCAGGACAAGAGCGCCGACTCCACGCGCATCGAGTACCGAGCTCCCGACCCGTCGTGCAACCCCTACCTGGCCTTTGCGGTGGTGCTGGCCGCCGGCCTGAAGGGGGTGGAGGAGGGCTACGAGCTCCCGCCGGAGGTGGCCTCCAATTTGTATGCGATGAGCGTCGGCGAGCGGAAGTCGGCCGGTATCGACGTCCTGCCCGGCAACCTCTCCGATGCGGTCGACGAGATGGAGCGGTCCGACCTCATGGCCGAAGCGCTCGGAGAGCACGTCTTCGAGTGGTTCATCCGGAACAAGCGGGACGAGTGGGCGGCCTACAAGGTGCAGGTGAGCCAGTTCGAGCTCGACCGCTACCTCCCCACGCTCTAGGCATGGAGCCGCTGCTGATCTTCCCCGACCCGGCTCCCCCGGAGCTGGTGCAATGCCTCGATCTGTCGGGCTATCCGTGGAAGCCGACCGGCACCGCCGAGGACGCCGGTCGCATCGAGCCCGACGACGGCTGGTCGGGCGCGGTGGTGATGGCCGACAAGGACCCGGAGGCTGCCTTCAACCTGTGCCGGGCCCTGCGCCGGCGGGACCTGCCGCTCGAGCCGATCCTCCTGCTCGTCTCGGGCGCGCAGCTGGCCGACCTCGAGCTGCGGGACGATCTCTTCGACGACTTCTGCCTGGCACCCTTCCATCCGCGCGAGCTCGAGGCCCGGCTCAAGCACCTCTTCTGGAGGACGGGCACCGGCACCCGGCCCGAGCTGGTGGAGTACGGCTCGCTCGTGCTCAACCTCGAGACCTACCAGGCGGCCATCGGCGGGCGGCCGCTCGACCTCACCTACATGGAGTACGAGCTGTTGAAGTTCCTCGCCACCAACCCTGGCAAGGTGTTCACGCGCGAGATCTTGCTGTCGCGGGTCTGGGGCTACGAGTACTACGGGGGCGCCCGCACCGTCGACGTCCACATCCGGCGACTGCGGGCCAAGCTCGGCGAGGAGCACGCCAACCTGATCCAGACCGTGCGATCGGTCGGGTACCGCTTCGGTCAGCCGCGCTGGTCGCTGTGAGCGGAGCCTCGGGCCCGAAGAGCTAGGTGTTGAGCTCGACGAGCTCGCTGCCCTCGTGCGCCTCGTCGGTGCGCGCCTTCAGCGCCCAGCCGACGAGGGCCGACAGGATGGCGCCGCCCATGAGGACGGAGACCGGGATCACGAAGATCACCACGAGCAGGATGAGGGGGATGCCGAGGTCCACCACGTCATCTTTCCCCGCGGAAGGCCCAGGCCTCCACTTCGACCCGGCCGCCGAGCGGCAGCGCGGCCACGGCCACCGCCGTGCGAGCCGGCCGGGTATCACCGAACGCCTCGAGGTACGGCTCGTTCATCGGACCCCAGTCGTCGATGTCGACGAGGAACACGGTGGTCTTCACCACGTCGGCCATCGATGCGCCCTCCGACTCGAGCAGCGCCCGCACGTTGGCCAGCGCCTGGCGGGTCTGCTCGACGACACCGCCCTCGACGAGGACGCCGTCGACCTGGCCCAGCTGGCCGGCGGTGACCAGCCAGTCGCCGGCGACCACGACGGGTGAGTAAGGGCCACGCGGGCTGGTCATGTGAGCGCACCTCGAGTCGTCGGCCACTCGGGTGGCCTGCCCTGTTCTAGCCAAACCGCCGCCGCCACCGCGGCGAACACCGCGTCCGAGCCGTTCACCGGGGCCTCGTCGGAGGGCACGATCTCGACGTCGACCGGCGGCATGTCCCGGGCCCGGAGGATGCCGAAGGACCGAATGGTGAGGTCGTGCACCTCGCCGTGCTCGTCCACCGCCAGCCCTTCGCTGGTCACCCACCCGAGGGCCATGTGGGCGGCGCCGACGCAGTAGGACCGGAGCACGACGTCGTCGAGCACCTGTCCACACGACACACGCACGTGGATTCCGGAGGCATCGACGGTGGCCTCGGCTCGACCTCCACCGAAGGGATCGACGGCGGACGTCGTCGCGCCGGGCTCTCGCCGGAGGGCCTCGCGGAGCACGACCGCCTCCGCCCAACCGGCCGCATGCAGGGCGGTGGAGGTCGGTGGACCCGGCACGTCCACCTCCTCGACGGCCAGGTCGAGCCCCGGAACGGCGGACAACGCGGCCGCGATGCCCGCGGTTCGAGCCACCCGCACGACGCCTCGGCCGTCGGCACCCACGCCGGCAGCCAGGGGCGGACGCTTCGGGCCGCCGCGGACCGCATCCTCCCGGGTCAGCACCACCCGCACGGCGCGGCCGTGCTCATCGGCCAGCCTTCGGGCCACTCCTCCCAGGCGCTCTGCGGCGTTGCTCTTGCCGCCGAAGGCTCCGCCGTTGGCGAGTGGGGTGTACGGCGTGCCGCCAGGGGCGCACCACGAGGCGTCGGGCTCCAGGTAACCCGGGTCCACCCAGGTGGTGCGGAGGGTCAGGTCCCAGGGGCCGGGGGGCACTTCGAGCGGGTGCCGGAGGTCGATGGTCGTCCGGCGCCCCTGCACCTTGCCGGCCAGCCGGCGCGCCTCCGAGAGGGTCTCCCCCACCG
The DNA here is from genome assembly GCA_902805655.1 of uncultured Acidimicrobiales bacterium. Classification (GTDB taxonomy): domain Bacteria; phylum Actinomycetota; class Acidimicrobiia; order Acidimicrobiales; family CADCTF01; genus CADCTF01. Next base: position 5,813 of record CADCTF010000045.1, read on the forward strand.
CCCAACCACCAGCGCTGTCCGGCACGGCGACGAGTGCCTCCTGCGGAGCGGTGTCGTCTGCGAAGCCTCCATCCCCGAGCACCACGTCGAGACCCACTCGTTGGGTCGCCCGGCCTTCGATGGTGGCCCTACGCCCGGCGGCCGCAAGGTCTCTCGACGGCCTCCCGGTCGATGCAACGCCAGCGTGCACGCTCTCGGCCGCGTCCAGGATCGAGCGCCATCCCGTGCAGCGGCAGAGGTGGGCCAGCAGGGCGGTGTCGACCTTCGCCGGGCTCGGATCCTCGAGGGCGGCGAGGCGCACCACGATGCCGGGGGTGCAGAACCCGCACTGGCTGGCACCACAGTCCAGGAACGCCCGGGCCCACCGATCACGCACGTCGGGGTCGAGCCCGTCGACCGTCGTGACCTGGCGACCCTTGACCCTGCGGGCAGGCGTGACGCAGGAGACGCGGGGCTGCCCGTCGACCAGCACCGTGCAGCACCCGCACTGTCCCTGCGGGCTGCAGCCGTCCTTGGCCGACCGCACGCCGAGCCGGTCGCGGAGCACTTCGAGCAACGACGCGCCGTCGTCGGCCACCTCGACCTGGCGGCCGTCGACCTCGAACTGCAGTGGCTCGGTCACCGTCTCAGGCGAGCGACCGACGGACCAGCTCGAAGCACAGCACACCGGCCGCGACGGCGACGTTGAGCGACTCGGTGTCACCCGAGAGCGGGATGGAGATCTCCTCGTCGACCTCCACCTGGACGCCATCGGTCTCACCCCCGAGCACGAAGGCGGCCGGCTCGCCCAGCGGGGACGGGTCGAACAGCGAGCGATGCCCACGACCGCTCATGCCGTAGATGCGGGCCCCACGCCCGCGCAGGTGCTCGACTGCTTCCTGGGCGGTACCGCAGCGGAGGATCGGGGCGGTGAACGCCACGCCGGCTGAGGCCTTGATGACCAGTGGCCCGATGTCGGCCACCCCGGCACGGGGCACCACGATGCCGGCCAGACCGGCGGCCGTGGCCGTCCGCAGGATCATGCCGACGTTCTGCGGGTTGGTGAGCCCGTCGAGCACGAGCACGGACCCGGAGCCGTCCCACTGCTCGACCGGCGCCATGCGCGGCGCCACCACATCGGCCACGACGCCCTGGTCGTGACGCCCGTTGCGGGAGACGCGGTTGACCTGGGTCGGCGAGACGCGCCGGATCTCCACCTCACGGGCCTTGGCCGCCTCGACGATGTCGTCGACGTGGTTCCCCCGGGCGTTTCCGGCCAGCAGCACCTTCTCGACGACCAGCCGAGGGTCGCGCAGTGCCTCGAGCACCGGCATGCGCCCGTACACCGTGATGAAGCGGTCGCGAGGCGAGACGTCGTCGGCAGGGGCGGGCGAATCCACAGGACGAGTCAACCACGGGCCCGATGGGGCTACGCCACTCCCTCGAGCTCGTCGACGGCGGCGCGAGCCACTCGCTCGAAGCGGGCTCGGACACGGAGGTTCGGTTGCTGCACCATGAACACGCCGGCGAGCTGTCGGGCCGGGTCGCTCCACGTCATGGTGCCGAACGCCCCACCCCATCCGAAGGCACCCGTCGACCGAGCGCTCCTCG
>CADCTF010000046.1 GCA_902805655.1 uncultured Acidimicrobiales bacterium
CTCGACCTCGTGCGCTCGGCGGGCGGCCTTCTGGGCCTGGTGGTGGCCGAGCCCATGCGCCAGGTGGTGGCCGTCTGGGGTGCAGGCCTGGTGCTCGTGACGCTGCTGGTGCTGTCGGTGCTCATCCTGACCCGGACATCGGTACGGTCCGCCATCGACCTGGTGGCAGCCGCCGCCGACGCCGTGGGCCGTGGCGCGCGGGCCGTGTACCGCATGGTGGCCAGCCCGTCGCCCAGCAAGGACGAGGCCGACACCGCGGCTCGGCACCCGTCGGCCGCCAAGGCGCCCAAGAAGCCCCGCGGCCAGGCCGGGATCGACTCGGACTCCGGCGGGGCCGAGCCGGACGATGCCGCCCCGGCGCCCAAGGCCCCGGTCGAGGTGGCCGTGCCGGCGGCCGCGGCGATTCACCTGCCCACCGGACCGGTGCCGACCGGCGAGCAGCTGTCCATGGATCTGGGCCCGGCCGCCACCCCGGGCACGTGGCGGCTGCCGCCGTTGCAGCTGCTGAAGCGCGGAACCAACGTCGAGGTCGATCGACGTCAGATCGAGCAGGCCAGCCGCGCCCTCGAGCAGGCGCTGGCGGCGCACAACGTCGAGACCCGGGTGATCGGCGCCACCTGTGGCCCGACGGTGACGCGCTACGAGCTCGAGCTCGGCCCCGGCGTGAAGGTGGCCCGGGTCACCAGCCTGCACAAGGACATCGCCTACGCGATGGCCGCGGCCGACGTCCGCATCCTGGCCCCCATCCCGGGCCGGTCGGCGATCGGCGTCGAGGTGCCGAACGCCACGCGCCAGCTGGTGGCCCTGGGGGACATCCTCACCAGCGAGGAGGCGCATCGGGCCGTGCACCCGTTGGAGGTCGGCGTCGGCCGGGACATCGCCGGTCGACCGGTGATGGAGAGCCTGGCCGCGATGCCCCACATCCTGATCGCCGGAGCCACGGGCGCAGGCAAGTCGAGCTGCATCAACTCGCTGATCACGTCGGTGCTGCTGCGGGCCACGCCCGATCAGGTCCGCATGATCCTCATCGACCCCAAGCGGGTCGAGCTCGGGCAGTACAACGGGCTGCCTCACCTCCTCACCCAGGTGGTGGTGAACCCGAAGAAGGCGGCCAACGCGCTGCAGTGGGTCGTGCACGAGATGGAGCGCCGGGCCGACCTCCTCGCCGAGGTCGGCGTCCGCGACATCACCGGCTACAACGCGGCCTACGACCGGGGCGAGCTCGGGGCCGACGAGCCTCGGTCGCCTCTGGCCGACATGCCGGCCGAGGCACCGACCTACGAGCGGTTGCCCTTCGTCCTCGTCGTGGTCGACGAGCTCAACGACCTCATGATGGTGGCGGCGCGCGACGTCGAGGAGTCGATCTGTCGCATCGCTCAGATGGGCCGCGCCTTTGGCATCCACCTGGTCATCGCCACGCAGCGCCCCTCGGTCGACGTCATCACCGGGGTCATCAAGGCCAACGTGCCCAGCCGGCTCGCCTTCGCGGTGAGCTCGCTGGCCGACAGCCGCGTCATCCTCGACCAGCCCGGTGCCGAGCGGCTCGTGGGCAAGGGCGACATGTTGCTGCTCACCGCATCGTCGAGCGTCGCGCGTCGGATCCAGGGCCCGTGGGTGTCGGAGGAGGAAGTCCGCAAGGTGGTCGCCCACTGGCGCCGCCAGGGCCAGACGCAATACGTCGAAGGGGTCGAAGGCGAGGACGTCAGCGGTGCGCTCGCGGGCATCGGCGGCAGCACGGGCGGCGGTGACGACGACGACGACAAGCTGCTCCAGGCCATGGAGCTGGTGGTGAGGTCGCAGCTCGGCTCCACGTCGATGCTCCAGCGCAAGCTGCAGGTGGGCTTCGCCCGGGCCGGCCGCCTCATGGACCTCCTGGAGCAGCGGGGCGTGGTCGGGCCTTCGACCGGATCGAAGGCCCGAGAGGTGCTCATGAGCGTGGAAGAGCTCGAGAGCCTCCTCGGCGTCCCGTAGCCGCAAGGCTTCTACGTTGTCGGCCATGCGCGCTCGCGTCCCGGCCTCATCGGCCAACCTCGGCCCCGGCTTCGACACGCTCGCTCTGGCCCTCGGCCTCTACGTCGAGGTGGAGGTGAGCGAGGCCGATGCCTTCTCCATCCGCACCGAGGGCCACGGCGCGGACCTCCCGGAGGTGAGGGAGCACTTCGCGGCCCGGGTCGTGCAGCGCGTGCTCGGCCACGACCGGGTCGCCATCGCGGTTCGCTCGGACATCCCCCTCGGTCGGGGCCTGGGTTCATCCGCGGCCTTGGCTGCGGCCGCCGCGGCAGCGGCGGGTGCCGGCGACCGGGACGTGGTGCTTGCCGTCGCCGCGGCCGTGGACGGGCACCCGGAGAACGCGGCGGCGTCGATCCTCGGCGGCCTGGTGGCGGCGACCACGGTCGACGGCAGTCCCGTGGCCCTCCACCATCCGCTCGACCCGGACCTGCGCTTCGTCGTCGTCGTGCCCGACCGGCACCTGCCCACCAAGGAGGCACGTGCCGCCCTGCCCGCCTTGGTGCCGCACGCCGATGCGGCCTTCAACCTCGGGCGCATGGGCATCCTTCTCGCCGGCCTGGCCGACGCCACGAAGCTCGTGGCCGGCGCCACCGACGACCGGCTGCACCAGAACCAGCGGACCGCCTTGTTCCCTGAGGCCACCGTGCTGCTCGACGGGCTGCGGTCGGCCGGCGCGCTCGCCACCTCCTGGTCGGGGGCAGGGCCGAGCCTGCTCGCGTTCTGCACCGCCGACACGGCGGGCGCGGTGGCCGAGGCGGGTGAGGCGCTGTTGATGGCGACATCGGTGGCCGGGCAGGTGCTGACCCTCGAGGCGGACCACGTCGGCCTGGTCGTCGGCTAGACCGGCATCGTGCCCACGCAGCCCTCCCGTGAACTGGAAGCCATCCCCAACCCGCATCCCGGCCGCGACTACGAGGTCCGCTGCTCGACGCCCGAGTTCACCTGCATCTGTCCCCGCACGGGTCAGCCGGACTTCGCCACGGTGACCATCACCTACGTGCCGGGCGAGTCGATCGTCGAGCTGAAGTCCCTGAAGCTCTACCTCTGGAGCTACCGCAACGACGGGGCGTTCCACGAGGACGTCACGAACCGGATCCTCGACGACCTGGTGGCAGCATTGGCGCCCCGACGGATGACCGTGCTCACCGAGTGGCTCGTCCGTGGCGGCATCCACACCTCCGTCGAAGCGAGCATCCCGTAACCGCCCGGTAGCATTGCTTCCCCGTGACCAGGCGATATTGGGTCGAGACCCTCGGCTGTCCCAAGAACCAGGTCGACTCCGACAAGCTCGTCGGAACCCTCCTCGCCGACGGCCTGGTGCCGGCCGCCTCGGCCGACGAGGCCGATCTCGTCGTGGTGAACACCTGCGCCTTCATCGAGGCGGCGCGCCAGGAGTCGATCGACACCGTGCTGGCCCTCTCCGACGGCCGGCGGGAGGGCGCGCAGCTCGTCGTCACCGGCTGCATGGCCGAGCGCTACGGCGACGAGCTGGCCGAGGCGATGCCGGAGGTCGACCTGGTGGCCGGCTTCGGCGTGCCGGTGACGCTCGGCACCAAGGCGGGAGCGTCGACTCTTGCGCCTCCGGACATGGACCTCCTCAACCTGCCGCGACCCCGGTCCAGCGCGCCGTGGGCCTACGTCAAGATCGCGGAAGGTTGCGACCGCTCGTGCGGCTTCTGCGCCATCCCCTCGTTCCGGGGCCCGCAGCGCTCGAGGTCGGTCGACGAGATCCTGGCCGAGGTTGAGGCGCTGGGCGACGGCGTGCAGGAGATCGTGCTGGTGGCGCAGGACCTGGCGTCCTACGGCAAGGACGTGCCCGGCATGGGCGCCGGGTCGATCGTCCCGTTGGTGCGGGCCGTGTCGGCGCGGGTGGCTCGCACGCGGTTGCTGTACCTGTATCCCTCCGACCTGAGTGACGAGCTGATCGACGTCATCGGCGCCGAGAGCGGCGTGCCCTACTGGGACCTCTCGCTCCAGCACGTGTCGAAGCCGTTGCTGCGACGCATGCGGCGCTGGGGTGACGGCGAGCGCTTCCTTCGCCGCATCCACGACATCAAGCGGCGCTATCCCGATGCCGCCTTCCGTTCGAACTTCATCGTCGGCTACCCCGGCGAGACGGAGGCCGACCACGACCTGCTGCTGCGGTTCGTGCAGGAGGCCGAGCTGGACTGGGTCGGCTTCTTCTCGTACTCGCGGGAGGACGGCACGCATGCCGCCGACCTCGACGGCCAGGTGCCGGCCGGGCTGATGCAGGAGCGGTTGCTCGAGCTCGGTGAGATGCAGGACGACATCACCTCAGCCCGCCGGCGTGACCTGGTGGGCTCCACCATGGAGGTGCTCGTCGACCGAACCGGCACCGGTCGGTCGCATCGAGAGGCACCGGAGATCGACGGCATCGTCAACGTGCCGGCGGAGCTGGCGGTCGGTGGGCTGCACAAGGTGACCGTGACGGCGGCGTACGGTCCCGACCTCGTCGCCGAGTGACCAGGCCCCAAAGCGTCCCGCCAGGCTCCTTCGGGCCTTCGGCACTGGCGACACCGGCCAACGCCGTCACCATCGCCCGGCTCCTGCTCACGCCGTTCTGGTTGGTGGTCTTCGTGTCGAACGGCCCGTCGTGGTCGGCCTTCGGCATCGGCTTCCTGCTCGCGTCGACCGATGGGGTCGACGGCTACATCGCCCGCCGGCAGGGCACGACCCGGTCGGGCGCGTTCCTCGATCCTCTGGCCGACAAGTTCCTCGTGGTCGGGGGGCTGGTGATGCTCGTGGCCCAGGGCGCCTTCTGGTGGGTGCCGGTGGCGATCATCACGGCGCGCGAGATGATCATCAGCATCTACCGCAGCTGGGTGGCCCGTCGGGGCATCTCCGTGCCCGCCCGCTACTGGGCCAAGGTGAAGACGGTGGTGCAGGAGTTCGCCATCGCCTTCGCCCTCCTGCCCACCACGGCCGGCACGCCATGGCTGGCCAAGGGAGTGCTCTGGATCGGCGCCGGGCTGGCCGTCTTCACCGGGGCGCAGTACCTGCTGGACGGCCGGCGCCTCCAGCTCTCCGATCGCTGAAGCGAGCCGCGAGGCCGGAAGTTCACGCGAGCCCACAGCCCTACAGTGAGCGGCCATGCGCTGTGAGGTCATCGCCGTAGGAAGCGAGCTGCTGCTCGGCCAGATCGTGGACACCAACTCGTCGTGGATGGGGCAGCGGCTGGCCCTGGCCGGCATCGACTCGCACTACCAGACCAAGGTGGGTGACAACCTCGAGCGGATCAAGGGCGCGCTGCGCATCGCCTTGTCCCGGAGCGATGCGGTGATCATGTGCGGCGGCCTCGGCCCGACCCAGGACGACATCACCCGCCAGGCCATCGCCGAGGTGATGAACGTGCCGCTGGTGCGGGACGAGGCGATCGTCGAGCGCATCCGCAAGATGTTCGAGGGCCGCGGTCGCACCATGGCCGAGAACAACGCCCTGCAGGGCGACGTGCCGGTGGGAGCGTCGATCATCGAGCAGGTGCGGGGCACGGCCCCCGGGCTCATCTGCCCGCTCGGCCACAAGGTCGTCTACGCCGTGCCCGGCGTTCCCCACGAGATGACCGAGATGATGGAGCGCGCCATCATCCCCGACCTCCAGGCGCGAGCCGGCACGGCGGCCACCATCCTCAGTCGGACGCTACGGACGTGGGGCTTGGCCGAGTCCACCCTCGCCGAGACGCTGGCCCCCAGGCTCGAGGCCCTCGACGAGATGGAGAACGGGCCCACCATCGCCTTCCTGGCCAGCGGCATCGAGGGCATCAAGGTGCGCATCACCGTGAAGTCGCCCGATGCACAGTCGGCCAAGGACCTGCTCACCGCGGAGGAGATGCAGGTGCGCTCACTGCTCGGCGACCTGGTGTTCGGCGTGGACGACGAGACCATGGAGTCGGCGGTCGGTCACCTGCTGCGGGCTCGCGGCTTGTCCCTGGGCCTGGCGGAGTCGGTCACGGGTGGCCTCGTGGCGTCCCGGTTCACCAACGTGGTCGGCTCGAGCGAGTGGTTCCGGGGCTCGGTGGTGGCCTACGACAGCCAGGTCAAGTTCGACGTGCTCGGGGTGCCCGAGGGTCCAGTCGTGAACGAGCGCACGGCCAAGGCCTTGGCGGTGGGTGCGCGGCGGGTGCTGGGCGCCGACGTCGGGCTCGGTGTCACGGGCGTCGCCGGTCCGGCCGAGCAGGACGGCCAGCCCGTCGGCACCGTCTTCCTCGGCATCGCCCTGCCGGGTGACGAAGAAGGCGAGGCCATACCCCTCAAGCTGCCGGGCGACCGTGAGCGGGTGCGCCAGTTCGCCGCCATCTCGCTCCTCGACGCGTTGCGCAAGCGGCTGCTCGAGCTGCCGGTACCGTCACCGGCCTAGTCCTCCGGCCCCGGGTCCTCCAGCTCGGGTGCCAGCCAGTGCCGCTGCCCGGCGCGAACCGCGGTGGACGACACCTCGGCGTAGTGGGCAGGCAGGGTGAGGCGGGCGTCCGCCGGCACCTCGACGACACCCCGGGGCGCGATGGCCAGCTCGGGAAGCCGGGCGAGGGCCCGGTCCCTCGTCACGGCCGATCCGCCGTAGAACGCCGTGTCGTGGAGCTGCGCCCACTTGTCCGCGCCGAGCACCAGGACGTCGTAGCCCTCGGCGATGTCCGCGAGGAGCTGCGCATCCGTGACGACGACGCCGAGCCACGAACGCGTGGCTGCGGCCCGCTCCAGTCCGGCCACCCGGTCGGCCAGAGCAGCCTCGTCGACCGCCGCCTTGGCGAGCGGTGATCGCGACAGCACGAGGTCCAGCCGATCGAGCCGGCGCTGTTTCCGGGCCGCCTCGGCGATGGCGAGATGAGCCACGGTGAGCGGGTTGAACGACCCGGGATAGACGCCTCGCCGGCTCATCGTCGCCGATCGTACGGTCCGGGCGGGACGGCTTCGTAACGCTCGACCGGGGATGTAGGCCCTGTTCCGTTGTGGACGGGATCGCGGTTCTCCCCGTGGTGAGGAGTGATCGGACTGGCGCCGACAGTGGTAATGCGCCATCGTGAACGCCATGAACCGCGGCTCGTGCCCATGAGCCGTCGGGTCGGGGCCGGCGTGGCGTTGGCTTCCCTGGTCCTGCTGGCCGGCTGCGGCAACGGCGGTGGTAGCACCACGTCGGGCACCGCCATCCCGAAGCTGGAGTCCACCGTGGCGCCTGCACCGACGGCTTCCTCGAGCGCAGGGCACGGGGGGTCGACATCGAGGGGATCCTCGAGTCCACCGCCGCCCGGCACCCTCGGGAGATCGTCCGCGAGCTCGCAGCGCACGTGCTGCGGGAGACGGGGGG
>CADCTF010000047.1 GCA_902805655.1 uncultured Acidimicrobiales bacterium
GTCGTCGACCAGCTCGTGGTCGACCGCGGGGACCGGGTCCTGCCACAGCTGCGGCTCGGGGACCCAGGGGCCGAGGTAGCGCGAGACCGGCCCCATGTCGCGGTGCAGCAGCTTGTACCAGGCCTTGGCGAACGCGTCGGCGAGCTCCTCGGGGTGCTCGTGCCAGCGCTGCACGATCTCGCGGTAGATCGGGTCGACCTTCATCGCGAGGTCCGACGTCAGCATCATCGGGGCGTGGCGCTTCGACGGGATGTGCGCGTCGGGCACGTCGTCCGCCGCTGCCGGGTCCTTCGGCTTCCACTGCTTCGCGCCGGCCGGGCTCTCCGTCAGCTCCCAGTCGTACTTGAACAGGTTCTCGAGGTACCCGTTGTCCCACTTGGCGGGCTCGTTCGTCCAGGCGCCCTCGAGCCCGCTCGTGATCGTGTCCGGGCCCTTGCCGGTGCCGGCGGTGTTGTGCCAGCCGAAGCCCTGCGCCTCGACGGGGCAGGCCTCGGGCTCGGGGCCCACGTAGTCGGCGGCGACGGCACCGTGGCACTTGCCGAACGTGTGGCCGCCGACGATGAGCGCAGCGGTCTCCACGTCGTTCATCGCCATGCGTGCGAACGTCTCGCGGATGTCCCGGGCCGAGGCCATCGGGTCCGGGTTGCCGTTCGGGCCCTCGGGGTTCACGTAGATCAGGCCCATCTGGACGGCGCCGACCTTGTCGGCGAGCTCGCGCTCGCCGCTGTAGCGCTCGTCGCCCAGCCAGGTGTCCTCCGGACCCCAGAAGATCTCCTCCGGCTCCCAGATGTCCTCACGGCCGAAGCCGAAGCCGAACGTCTCGAACCCCATCGACTCGAGGGCGCAGTTGCCGGTGAACACGATCAGGTCGGCCCAGGACAGCTTCTGGCCGTACTTCTGCTTGACCGGCCAGAGCAGCCGGCGCGCCTTGTCGAGGTTCGCGTTGTCGGGCCAGCTGTTGAGCGGCGCGAAGCGCTGCGAACCGTCGCCGGCGCCGCCGCGGCCGTCGGCGATGCGGTACGTGCCTGCGGCGTGCCACGCCATGCGGATGAAGAGCGGGCCGTAGTGGCCGTAGTCCGCCGGCCACCAGTCCTGCGAGCTCGTCATCACCTCCATGACGTCGCGCTTCAGCGCGTCGACGTCGAGGCCGGCGAACGCCTCGGGGTACTCGTAGTCGGGCCCCATCGGGTTGGAGAGGGGCGAGTGCTGGTGGAGCACCGTCAGGTCGAGCTGGTTCGGCCACCAGTCCCGGTTCGTCCTCGGGCGGGTCGACTTGACGGTGGGGGCGTCGATCGCCGGGTTCTCGCTCTCGCTCCCGTCGCCGCCGCTGCCGTTCTCGATGTCGGACACGTCGTTCTCCTCTTGCTCGTCGTTCCTGGGAATGGCTTGCTCGTGGTAGGTGCTGGGTGCTGCTCCGAGGCGGGAACGCCTCGGCGGTTGCTGCGCCGCGCCGGTG
>CADCTF010000048.1 GCA_902805655.1 uncultured Acidimicrobiales bacterium
AAGGACCACCTGGGCGACCCTCGGGCGGCATGGCTGCCCGAACAACGGGACCAGTTGCCGGGCCCGATCCTTTACTGGGCCTCGACGGTCGTCGCCACGGTCGGCGGCATCGGCGTGGCGTACGTCGCCTGGAAGGTGTTCCGCGACCCGACGGAGTCACTCGACCAGCGCCGCCGGGCCGGCGTTGTCGTCGACGAAGCTCCCGAGACCGATCCCCATCGCCGTCAGGTACAGGAACGGCATGAGGAAGCTGGTGATCACCGACCCGCGCCAGGTGCGGCGGTACACCGTGACCCAGTAGGGCCAGAGCCGGGGCAGCAGCCGGGGTGTGAGGTCGGCGATACCGGGACGGTACGGCGTAGCCGCGGGTGCGGAGGTTCGGGTTGTCCGCGACTGCCTGAACAAGACGGCCATAGGGTGCCTCAGTCGACCAGGGAACGGCCGGTCAGGAGGAGGAAGACGTCTTCGAGCGTCGCCCGGCGGACCAGCGACGACAGCGGCCGCAGCCCACGGTCGTGGACCGCCTGCGCGGCCCCGTCGCCGTCGTCGGTGTAGAGCAGCAGCCGGTCGGGCAACACCTCGACACGCTCGGCCAGATCGGCCACCTTGTCGGCCATCGGCTCGTTGCCGTCGACGCCGAACCTCAGTTCGGTGACCTCTCGGGTCGAGTGCTCGGCGATCAGCTGGCCCGGCGACCCCTCGGCGACGATGACGCCCTTGTCCATGACGACGAGCCGGTCACACAGCTGCTCGGCCTCGTCCATGTAGTGCGTGGTGAGCACAAGGGTCACCCCCTGCTGCTTCAACCGGAAGAGGCGGTCCCACAGCTGATGGCGGGCCTGGGGATCGAGGCCGGTCGTCGGCTCGTCGAGCAGCAGCAGGTCGGGCGTATTGACCAGCGAGCGGGCGATGCTGAGCCGCCGCTTCATGCCCCCGGACAGCTCCTCGACCCGAGACGCGGCCCGCTCGGTGAGCTGGACGAACGACAGCAGCTCACGGGTGCGGGACTGCGCCTCGGCCCGGCTCAGGCCGAAGTAGCGGCCGTAGACCGTGAGGTTCTCGGCGACGCTGAGCTCGTTGTCGAGGCTGTCCTCCTGTGGGCAGACCCCGAGCCGCGCCCGGATCTGTGACCCATGGGTGGCGGGGTCCATACCCAATATCTCCAGCCGGCCACCACCCACCGGCGACACCGCGGCGATCATCCGCATCGCCGACGACTTGCCGGCACCGTTGGGGCCGAGGAACCCGAACGCCTCCCCGCGGTGAACCTCGACGTCGATGCCCTTGACCGCCTCGACGGTGGTGCCCGACTTGGCGGCGTACGCCTTGCGCAGACCGCGGGCGCTGACCAAGGCAGGGCCAGGTGCATGGTTGCCGGCAGATTCTTGGCCGGCGGCGGGGACGGTGGTGGCGGAGGCGCT
>CADCTF010000049.1 GCA_902805655.1 uncultured Acidimicrobiales bacterium
GGCCCGACGAGCGCCGAGCTCTGCCGTTCTGGCCACCCCCGATGCGTCGACGCGGTGATCAGGGAGATGGAGCGCCGGTTCCGCCCTCTTGCCGATCGTTGCGACCACGACGCCGTCTTCGCGATGACGTACCTCCGCACCACGGAGAAGTACAGGGAGGCGACGCAGGACCCGACCTTCTTCACCGATGCCGCCTTCCTGAACCACCAGGACGCTGTGTTCGCGGACTACTACTTCCGCGCCTTCGACGCCTGGCATCGGGGTGACCGTTCCCAGGTACCCCCGGCATGGGCGATCGCCTTCTCGGCGGCCGACGAGGGTCAGGTCTCCGGCCTCGGCAACATCCTCCTCGGCATGGGTGGCCATGTGAACCATGACCTGCCGCTGGTGCTGGCCGAGATCGGCCTCGTGAAGCCCGACGGGTCGAGCCGCAAGGAGGACCATGACCGGGTCGACAGGTTCCTCCAGCAGCTGGTCGGCCCGCTCCTCGACGAGGTGGCACAGCGGTTCGACCCCACGGTCCGCCGTGAGGCGCTGACCGGCACGACCCTGGATGAGACCGCCACCTTCCAGCTGCTGGCTCTGTGGCGCGAGGAGGCTTGGCGCAACGCCGAGCTCCTCGTGGCTGCGCCGACGCCCCAGGCTCGTGCGATGTTGGAGGCGACCCTTGCCGAGGAGGCAGCGGTGAAGTCGCGGCTCATCGTCGAGGGGACGCGCTACCGGCCGCTGCTGTCCAGCTCCGAGGTGCGCGACGCGCACTGCGCCCAGCAAGGCTGACCCCGGCGCGCCAGCCAGGCGGGGTCTAGCGAGGCTGAGACCGGCCGCCCGCAGCGGCGGCGACCACCATCTCGACACAGGTGTCGAGGTCGAAGCGGGTCGACTCGATGGTGAGGTGGTAGTGGCGACAGTCGGCCGGGTCGGCCCGGTGGAAGTGTCGGACGTAGGCGAGGCGGGCCCGGTCGTTGCTCTCGAGCTGGCGGCGCGTGGTCGCTGCGTCCATCCCCGGAGCCTCCATGGCTCGCGCCAGCCGAGCCTCGACCGGCCCGTCGAGCCGGACGTGCACGGCACTCGGGTGACCGGCCAGCACGAAGGCCGCACCCCGGCCGAGGATGACGGCGCCGGTGGAGGCGAGCTCGCGGATGGCCTTCCGGGTCTCGGCCTCGTACGCCTGCGTCGGGTCCCGGCTACCGGCCAGGTCGGCGAAGCCGGTGTCGTCCATGCTCGAGGCGGCCATGGCGGCGAGGATCCGCTGCATCATGGTCGGAGGCTGCTCGTCCCGCGACATCGCCTCCTTGAGCGGCACCAGCATGGCCTCCGCCACCGCCGCAGGTATGGCTCGGTCGGCGAAGGGCACGCCCAGGCGCTCGGCGACCGCGGGGCCGACGACGCTCCCACCGGCGCCGTAGGAGGCGGAGATCGTGACGACGGTGGCTGGCGACACGCCCCGAGGGTAGGCCAGGGTGACGGGTGGCCGCTGCCGCCCGCACGGGTGTTTTCACCTGCCGGCATGGGGTAGGGAACGCACGTTCGACGACCGAGGAGGCACCATGAGCAACCAGAACGATTCCGGCAACGACGCAGCCGCGATCAAGGACCCCGACGAGTGGGTCACGGGCGACGAGCCTCCCACTGCCGCCCAGGAGTCCTACCTCGGCACCCTGGCGCGCGAGGCGGGCGAAGAGCTGCCCGACGACCTGACCAAGGCGGAGGCGTCGAAGAAGATCGACGAGCTGCAGGAGCAGACCGGTCGGGGCCAGTGAGCCAGTGAGATGAGCGAGGCTCCGGACGCGGCCCTCACCGACGAAGTGATCTCGGTGGGCAGGTCGCTCGGGCTCGACGCCGTCGGCATCGCCCCGTCGCGGCCGTTCGAGTCGGCACGCGCCGTCCTCGAGGAGCGAAAGGCCGCGGGACTTCACGGCGGCATGCAGTTCACCTATCGCAACCCGGCGCGATCGACCGATCCACAGCGCGCCCTCGAGGGGGCGCGGGCGATCGTCGTCGGAGCGCGGTCCTACCGTCGGGCCGACGCCACACCGGTCGACCGGGGGGGTGGCGGGGTCGGCGTGGTCGCTCGCTACTCCTGGGAGGACCACTACGCGCCCCTCCGGGAGGCGTTGGCGGGCGTCGCCGCCGGCCTCGAACAGCGGGGCTGGCGGGCCAAGGTGCTCGTCGACGACAACGCGCTCGTGGACCGCGAGGCGGCGTACCGGGCCGGGCTCGGGTGGTACGGCAAGAACGCCAATCTCCTGATCCCAGGGCGAGGGTCGTGGTTCGTGCTCGGCTCGGTGGTCACCGACGCGCCTCTGGTCACGGTCGAGCGGCCGGCATCGGACGGCTGCGGCAGCTGCTCGCGCTGCATGCCGGCCTGCCCAACCGGCGCACTTGGCGAGCCCGGGGTGCTCGATGCCCGCAGGTGCCTGGCCTGGCTGCTGGAGGCGCCGGGAGCGTTTCCGGAGGAGCACCGAGCCGCGCTCGGGGGGCGCATCTACGGCTGCGACGAGTGTCAGGAGGTGTGCCCGCCGAACTCGCTCGAGATCCGCCGCCGCCCGCCGCCGGCACCAGGTACCGGGGCAGAGGCCCACATCGACCTGCTGTGGCTCCTCGAGGCGGACGACTCGAGCCTGCTGCAGCGTGTCGGGCGCTGGTACATCCCCGGGCGGGACCCGCGCTACATCCGCCGCAACGCGCTGGTGGCCCTGGGCAACGTCGGCGACGGCAAGGACGCGACGGTGGCGGGAACCCTGGCTCGCTACCTCGGGTCGGACGACGAGCTGCTCAGGGAGCATGCGGCCTGGGCTGCTGCTCGGTTGGGCCGCGCCGATCTCGTCAGGTGAGAATCGCCGCGGCATGCGGCACGTCCTCGTCACCAACGACTTCCCGCCGAAGGTGGGCGGCATCCAGACCTACCTGTGGGAGCTTTGGCGGCGACTGCCCCCCGGCGAGGTGACGGTGCTCACCACGAAGTACGAGGGCGCCGCCCGCTTCGACGCCGACCAGCCCTTTCGGGTGGAGCGGCTCGACCAGGAGGCGCTGCTCCCCACCCCCGGCCTCCGGCGACGGATCGATGCCCTGGCCACCGAGGTCGGCGCCAAGTTCGTCGTGCTCGACCCGGCCCTGCCGCTCGGCCTGCTCGGGCCTCGCCTGCACCACGACTATGCCCTCGTGCTCCACGGCTCCGAGCTGGCCGGCCGGCTCCCCGTCGGCGGCCACATCATGGGGCGCGTCGTACGGGGTGCGGTGCATGTGGTGGCCGGCGGCGCGTACCCGGCTTCTGAGGTGCGCCGGGTCGGCGGCCGAGCCGGACCGCCGGTGACCGTCATCCCCCCCGGTGTCGATGCCCGCCGGTTTCGGCCGTTCGACGAGGATGAGCGGGAACAGGCCCGTCGCACGTTCGACCTTCCGCCGGAAGGTGCCCTGGTGCTGGGAGTGAGCCGCCTGGTGGCCCGGAAGGGCTTCGACGTCCTCATCGAGGCCGCGGCGCTCCTCGCGCCGAACCACCCAGGGCTCACCGTGGCCATCGCCGGCACCGGTCGCGACCACGAGCGGCTGTGCCGGCGGGTGGCGCGCCGCGGCGCACCGGTGCGCATGCTGGGGCGGGTCGAACACGACCGCCTGCCCGACCTCTACGCGTGTGCCGACGTCTTCGCCATGCCGTGCCGCACCCAGTGGTGGGGTCTCGAGGTCGAGGGGTTCGGCATCGTCTTCATGGAGGCGGCCTCGGCCGGCGTGCCACAGGTGGCCGGCGCGAGCGGAGGGGCGGTCGATGCGGTGATCCACGGCGACACCGGCCTGGTGGTCGGTGATCCGGCCGATCCGAATTCGGTGGCTTCGGCCATCGACCGGCTGCTGAAGGACTCCGCGCTGGCGGCTTCCATGGCGGAGCGGGGACGGGCACGGGCGCAGAACGAGCTCGACTACGACGTGCTCGCGGCCGACCTGGCGGCGGCGCTGGTGGCGGCCGGGGAGGCGGCCACGGCGCCATGACCCCCCACCGCGTCATCGTCGCGTCCTGGGCCGGCAGCGTCGCCTTCGTGCCGCTGGTGCTCGCCGCCGTGTTCGTCGAGGGGCTGCGTCCCGCAGCTGCGCTCGTCTCCACCTTGCTCTTCGCCGTCGGTGTCGGCGTCTTCTTCTGGGCCTACGCCATCGCCGTCGGTCGCAGCCGCACGGACGCCATCGGCATCGGTGGCTTGTTCTTCCTGGCCGGTGACGTCGCACCGTCGCGCGAGCGGCGCCACCTCATGGGATCGCTGGTGCTCCAGACCATCACGGCGCTCGGAGCCGCCTCCGCCCGACCCTTCACCAGCCTGGCCTTCGGCGTGCTGGCACCCCTCTACGGCCTGGCCACGGCCGGCCTGTGGGGGGCCCGGTACGGGCGATTCGGCCGCCGCCCGGATCGCCGCCGGTGAGCGGGCCTGGCGGTAGCGTGGCGGTCGATGACTGAAGAGGCCACCGAGCGGACGACCATCCACGCCCGCCCCGAGCACTGCTTCGCTGTCGCGGTGCACTTCGAGAGCTATCCCGAGTGGGCGTCGGACGTCAAGACGGTCGAGGTGCTCGAGCGTGACGAGGAAGGTCGTGGCAAGAAGGTGCGCTACCGCGCCGCAGCCATGGGCCAGAGCGCCAGCTACACGCTCGAGTACGACTACTCGGATGCGCCCCGCAGCCTGTCATGGGTGCAGACCGAGGGCGACCTCACCCGCCGGCTCGACGGCTCGTACGTCTTCGCCCCCGATGGCGCCGGCAACACCGAGATGACCTACCACCTCACCGTCGAGCTCAAGGTGCCGCTCGTGGGGTTCATCAAGCGCCGGGCGGAGGGCCGCATCCTCGGCACCGCCCTCCGCGAGCTGAAGGCTCGCGCCGAGGCCTGACCCGCTCCTTCGAGCGGCCGCCTTTCGCGCGTCGTACGATCAGGCGACCCAACGTTTGGAGGTGACGTGGCCCTCACTGAGGACACGATCCGCGATCTGGCCGGGTTCGAGAGTGGCGCTGGTCCAGTCGTCTCGCTCTACCTCGATGTGGATGGGCGCCGATGGCCCCGCTACGCCGAGTGCGAGGAGCGGGCCGCCCGACTCGTGAGGGAGGCGCTCGACCGCGTGTCGGGGAACGGTCACAGCGGCGCCGCGGCCGACCTGCACCGGGTGGAGGAACAGGTGCGTGGCGGGCTGGCCCGCTCCACCACACGTGGGCTGGCCATCTTCGCCTCCGGTGAGGCGCTGTGGAAGGTGATCGAGCTCCCGGTGGCGGTGAAGGACCAGCTGGTCGTCAACGACTGCCCGCACGTCCACCAGCTCGAGGCGGTCTTCAACAACCACATGCGCTTCGGTGTGCTGCTCGCCGACCGGCAGCGGGCTCGCGTCTTCGTGTTCGAGCTCGGCGAGATCGTGGAGAAGGACGAGCTCTTCGAGGCGTTGCCCCGCCACGAGGACGACGCCGGCGACCGTGACCGTGGGCATGAGCGGGGCCACTTCGAGGCTGCGGTGCACCAGCACCTCAAGCATGCCGCCAAGGCCGCCTTCGAGGTCTACAAGCACCGGCCCTTCGACCACCTCATCATCGGCGCTCCCGACGACATCGCCCCGGAGCTCGAGCGCGACCTGCACTCGTACCTGAAGGAGCGCATCGCGGGGCGGGTGTCCGTGCCCCCGTCGGCCAGCGAGCACGACATCCGCTCGGCCGTGCTCGAGGTGGAGACCCGAGTGGAGCGGGCCAAGGAGCAGGCGATGGTGGAACGGGTCCGCAACGGGGCGGCCGCAGGGCGGGGTGGTGTCACGGGGCTGGACGAGGTGCTGGCCGCCATCGGCGAACGTCGGGTGGACACGCTGGTGGTGTCCCAGGGCTTCGCCACACCGGGATGGCGGTGCTCGTGTGGGCAGCTGGCCAGCCGAGGCCGGACGTGTGGCGTCTGTTCGGCCGAGATGGAGCCGGTCGACGACGTGGTCGAGGTGGCCATGGCCGGGGCGCTGCACCAGGCGGCCCACGTCGAGGTGTGCCTCGACAACGCCGACCTCGATGTGGTGGGCCGCATCGGCGCGCTGACGCGCTTTTGAGCGTCACGATCGGCGTCGACGTCGGAGGCACCAAGTGCCTGGGCGTGTTGCTCGACGATGGGGGAGCGGTGCTGCACGAGCATCGCCTCCCCACGCCGCGCGGCTCCGACGCGATCGTGCAGGCCGTGGTGGATGTCACGGGTGCGCTCCGGCACGCGGCCGGTACCGCTGACGTTGCGGCGGTCGGGGTGGGCCTGCCGGGGCTGGTCGACCGTCGCGGCTCACTGCGCTTCGCGCCCAACCTTCCCGGCGTGTCCGAGCTGCCCGTGGGTCGTCTGGTGAGCGAGGGGCTCGGCGGCATGGCGGTGCGGGTGGAGAACGACGCGAGCTGCGCGGCTTGGGGTGAGCGAGAGGTGGGGGCCGCACGGGGGGCCGCCGACGCCGTGCTGGTGACGCTCGGCACCGGCATCGGCGGCGGCATCATCGCCGGGGGAGCGCTGTACCGAGGCGCCAACGGCTTCGCCGGTGAGGTCGGGCACATGGTGGTCGACCCGCACGGCCCACCGTGCCCCTGTGGCAAGCGCGGCTGCTGGGAGCGCTTCGCCTCGGGCTCGGGGCTCGGCCGGCTGGCCCGGGAGGCGGCCCACGCCGGCCGCGCCGACCGGATCCTGCAGCTCGCCGGCGGTGACGCAGAGGACGTGAGGGGCGAGCACGTCACCGCCGCCGCAGCCGAGGGTGACGCTGCGGCAGAGGCGGTGATGGCCGCCTATGCCTGGTGGCTCGCGCTGGGTTTGGCCAACCTGGCCAACGTCTTCGACCCCGAGGTCCTCGTGCTCGGTGGCGGTCTGGTGGAGGCCGGTCCCGTGCTGGTCGACCCCGTGCGCGCCGCCTTCGCCGAGCTCGTGGAGGCGGTGGAGCAACGACCGGAGGTGCGCATCGAGCCCGCGCAGCTGGGAGAGCACGCCGGCGCCATCGGGGCGGCGCGCCTGGCGCGGGGCCTTGCGCCGTGAAGGTCGG
>CADCTF010000050.1 GCA_902805655.1 uncultured Acidimicrobiales bacterium
TCCCAGTGCAGAGGCCGAGCTGGTCTCCCTGGCGAGGAAGGGCGACCTGAGTCGGCTGCGGGATCGCAGCCGCGACGTGCGCAACAACGCTCGGGCCGAGGACGACGCCGCTCGGGCTGCCCGGCTCCACGGGCTGCGGTCGACTCGGACGTGGATGGACGACGAGGGCATGGGCTGTGGCAAGTGGCGCCTCACGCCTGATGCTCATGCCCTGGTGCTCGCCGCCCTGGACGTCCATCGCAAGAAGACGGCCAGGGCCGCCTCGGCCGCCGGGGACTCCTACGAGAACGCGCTGGCCGACGCCCTGGTTGCGGCGGTCTCCGTCGCCCCGGCGGACCAGGACGAAGCGAAGTCGTCCACGCCTCGCTGGCAAGGCGTGGTTCTGGTGGACCTCGAGGCGCTGCGACGGGGCCATGTCCACGACGACGAACGCTGCGAGATCGACGGAGTCGGCTCCATCCCGGTGACCACGGCCCGGGACCTGCTGGGTGAGGCGTCGCTGGACCTCGTCCTGCGCGAAGGCCTCGATATCCGCTCGGTGGTCCACGTGGGGCGTCAGTTCACCCGGGCCCAGCGCACGGCACTGATCGCCCGGGACCGCACCTGCATCCGGCCCTCCTGCAACGCCAAGCGGGGCTTGGAGCTCGAGCATCGCGACGGCTGGGCCAAGACCTTGGCCACCAGCGTGGACAGCGGAGCGCGGGTGTGCCGGCGAGATCACGACCTCAAGACCCACGGCGGCCACACCTATCGGGGCCAGCCGGGGCTCTGGGAGTGGCACTTGCCCGATGGCACCGTCGAGCACGAGCGGCCGCCACCGGACGGGCCGGGGCCGTAGCCGGCGGGTCAGAAAGCCGCCGCTGGGCTTCAATGGCTGAGCTCAGGCGGGTGCAGCGGCGGGTCCGCGAGATGCCACCGCCGCGGCTGCGACGAGGGACGCGATCTGCAGGCGACGTCCTTGCGGCCTTGGTTACCGTGAGCCCATGCACGGGCGTCGGTTCTTCGGTGTGGTCATCGCGCTGGCCATGGCTCTGGCGGGCTGCGGAGATGGTGGCGACGGCGGTGATGAGCTGGGCGCGGGCGCAGGCAGTGGAGCGGGCTCCGCGGGCAGCACGACCGTGCCGACGACCGCACCGACGGCCTCGTCGACCGCACCCCCGGCTTCGTCGACGGCGCCCTCGTCGACGGCTCTGACAACCTCCTCGATTCCGTTGAGTGGATCCGGCCAAGGAGGGCTCGCCGGCGCCGACAAGTTCGTCAACTCATTGGTGGGACAGACCTACAAGAAGGCGAACGACCTCAAGGTCTATGCACATCAGCAGTCCGACTTCGGCCGCTTGGGCAGCTGGACCCTCTTCACGGTGGAGCAGGACGGCCATTGGTATGCGTTCACGACCGTGAACACGCCGGGCGCCGAGGGGGTCGGCGCGCTGGACGCAAAGTCGAAGATCGTGGCCGGCGAGCGCCTTCGCGACCTCCCGAACGGCGACTGGTACGGGGTCTCCGGGGTCGTGCGGCACGGCCAGGGGATAGGTGGCGTCATGATGCACGGCAGGGGCCTGGAGCGGCAGGACGACGGAACGTTCCCCGTTCTGGGTGCTTGGCGGGTGAACCTGCAGTCGCTCAAGCTCGAACCCACCTCCGAGGGCGGTCTCGACATCATCGAGGCTTGCGGCTGACGGTTCACTGCCGGCGAGGGCGGGAGACGAGGGATCGGCGAGACTCGGGGTCATGACGTCACCAGGCACCAGGTCCCGGCGATGCCCGAGCCGCGTTGACTGCTCGCCGCCCCTTCTCAGTGAGGACGGCGTGGGATGAAGGCGCACCTCATCGACGGCACCTACGAGCTGTTCCGCCACCACTTCGGTGTGCCGGAGGAAGCTCGCCAGCCGGGCAGCAACGCCGCCGCACGAGGCGTGCTGTGGACCGTGTACTACCTGCTCGAGGAGGGCGCCACCCACGTGGGGGTGGCCACCGACCAGGTGATCGAGTCGTTCCGCAACGAGATGTGGCCCGGCTACAAGACCGGCGAGGGCATCGACCCGGTGCTGCTGGCCCAGTTCCCCGTGCTCGAAGACGGCCTCGAGGCCATGGGCGTGAAGGTGTGGGCCATGCGGGAGCTGGAGGCGGACGACGCCCTGGCCTCGGCGGCAGCCGTGCTGGCCGAGCGCGACGAGGTCGAGCAGATCGTGATCATGACGCCCGACAAGGATCTCGGCCAGTGCGTGCTCGACGGGCGCATCGTGCAGTACGACCGTCGGAAGCAGGCCTTCCTCGACGAGGAGGCCATCCGGGTGAAGTTCGGCGTGGAGCCCCACTCCATCCCCGACTACCTCGCCCTCGTGGGCGACTCGGCCGACGGGTTCCCCGGGCTGCCGGGCTGGGGCGCCAAGAGCGCGGCCGCCGTGCTCGCCCGCTACCACCACCTCGAGGACATCCCGGATGCGCCGGGTCGGTGGGACGTCACCGTGCGGGGCGGGGCGAAGCTGGCGGCCACGCTGGCCGCCAACCGCGAGCTGGCGCTGCTCTTCCGGGACATCGCCACGCTGCGGATCGACCGCTCGCTGGTGCCGTCGGTCGACAGCATCCGGTGGCAGGGGCCCACGGACGGCTTCGCCGAGCTGTGCGAGCGCATCGACGCCAACCAGCTCGCGCCACGGGCGGCCGCGCTGGCGGCCGCCCGTCGGACGATCTGACTGCGGGCTCGACTGGCCGAGCGTTACCTCGGCAGGTCGAAGGGGCTGCGGGCCGGTCGGGGAGGAGCCGGGGTGGCGCTCACCGTCGCGGCACCGGTGGCCGGCGAAGCCGACGTCGCCGCGGTTGGTGCCGGCGTGGTGGCCGGGGCGGCATCGCCACCGCCACCGCCCGACAGCATCGGCAGCACGACGACGACGAGCATGACCACGAACAGCAGTCCGAGGACGGCGACCATGATGATCTGCTTCTTCGAGGCGGCGGCGGCCTTGGCCTTCGGCTCGAGGGTGATGGCGCTCATGTCATGAACCTCCGGCCGGTGCGGCCGCTGCGATGGTGTTTTGAGAGACGAACATCCGTCCGCCGATGGTTGCGGTCAGCGCACCGGTCGCGTCGGGCGTGGCCAGGCTCATGGTCTCCACGGTGACCAACCGGTCGCCGTCGCGAACGCTGTCGACGAAACGCAGGACCTGCTGGTAGTTGCCCTTCACCTGCAGCTGCAGGCCGATGGTGTCGGCGGCGGTCGACTTCGCGCCCGCCACCGCCGGAGCGGCATTGGCGGCCGAGTCCTGGGGGCTGATCGATGCCAGGGCTACGCCGGACTCGGTGGCCCGACGGTTGAGGTCGATGATGAAGGTATCGATCCGGTCGGCGTCGGGGATCTTGGCCGCGAGGCGGTCGCGGTCGCGAGCCATGACGTCGGCGTTCGCCTCCAGCTTCTTCAGCTTGGTCAGTCGCAGCTGCGACTGGTCCGCCTTGGCCTCGGCGGCCGTGCGCTCCGTCCTCGCCTTGTCGAGCTTGTCGCTCTGCGGCGACCACAGGGCGATGTACCAGACCACCGTGAGGGCCAGGGCCCCGGCGACGCCCATCAGTATCAGCTTGGGTTTCACTTGGAATCCACCTCGGGCTTGAGTTGCGCGGCACGGTCGGACTTGGCCGTGACGGGGATTGTGGCCGTACCAGAGAACGACGCCTTGGTGCCGGCGGCATCGGACTGCACGGTCGAGGACGAGACCCACACGTCGCTGAGGATGATGTTCAGCTGGCGCATGTTGGTGATCCAGCGGGCGACGCTGTCATGGGAGAGCCCGTTGCCGGCGACGGTAAAGGTCCCCATCCCGGCTGCCGCCGCCCCCGGGGTGGCGGGCGTAGCCGTCGCCGTGGACGGCGTGACGCTGATGTTCACCGAGTTGAGGCCGATGTCGGTGGGCAGAGCGGCCGTGACCGTGTCGAGCATGCGCGTCATGTCGACGTCGCTGGCGAGGGCGGCCTGCGCCTCTGCGTACTTTCCGTCGATCTGAGCCTTCAGCGTCTCCAGAGGAGCGAGCGTGGCGACCTGCTTGTCGAGCTCGTTGGAGCGCACCGTGGCCTGCTCGGCGCCGGTGCGCGCACTGATGACCTGTGTCTGCCGGGCTACGAACCCGCCGCCCAGCCCGAGGGCCAGCACTGCGACTGCGGCACCGACGAGCATCCGCTGCCGGGCCTCAGCGGCCGACTTGTTGTACTCGGCCGGGAACAGCGTCGTCAGCTTGGTGCTGGGCGACGCCATGGCGGCCATGGCCAGGCCGACAGGGGCGGCGAGCACCGCGGCCGAGGCCTCGAGCTGCTCGTCGGTGAGGTTCGTGCGGCCGAGGTTGAGGTACTCGAGCGGCGAGGCCATCTCCACCGGCAAGCGGAGCTCGGACTCCAGGCGGGCGCGCAGGCCCGCCATCTTGGAGCCGGCTCCGGTGAGGAGCACGCGCTTGAGGTCGACGTCCTCGGCCTGGGCCAGGAAGTAGTCGAGCGATCCTTGGATCTCTTGCACTAGCGGTGCGAGCTCGTTGGCGATGAGGTCGGCTGCCTGTGCGGTCTGAGGATCGGCCACGGCCACACCGGCGCCCCGCTTCAGGGCCTCGGCGCGGTCCGAGTCGACGCCCAGCGCCTTGCTCAGGTTCTGGGTGACGAGGGCGCCGGCGCGAGCGGTCATGCGCACGAGTCGAGGTGTCCCGGCCGTGTGCACGACCACGTTCGTGAGGCCGGCGCCGATCGACACGATGGCTTCGGAGGTGCCGGGCGCGGTGACGGGTGCCAGCGCACGCACGAGGGCGAACGGCGTGAGGTCGACCATCGTCGGCGTCAGGCCGGCCTTGCGCACCGCCTCGAGCGTGGTGGAGACCATCTGGCGCTGCGCGGCCACGACGAGGATGCGAAGCATCTCGCCGCCTTCGGGGCCGGAGTAACGGTCCTGCACCACGAAGTCGACGACGGAGTCCTCCGCCGCGAAGGGGATGACGTCCTGTGCCTCGTAGCGCAGTGAGGTCCGCACCTCGTCGGGGGCGAGCGCCGGCACTTCGGCCTGGCGGACCTTCACCCACTTGTTGGCGATGCCGACCGTGACCTTCTTCGACTTGAAGTCGCCCTTGTCCCACAGGCTCTTGATCGCCGCCGTGACGGCGACGCTGTCGATGATCTCCCCGTCGACCACGGCCCCGGGGGGAAGGGTCAGCTGGGCGAATCGGTGGAGGGTGAGCGACCCGGGATCACCGGAGACCTCGGCGGCGCGAACCGCAAAGGACCCGATGTCCAGGCCGACGAAGTGCTCAGCCATGGCGACCGGCCACCTCTGTGGATGCGGACGTGGAGATCATGACGTAGTTCTCGGCACGAGACAGGGCCCGACTTAGGCGCCTTTTCGGGATTTTGTTGGGGCCGCGGCGTCATTCGTCGCCGAACACCGCCGGCAAGGGCTGGCGCAGCGCCTCCGCCAGCTTGTGCAGGTAGTCGGCGCGGGGGATGTCACGGGCGCCCAGCGAGGCGAGGTGCTCCGTGGTCCACTGCACGTCGAGGAGGCGGGTGCACCCGTCGCTCAACAGGTCGACGAGGGCCACGAGCGCCACCTTGGAGGCATCGGGCCGGCGGTGGAACATCGACTCCCCGGCGAACAGCCCGCCGATCGCCACACCGTAGAGGCCGCCCGCCAGGGCGCCGTCGTCACGTGACCACGCCTCCACGCTGTGGACCCAGCCCCGGCGGTGGAGGTCGACGTAGGCGGCCCGTATGGTCGGTGAGATCCACCTCCCGTCGCGTCGGAGATCGCCGCACGCGTCGATCACCGCCTCGAACGCGGTGTCGGTGCGGACGTCGAAGCGGCGCAGTGAGCGGCGGAGCGACCGGCTGACCCGGAGCTCGTCCAGCGGCAGGATGCCCCGCGGGTGAGGTGACCACCACCCGAGCAGCGTCTCGCCGTCGGCGTCCAGGGGCATCGGGAACAGCCCGGAGCGATACGCCGCGAGCACCGTGCCCGGCGCGAGGTCGGCGCCCACGCCGACCAGGTCGTCCGGCGCGTCCATCGGGTCGGGTAGCTCCCACTGCGTCGGCTCCGGCTCGATGGGCAAGGCTCAGGCGAGGGAGGCGGTGCCGGACACCCAGCGCTCGTGCAGCTTTGCGTACGGTCCCCCCGCCTCGACCAGGTCGGCATGGCGACCCTGCTCGACCAGGCGCCCGTGCTCCATCACCAGCACCAGATCGGCCCGCTCGGCGGTGGACAGCCGGTGGGCGATGGCGATGGTGGTGCGACCACGGCTGAGGCTCTCCACGGCCTCGGCCAGCCGGACCTCGGTGGCGGGGTCGACGGCCGACGTGGCCTCGTCGAGGATGAGGCAGTACGGGTCGGCCAGGTAGGCCCGAGCCAAGGACACCAGCTGGCGCTCCCCGACGGACAAGGAGTCGCCGCGCTCACCTGCTGGGGTGTCCAAGCCGTGGGCGAGCCCCGCCAGCCAGTCGTCCAGGCCGAGGTCGGCGAAGGCGGCGTGGATCTCGGCATCCGATGCGCCGGGCTTGCCGAACCGCACGTTGGCCCCGATGGTGGCGTCGAAGAGGAACCCCTCCTGGGGCACCATGACCACGGTGGACCGGAGGGACGGCGAGGCCACGTCGCGCACGTCGTGGTCGCCCACCAGCACCCGGCCGTCGGTGGGGTCGGCCAGTCGGGCGAGCAGCTTGGCCAACGTCGTCTTGCCCGACCCGGTGGCTCCGACCAGCGCGATGCGCGCTCCGGCCGGAAGCACCGCGGTCACGTCGTCGAGCACCATGGGCCCGGAGCCATAGCGGAACGACACGTGGTCGACGGTCACCTGCGGGGGTTCGTGCGGCAGCAGCACGCCCGGCTCGGGCTCGACCAGGTCGATCGGCGTGGCCAGCACGTCGAGCACGCGCCGCCACCCGGCCACCGCCAGCTGGGTCTGGTCGATGATGTCGGTGAACTCGGCCACGGGCTGCAGGAAGAGGTTGACGAGGAAGACGAACGCCACCAGCTCGCCGGCGCTCAGCCCGGAAGCCGGCCCGAGGAAGAGCCCGACGCCGAGCACCGCCGCCACGGTGAGCACCGAGAACAGCTCACCCGTGGGGAAGAGGAAGGCCGACATCTGGGCGGCCCGCACCTGCGAGACGCGAAGTGCCTCGGTGGTCGACTGCGCCCGGCGGCGCATGACCGGCTGGGCCCCGTAGGCGCGGATGACCGACGCCCCCATGACCGTCTCCGACACCGCCGTGAGCAGGTCGGCCAGGCGGCTCCGAACCGCGTCGTAGCGCGCCGCGATGCGGTGCTGCACGGCCTTCAGCACCGCCACCATGGGCAGCACCACCGCGATGGCGACGAAGGCGAGGCGGGCGTCGTAGACCACCATCACGATGACCACGATGATGATGATCGAGGTGTTGACCAGCCAGGCCACGCCGCCCCAGCTGAGGAACTGCGAGAGCTGCTCGACGTCGGTGGTGACGCGAGCGACGAGGGCGCCCCGGCGGTCCTCGCTCTGGGTGGCGATGCTGAGGCGGTGGATGTGGCGGAAGGCATCGACCCGCAGCGCCGCGAGTGCCTCCTCCCCGCGGCGGATCAGGCGCCGACGGGTCATGACGCCCGCCACTGCGGTGGTGACCACCACCCCGAAGCCGATGACGGCCAGCACGGCCAGCATCCCGCCCTGCATCCGTCCGTCCACCAGACCCCGGTCGAGCATCTGCTGGATGAGCACGGGGATCGCGGCCTGCCCGGCCGCCCCCACGAGCGCGAGCAAGGCGGTGAGCACGGCTCCCTGGCGGATGGCCGGGCTGGTCTCCCACCCCCGCTTCAGCACCCGCCAGGTGCCGTCGTCGCTGCCCATCAGGCCACCCGGTCCTGCTCATAGGCCTGCACCAGCCGGGCGTACCCCGGGCTGGTCACCAGCAGCTCGGCGTGCGTGCCGGACGCCGCGATGCGGCCACCGTCGAGGAACAGCACGAGCTCGGCCAGGGCGATGGTGGACGGGCGGCTGGCCACGATGAGGGTGGTGGTGGCGGCCAGCTCGGAGGACAGGCCGCGCAGGATGTCGGCCTCGGTGGACGGGTCGACGCTCGACGTGGCGTCGTCGAGCAGCAGCAGCTGCGGTCGGCGCACCAGGGCACGGGCGAGGGCCAGGCGCTGGCGCTGGCCGCCCGACAGCGTGGCGCCCCGCTCGCCGATGACCGAGTCGTAGCGACGGGGCAGCCGGTCGAGGAACTCGTCGGCCTGGGCGATGCGAGCCGCCCTGGCGACGTCCGCTTCGGTCAGGTCGGTGCCCAGTGAGATGTTGGTGAAGGCGGAGTCGGCGAACACGAACGGCTCCTGGAACGCAAGCGCGACCGGGGTGGGGGCGCTCACCGTGCCGGACGCGGGGTCGAGCAGGCCGCCGAGGATCTGCATGAGCGTGGACTTCCCCGCGCCGGTGGCTCCGACCAGGGCCGCGGTGCAGCCCTGCGGGATGCAGAACGACACGCCGTCGAGCACCGCTGCGCCGGCTCCGTAGGAGAAGTGCAGGTCCCGGACATCGAGCCCGACACCGCTGGGCGGCGCGACCAGGCGCAGCTCGGAGGCCGGTGGCACCGGTTGGCGGAGGACCCCCTGCACGCGGTCGTTGCCGGCCACCGTGCGGGGGAGCGACCCGAGCACCCAGCCGACCATGTGCAGCGGCCACGTGACCAGGCGGAGCAGGTTGACGAAGGCGATCAGGGTGCCGGGGGTGATGATGCCGCGGTCGACGCGCCACGCCCCCACGACCAGCAGCAGGAGGATGCCGGCGGTCGGCAGGGCATCGAGCAGCTGGAACAGCAGCGCCTGCTGCGAGCCGAGCTCGACCTTCGCCTCTCGCAACGACTCCGCCTTGGCTGCGAACCGGTCGCTCTCCCGGCCCTCGGCCCCGAGCGTCTTGACCACGAGTGCCCCGTCGATGCTCTCGTAGGCGACGGCCGACAGATCGCCATAGCGCTCCTGGGCCTGGTTCGCCGGCACCTCCAGCCGGCGCTCGAAGGCCACGTTGACCAGGAGGACGGACGGCAGCAGCACCAGCCCGATGACGCCGAGGAACGGGTCTGTCGCCACCAGCCAGCCACCGGTGACCACGAGGAGCACGAGGATGCCCGTGGCCCAGGGGAGCGGGGCGAGCACCCCGGTGGCCGCCTCGGCGTCGCCATCGGCGTGGGCCAGCAGCTCACCCGTGGGCCGGGCCCGGTGGAAGGAGAGCGGCAGGTCGAGGTACTTGTCGATCACCCGGCCCCGCAGCACGGCCTGCACCTGGGCCTGGGCGGTCATGGCCCCGAGCCGCCGCATGACGATGCCGACGGATTTGCACACGCCGACGGCCAGGATGGCCAGGATGCCGGCGATGACGGTGCCGCTGGCCACCCGGCCCTCGGTGAAGCGGGGTGCGACGACGTTGTCGACCACCCAGCCGAGGACGGCCGACGAGGCGACGGTGGTGATGGCGTAGAGCACGGATCCGCCGACCGCCAAGCCGAACGGCTTGGGCGCCAGGCGGACCTGGTCCCGCAGGACCAGCAGCCCGCGCACGATGACGCGTCGCTGATCTCCAGCGGGTTCTGGCACCCTCCGAGGCTACGACCCGAGCGGGCGAAGGAACTAGCCTTTTCCGTCGTGTCCGACCATACGATGAAGGAACGGCTCGAAGAGCTGGCCAGCCGCAAGGAGCAGGCGCGTCACGCCGGTTCCGAGCGGGCGGTCACCCGCCAGCACGAGCGCGGCAAGATGACCGCGCGAGAGCGGATCGAGTACCTCCTCGACGAGGGGTCGTTCCAGGAGCTGGACATGCTGGCCCGGCATCGTGCGGGCTCTTCCTTGGCCGAGCGGCCTTACACCGACGGCGTCATCACGGGCTTTGGCACGATCGACGGCCGCAAGGTGTGCATCTTCAGCCAGGACTTCACCGTCTTCGGCGGCGCCCTCGGCGAGGTGTTCGCCGAGAAGATCCACAAGGTGATGGACCTGTCGGCGTCGCTCGGCGTGCCGGTGATCGGCCTCAACGACGGCGCCGGCGCCCGCATCCAGGAGGGCGTGGTGTCGCTCGCCATGTACGGCGGCATCTTCCACCGCAACGTGCTGGCGTCCGGGGTCGTCCCGCAGATCAGCGTGATCATGGGCCCCTGCGCCGGTGGCGCCGTCTACAGCCCGGCCCTCACCGACTTCGTCTTCATGGTGCAGGAGACGTCGTACATGTTCATCACCGGGCCGGACGTGGTGAAGTCGGTCACCGGCGAGGAGGTCACCCAGGAGCAGCTGGGCGGGGCCATGAGCCATGCCACCAAGTCGGGCGTCTGCAACTTCACCGCCCCCGACGACAAGGCCTGCCTCGACGAGGTCCGGTACCTCATGTCCTTCCTGCCGGCCAACAACCTCGACGAGGGGCCCTACGTCGAGCCGACCGACGACCCGAACCGCCGCAGCGACGAGCTGAACGACCTCATGCCTGCCAGCTCGCGGATGCCCTACGACATGAAGAAGGTCATCGCCGCCGTCTTCGACGACGGTGACTACTTCGAGTACTCGGCGCTCTTCGCCACCAACATCACCTGCGGCTTCGCCCGGCTCAACGGCCACGTGGTCGGCGTGGTGGGCAACCAGCCCCAGATCCTGGCCGGGGTGCTGAACATCGACGCAGCCGAGAAGGCGGCGCGCTTCGTCCGTACCTGCGACGCCTTCAACATCCCGCTCGTCACCTTCGTGGACGTGCCCGGGTTCCAGCCCGGCACCGACCAGGAGTACGGCGGCATCATCCGCCACGGCGCCAAGCTGCTGTACGCCTTCTGCGAGGCCACCGTCCCCCGCATCCAGGTCATCACCCGCAAGGCCTACGGCGGTGCCTACGTGGTCATGAACTCGAAGTCCATCGGTGCCGACCTGGCGTACGCGTGGCCATCCGCGGAGCTGGCCGTCATGGGCGCCGACGGTGCCGTCGACGTGCTCTACAAGCGGGAGCTGAGCCTCGAGGCCGACCCCACGGCGCGTCGCGCCGAGCTGATCGAGGACTACAACTCCCGCCACGCCAACCCCTACGAAGCGGCCGAGCGCGGCTACGTCGACGACGTCATCGATCCGGCCGACACCCGCGCCGTCCTCATCCGCTCGCTCGAGCTGCTCCGCACCAAGCGCGAGGACCTGCCTCGTCGCAAGCACGGCAACGTGCCGCTCTGACGATGGCCGATCGCTCGCCTACCGGCCCCGAGGTGGCGGCCATCATCGCCGCCGTCGAGGTGGCTTGGCCCCGGCCACCGGTCGCAGAGGCGGAGGCGCCACGATCACCGTGGCGCTTCTCCAACCGCTGGTGGATGCCTCGACGCGCGCCGGCCGCGAGCCGCCAGCGTCCGTAGCACTGTCGCCTCCGCTCCTGCCGCTCCGTGCTGAGCGCAGCTCTCATGGCTCCACCTTCCTGCGAGAGAGCAGGGCGAGCTTTCCGAGGTGGTGCTCGGCGAGGGCCGCATCGGCGCGAGCCGCATCGCCGAGCGAGAACGCGCGAGACACGTGGACGTGGAACGGGTCATCACCGAGGAGCGTCACCAGTCGGGCGATGAGCTTGCGGTCAGGCTCGCCGTCCACAAGGGCGCGTGGTGTCTGCTCGCTTGGTGCCGCCTACGACGGGCGGGACGCTTCTTCCGTCTGGACCGGGTGAGCGCCGCGTGGTTGACCACGGAGCTGACTCTCCCTCGTCCGCTGGAATCGGTGTTCCACGAGCTGCCCGCGGATGCCGGGCTGCTGGTTCTGCCTAGCTCGAAGAGCTGCCGTGCCCGTGGCCGTCGGTGTCGCTGGTCACACCGGCCACGACCGCCAGCCACGTGGTGAGCGGCACCGACAGGATGAGACCGATGCTGCCGACGAGCATCCGCACCACCTCGATCGCCACGACCTCGCGCCCCAGCACCTGGGTGATCGACCGGCCCTCCTGGAGGAAGAACAGCATCAACGCGAGGGAGGCGCCGACATAGGCCAGGACGAGGGTGTTGACCGTCGACGCGACGTGGTCGCGGCCGATGCGGATGGCCGAGCGGTAGAGGTCCCGCCTCGACAGGTCCGGCTTTGCTCTCCGCAGCTCGGTGACGGCTGACACCTGGGTGACCGTCACGTCGTCCAGCACCCCGAGGGCGCCGATCACGACCCCGGCGATCAGGATCCCCCGTGGTTCGATGGCCTCGGCCGTGACGCGCAGCACCTGAAAGCTCTCTCCGGACAACCCGGTGAGGCGGGCCGCGGCGGCCATGACGTTGGCCAGCAGGGCGATGGCCACCACCGACGTCAGCGTGCCGAGCAGTGCCACCGTCGTCGCCGCGGAGACGCCGTGGGCCAGGTAGAGGGAAGCGAAGGCGACCACCGAGGTGGTGACGAGAGCGACCGCGATCGCGTTGTGGTCCCGCAACAGCGACGGCAGCAGGAAGCCGACGATGACGGCCAGGCTCACCCCCAGGCCGGCGAGGGCGCGTACTCCCTTCCAGCGCCCGAAGGCGACCACGACCAGGACGAAGGCAAGCCCGAGCAGGAGCAGCGGCGTGTCCCGTTGGAACTCGACGAACACGTACTGGAACGGAGCCGGCGCAAGGCGGTTGTAGACGAGCACGAGCCGGTCGCCCGCCGAGAAGCTCGGTGCTCGGAAGTCGGCCAGGGAGCTGAAGAAGGTCGCCGGCTCACCTTCATCGGGTCCCGAGGACACTCGGACCGAGACGGCCTGACACTCGGTGGGCAGGCCTTCGGCCGGATCCGTGCAGCCCACGACCTCGACGGCGGTGACCTGTGCGTCGACGTAGTCCAAGCCGGCCGTGCTGCCGGAGAGGTCGGGAGCGTCGCCTGACGGCCAGAGGACGGCCAGACCCAGGGCGGTGAAGGCGCCGACCACCACGACCAGCAAGCCGAGGACGCGCGCCAGGGGCGGGAACGGGCGTCGCCGCACCGCTCCAGTATCCCGTAGCCGCTGCCCGTGCTAGGTCAGATGACGTCGACCGACGCAGCTACCTCGACCTGACCCAGGCCGTGGGAGTGCTCGGCCGAGCAGGCCCGGTCGAGCGCAGTGCGGGCCCGGTCGAGCAGGTCGCCGGCATCGAGCCCGTGCGTCGGGTAGCTGGACACGCCGGCCGACAGCCGGTCGATGCCGAGCGACGCCTTGGCCACCGATGCCTGGAGCCGCTCGGCCGCCCAGACGCCGCCGGCCTCGTTGGTGTCCTCGAGTACCAGCGCGAAGGTCGACGTCCCCAGCCGGCAGGCCACGTCTGCCTCTCGCAGGGTGCCCTGCACGAGAAGGGTGAAGGTGGCGAGGTGCTGGGCTCGCTGCTCCTCGGCCATGGAGACATCGAGGATGACGACGGCCACGGGCCACAGGTGGCGACGGGCGGCCGACACGCGGCTGTCGAGGGCGATCTCGAAGAACCGGCCGTCGGGAATACCGGTCTCCTGGTCGAGCACCGATCGGCCGTTGGCCGGGTGGGAGAGCTCGACCTCGCGCAGCATGGCCAGCTCGGACACGGCGATCGACGTGACCCGCTCGGCCCGGCGCGCTCGCTCCAGCAGGGAGAGCGAGCAACCGCCCGCAACCAATGCGCAGACGGCGCCGAGAACGGTGAGCACGGGCAAGGCGAGGAGCCCTCCGATGATGCTGAACGCACAGCCGGAGAGGCCTGCGATCAGGCCCGGCAGGGCGCGTTGGTCCATAGAGCCATCCATCGACACCCAAGCGCTGGGAATCAAGCGCGACTTTGCACCGTTCATGCCATGTCGCTCAGGCGCGATCGGCACGATGGGCCGCGACCAGCTCGACCAGGTCGGCCATCATCCGGGGCAGCTCGTAGTCCTTGGGGGTGTAGACGGCCGCCACGCCGCCGGCCCGCAGGCCGACGGCGTCCTCGTCGGGGATGATGCCGCCCACGACGACGGGTGCGTCGACCCCGGCCTCGCGCAGCAGGCGCACGACCTCGGGAACCAGCTCGAGGTGGCTTCCGGAGAGGATCGAGATGCCGACCACGTCGACGTCCTCGTCCCTCGCGGCGGCGGCGATCTGCTCAGGCGTGAGACGGATGCCCTGGTAGACGACCTCGAACCCGGCGTCCCGGGCGGCCACCGCCACCTGCTCGGCGCCGTTCGAGTGGCCGTCGAGACCCGGCTTGGCCACCAACAGCCGGGGCGGACCACCGTCGAGCGACCGCACCCGCTCCCGCACCGCCTCGAGGCTCTCGCCCCGACCGCCGACGGCCGAACCCACGCCGGTCGGAGCCCGGTACTCCCCGAACACCTCTCGCAGTGCGCCGGCCCACTCGCCGGTGGTCCCGCCGGCATGGGCGAGGGCGATGGTGGCCGGCATGATGTTCTCGTCCGTACCGGCCACCCGGCGCAGCTCGGCCAGTGCCTGCTCGACGGCGTCGTTGTCCCGGGTCGACCTCCACTCCTCCAGGCCCCGGCGTTGCTCGGTCTCACCAGCCGGGTCGACCTTGAGGATGGCGCCCTCGCCACCCAGAGGTGAGGGCTCGGTGGTGGTGAAGGCGTTGACCCCCACCACGGTGAGGTCACTCGACTCGATCCGGCGACGACGATCGGCCTGGCTCTGCACGAGCCGGTTCTTGAGCTCGTCGATGGCCTCGAAGGCACCACCCCGGTCGAGCACATCGGCCAGCTCGGCCTGCGCCGCCTCGAGCATCTCGGCCGTCTTCTTCTCGATGACGTGCGAGCCGTCGAAGATGTCGTCGTACTCGAGCAGGTCGGTCTCGAAGGCGAGCACCTGCTGCATGCGCAGCGCCCACTGCTGGTCCCACGGACGGGGCAGGCCCAAGGCCTCGTTCCAGGCCGGCAGCTGGATCGACCGTGAGCGAGCGTCCTTCGACAGCGTCACGCCCAGCAGCTCGAGCACGATGCGCTGCACGTTGTTCTCGGGCTGGGCCTCGGTGAGCCCCAGAGAGTTGACCTGCACGGCGTAGCGGAAGCGGCGCAGCCTCGGGTCCTGCACCCCGTAGCGCTCCAGGCAGATCTGGTCCCACCACTGGGTGAAGGCCCGCATCTTGCAGGTCTCCTCCACGAAGCGGATGCCGGCGTTGACGAAGAACGAGATGCGACCGACCACTTCGGGGAAGTCGGCCGGGTCGACCTGCCCCGAGTCTCGAACCGCGTCGAGCACGCCGATGGCCGTGGCCATGGTGAATGCCAGCTCCTGCACCGGTGTGGCCCCGGCCTCCTGCAGGTGGTAGCTGCAGACGTTGATCGGGTTCCACCGGGGCACGTGGCGCACGGTGTAGGCGATCATGTCGACGATCAGCCGCCGGCTCGGCACGGGCGGGAAGATGAAGGTGCCCCGCGAGAGGTACTCCTTCACGATGTCGTTCTGGGTGGTGCCACCCAGCACCTTGGGCTCCACGCCCTGCGTCTCGGCGTTGGCGATGTAGAGGCCGAGGATCCACGCCGCGGTGGCGTTGATGGTCATCGACGTGGTGATCGTGTCGACCGGGATCTCGTGGAGCAGCTCGCGCATGTGGCCGAGGTGCACCACCGGCACCCCGACCTTGCCGACCTCACCCCGTGCTTCAGGAGAGTCCGGGTCGTACCCGATCTGCGTGGGCAGGTCGAACGCGATCGACAGGCCCGTCTGGCCCTTGGCCAGGTTCATCCGGTAGAGCTCGTTCGACGCTCGGGCTGATGAGTGGCCCGAGTAGGTGCGCATTACCCAGGGACGATCCGGCATGGGCTCATTGTCGCCCGGGCCGGGCGCGAGCGCTACTTCCTGGCGTAGTCGTAGAAGCCCTTGCCCGACTTCCGGCCCAGCTGGTTGGCCGCCACCATGCGCTTCAGCAAGGGGCGGGCGGCGAAGTTCGGGTCCTTGAACTCGTCGTAGAGCGCATCGAGGATGGCGAGGCTGGTGTCGAGGCCGACCAGGTCGAGCAGGGCGAAGGGGCCCATCGGGAAGTTGCACCCGCCCTTCATCGCCTCGTCGATGTCCTCCTTGGTGGCGACCCGGTTCTCGTAGAGCCGCACCGCGTTGTTCAGGTAGGGGAACAGCAGGTTGTTCACGATGAAGCCGGCCTGGTCGACCACCTCCACCACCGTCTTGCCACAGGCGGCGGCGAATGCCTTGGCCGAGTCGATTGTCTCGTCGCTCGCGGTCAGCGGCTTGACGATCTCCACGAGGGCCATGGCCGGCGCCGGGTTGAAGAAGTGGACCCCGCACACCTTGTCCGGCCGGTTGGTCTCCATGGCCAGCTCGATGACGGGCAGGGTCGACGTGTTGGAGGCCAGGATCGTGCTCTCGCCGCAGATGCCGTCGAGCTCCTTGAACAGCGCCTTCTTGGTGTCGAGGTCCTCGACGATGGACTCGATCACGAGGTCGCAACCGGCGAGGTCGGCCAGATCCGCGGTGGCCCGCACGCGCCCCAGAGCCGCGTCGCGGTCCTCGGCGGACAGGCGGTTGCGCTCGACCTGCTTGGCCAGCGACTTCTCGAGGCTGGTCACCATGGCGTCGGCGCTTTCCTGGCGCCTCGACCGCAGGACCACCTCGTGGCCGGTCTTGGCCGCCACCTCGGCGATGCCCGAACCCATGATCCCCGAACCGACGACGCCCACGCTCTGAATCGACATGTCGGGTCACGCTACCGACCGCTACGGGGACGGCTCCAATGGATCGGGTCGGTGACCTGCGTCGAGTGGGCGACATGGATCGCCCCGGTGGCATCGTCGAATAGGTTCGGCCGGGCGATGAGCGACCGAGCCCCCCGGACTGCGCTGCTCGAACGAGCGATGTGCCTGGCCGACGTCCTCGGCGTCGCCTCCAAGCGCGCCCAGGTGGGGGCGGACGCTCGGGGGCGAGTGTTGGAGCTGAACCGTGGGGACGACGCTCTCGCCGAGTCGGACGCGTCCGACGGTGGGTTCGACACCATCGTCTGCACGTTCGTGCTCTGCCGCGTGGACGATCCGCTGGCCGTGGCTCGGCGCCTCCGGTCGCTGTTGGCCCCGCGCGGTTCGCTGCTGTTCCTCGAGCACGTGCGCGCCACCGGCGCGGCCGGCGCAGCTCAGCACCTCGCGAGCCCGCTGTGGCGCCGGACGTCCACCGGGTGCCACCTTGACCGCAACACCTTGCACACCCTTCGGGAGGCCGGCTTCGTGATCACCGACTGTTCTCGCTCACCGGGCCCGCTGGTGCGCGGCCGGGCCATCGCTCGCGCCGAGGTGCCCGCCGGCGCCCCGGCCGGGGCCGACCGATGAGCGGCGTGCTGGCTCTCGTCGGCGGACAGGAGTGGCGCGATGGATGCACCTTCGACCGCGGGCTCCTGGAGGCCAGCGGTGGCTCGGACGTCCTGGTGCTGCCCACCGGTGCCGCCTACGAGCACCCCGAGCGAGCCGTCGAGTGGGCCAGTGAGTGGTTCGGGCGCATCGGCGGCAAGGTGCGAGGGCTCGATGTCCTGCGGCGTCCGGACGCGGAGGACGAAGCGCACGCGGCGACCGTGCGGGAGGCGCCGTTCATCTACATCGGCGGCGGCTCGTCGCTTCACCTCAAGTCGGTGCTCAAGGACTCCCTGGTCTGGGAAGCCATCGTGCACGCGTGGGACAACGGCGCCGTGCTGGCCGGTTCGTCGGCTGGTGCCATGGTGCTGTGCGACCCGATGGTCGACCCGCGCGGCGGCGCGTTCACCCTCGGCCTCGGGCTGGTGAACCAGGTGGCCATCCTGCCCCACGCCAACACGTGGTCGGTCGAGAAGGCCAAGCGCACCTACGAGCTGGCGTCACCGGGCACAGCGGTGGTCGGCATCGACGAGCAGACCGCCCTGATCCGTGATGCCGAGGGCTCCTGGCGGTCCGAGGGCGCCGGCCAGGTCACTGTCTGGCGGAACGGCCAAGAAGCCGAGCTCACCTCGCTGCCCTGACCGCGGGGGCCGGCGGCTCGACCTCAGGAGCCTTCTGCGATCCAGTCGTCGATGAGCCGGCGGGCGATGGAGACCGATCCGGGGAGGTTGACGATGCCGTCGGCCACGTCCTCCCGGGAGTACCACTGGGCATCGGCGATCTCGGTCGGGTCCATGGTGATCTCCGTCGTGGCCGCGGTCGCCCGGAACGCCAGCATCACCGACGCCGGGAACGGCCAGGGCTGCGACGACTGGTACTCCACCTCGTCCACGACGATGCCCACCTCCTCGAAGACCTCGCGGGCCACGGCGTCCTCCAGGGACTCGCCGGGCTCGACGAAGCCCGCGAGGGCCGAGGCGAACCGCACCGGCCACTGGGGCCCGCGAGCCAGCAGGCAGCGGTCGCCGTCGGTGACGAGCACGATGATCGCCGGGTCGGTGCGGGGGAAGTGCTCCTTCGCACAGCCCGTGCAGCGCCGGACGTGGCCCGCGGCCTCGGGGCGGGTCGGAGCGCCGCACGTTCCGCAGAACTGGTTCGTGCGATGCCATGCCGACAGGCCGGCCGCCAGGGCGAGCATGTTCGACTCGAGCGGTGGCAGGAGCGTGGCCACCTCCCGCAACGAAGCCAGCCGGGCACCTTCGGGCACGGGGAGCTCGGCCCAGGTGTCCTCGTCGATCTCGACCGCGACGTAGGTGGTGCCCTCGGCCTCCCCGAGAAGCCACACGTCCTCCCAGGTGCCGGTTTCGAGCAGCACGGTGGAAGCCGGGGGCCCGGCCACGCACACCTTGCCGTTGCACAGCGGCACGAACCGGGTGGTCGGTGAGCTGAGGGCCTCGTGCAGCCAGGCCTCGTCCTTCCGCTTCAGACCGAGCCGGTTGAGTCCGGCCGTGCTCATCGTGTTGGGGCGTCTGGCGACCATGACGACAGTCTCGCGGCCGCCGTAGGCTCCCCGCGTGCCCACCACCGCGCCGTACGGGTCTTGGCGGTCTCCGATCACGGCCGAGCTGCTCGTGGAGAAGGTCGTCCGCCTCGGACAGGTGCGCCCGGACGGTGACGACGTCTACTGGAACGAAGGCCGCCCGGCGGATGGCGGCCGTCAGGTGATCGTGCGTCGCGCGCCCGACGGCACGCACACCGACGTGGTGCCCGAGGGGTACTCGGCCCGCACGCTCGTGCACGAGTACGGGGGCCTCTCGTACGCAGTGGCCGGAGGCGTGGTGTGGTTCGCCAACCTCTCCGACCAGCGGGTGTACCGGGTCGAGCCCGGACACGAGCCGGTGCCCATCACCGCGGAGCCGCCGGAGCCGGGCGCGTTCCGCTACGCCGACCTGGCTCTGTCACCAGACGGCACCGCCCTGGCTGCGGTACGTGAGCGGCACCTGGGCGGCGAGCCGGTGAACGACGTCGTGCTGCTGGCGGCGGACGGATCGACGGAGCCGCGGGTGATCGCCCATGGGCACGACTTCTTCGCCGCGCCGCGCATCAGTCCTGACGGGCGGTCGATCGCCTGGCTGTCGTGGGACCACCCCAACATGCCATGGGACGGCACCGAGCTGTGGGTGGCGCCGTTGGCCGTGGGAGCCGCCCGCAAGGTGGCGGGCGGACCGTCGGAGTCCGTGACCCAGCCTCGGTGGAGCCCGGGTGGCGTCCTGCACTTCGTGTCCGACCGCACCGGCTGGTGGAACCTCTACGCCGACCATGCCGCAGTGAGCGGCGGTGTGGCCATCGCCCCCATGGAAGCCGAGCTCTCGGGTCCGGACTGGGTGTTCGGCCAGTCCTCGTACTGCTTTCTTCCGGACGGCGCCATCGTGGCCGTGTGGGCCGAGCGCGGCCTCGACCACCTCGGGGTCATCAGCTCGGGCGCAGTACGCGAGATCGAACAGCCCTTCACCACCTTCGGTTCCATGCAGCCCTCGGGCCACGGCATCGTGGCGCTGACCGGCTCGCCCACCCAAGGTCCGACGGTGGTGCGCATCTCGCTGCCGGACGGAGCGGTCGAGGAGCTGAAGCGTGATCGCGAGCGGATGCCGGAGCCCGGCTACCTCTCCGTGCCCCGACCGGTGGAGTTCCCGACCCAGGGCGGGCGAACCGCCCACGCGCTCCACTATCCGCCCACCAACGCCGACTACGTGGGTGCTGCGGACGACCGGCCGCCCCTGATGGTCATCAGCCACGGCGGGCCGACCTCGGCCACCGATGCCGTCCTCAACCTGGGTGTCCAGTACTGGACGAGTCGCGGCTTCGCGGTGGTCGACGTCAACTATGGAGGCAGCACCGGCTACGGCCGCGAGTACCGCGACCGGTTGCGGGGGGAGTGGGGCATCGTCGACGTGGAGGACTGCGTGGCGGCGGCTCGCTGGCTCGCGGAACAAGGCCTGGCCGACGCCAGGCGGCTCGTCATCCGGGGCGGGAGCGCCGGCGGCTACACGACCCTCGCCGCCCTGACCTTCCATCCCGGCGTGTTCGCCGCAGGAGCGAGCCACTACGGGGTCGCCGACCTCGAAGCCCTGGCCACGGACACGCACAAGTTCGAGTCGCGCTATCTCGACGGCCTGGTCGGTCCGTACCCCGAGCGGCGTGATCTGTACGTGGCCCGATCGCCGATCCACCATGCCGATCGCCTGTCGTGCCCGCTTATCCTGTTCCAGGGCCTGGAGGACCGCGTCGTCCCGCCGGCCCAGGCCGAGCAGATGGTGGAGGCGCTGCGGGCCAAGGGGCTGCCCTTCTCCTACCTGGCCTTCGAGGGCGAGCAGCACGGCTTCCGCCAGGCGGAGACGATCGTGGCCGTGGCCCAGGCCGAGCTGTCCTTCTACGGGCGGGTGCTGGGCTTCACGCCTGGTGACGACCTCCCGCCGCTGCCCATCGAGAACGAGGATGCCCTGCCGTGATAGCCGCCTTCTCCATCACACCGCTCGGCGCCGGCGACTCCGTCGGCGACATCGTGGCCGACGCCATCCGCATCGTGCGTGAGAGCGGGCTGCCGAACGAGACCAACGCCATGTTCACCAACGTCGAGGGCGAGTGGGACGAGGTGATGGCGGTGATCAAGGCGTGCGCGGACCGGGTCGCGGAGGCGGCCCCCCGCGTGAGCCTGGTGATCAAGATCGACCACCGGCCGGGCGTCACCGGCGCCATGGCGGCCAAGGTCGCCCACATCGAGCAGCGCCTGGCCGGGCAGTAGCAGCGTTCCAGGTTGGGGCAGTGGGGGCGAAGGGGCTCGAACCCTTGCGCTTCGGATTAAAAGTCCGCTGCTCTGCCAGCTGAGCTACGCCCCCGGGGCGATCCAGCACGATAAGCGCGCGAGGAACGACCGGCTCCCCGTCCAGGACGTCCTACGGTCGACGGATGACCGCTCCGGACCGCAGGCGCATGTTCCGTTCCTGGCCCGAGGGCTACCACGCGCTGACTCGGTTGAGCGACGCGGTGCACGCGTCCGGGCTCGAGCCGGCCCTGCTCGAGCTGGTGAAGATGCGTGCGTCCCAGCTCAACGGCTGCGCCTACTGCATCGACATGCACTCGAAGGACGCCCGAGCCGCCGGTGAGACCGAGCAGCGCCTCTACGCGCTGAGCGCGTGGCACGAGACGCCGTTCTTCTCCGAGCGGGAGCGGGCGGCCCTGGCCCTGACCGAAGCCATCACTCAGGTGGCCGACACGCACGTGCCGCAGGCCGTGCTCGATGGTGCGGCCACCCAGTTCGAACCCGAGGAGCTGACCCGGCTGGTCTACGCCGTGATCGAGATCAACGCCTGGAACCGCCTCGCCATCACCCTCGGCTCACCGGAACCCGGTAGCTACGACCTAAGCCGCCACCGACCGAGCGAGCGCTGAGGGGTCCCTTCAGCCCCAGGGCACTGCGAGGCGGCGGGACGGTAGCGGCCCAGGACGGAGTGGGTAGCGTCCCGAACATGGACAGCACAGAGGCCAGGAACCGGCTCGAGCAGGAGCGCACTCGGCTCACCACGGTGCGAGAGGGAGTGGCCGAGGGCGGCATCAGTGACGAGATGAACGACGACGGGGGCGAGCTGTCGAACTACGACCAGCATCCCGCCGACGCCGGCACCGAGACGTCAGGCAAGACGCAGGACCTCATGATGCTCAACCAGATCGAGGCCGAGCTGGCCGATGTCGAGCGGGCGCTGGCCCGCATCGACGACGGCACGTACGGCATCTGCGAGGCCTGCGGGAAGCCGATCGGTGACGCCCGGCTGGAAGCCATGCCCGCCACCCGGTTCTGCGTGGAGGACCAGGCGACGGCCGAGACCGAGCCGTCGCTCGGCGAGCTGACCGAGGACGCCTGAGCGTCAGACGGGAACGGGGGCCCCGACCCGGTCCATGGTCGGGCCCATCAGATCGACGAAGTTGTCGCAGTAGAACATCGACCGTTCGGCGTCACTGCACGCTTCGAGGCTCCGCTCGAACCGCTTCACCGGGTTCCGCCCGCCCTCCACGTGGGGGTAGTCGGAGGAGAACATCGGCACCTCGGCGCCGCAGTTCTGCAAGATCCACCCCGCCGGCTCATGGGGGTACGGGGTGGCCCGCACCTGCCGGCGGACGTACTCGCTCGGCAGCATGCTCAGGCTCTGGAGCCGCTCCTCGTTCTTCCGGAAGGCCTCGGCAGCCGAGTCCATGGAGTGCATCCATCCGGGGATCCACGCCGCACCCAGCTCGATGATGCCGATCTTCAGCTTGGGAAAGCGCTCGAGCACCCCGTCGAAGATGAGCGTCGAGAGCGTCTGCATGGCCGAGTAGGGGATGGCCATGTAGGACACCGAGGTGAAGTTGTCGTCGCCGCCGTGGAAGTCGGGCACCGGCGGCAGCCCGTTCTCCTTGTACACCGGGTCCATGGGGGTCTGACCACCCACGTGCAGGACGATCGGCACGCCGGCCTCCTCGGCCTGGGCCCACACGCGGTCGAGGCCCACGTGGCTGGGTGAGTGCTGGCGGGGCGGCGCAGAGGCCACCATCAGCGCGGCGGCGCCCATCTCGATCGCCTCGCCCGCGCACTGGCCGGCCCGGTCGATGTCGGTGAAGGGGACGTAGCAGACCGGCAGCAGGCGCCGATCGACGCTGCAGAAGTCGACCATGCCGCGGTTGTGGCCCGTGGCGAGGGCATAGCTGAGGTCGACGTCGCTGCCCCGGTCGAACTTCAGCAGCGACGAGAGGTAGGTCGTCGTGAAGACCAGCTGGCTGGCGAAGCCCAGGAGATCGAGGGCGGTGGGCCGGTCCTCCTTCAGCACGGAGCCGATGGCCACGAAGTTCTTCCGCAGCAGCACCTCCTCGGCGTCCTTCGCCCGGTACTCGGCGTCGGTCTGCTTGGCCAGCGCCTTCTGGAACAGCCCGGCTCGAGCGGTGTCGCGCTTGGTGCCGAGCGCCTCGGACAGCGCCTCACGCGCGGCCGGGTCGGCATACTGCTCCGCGTAGCCCGGCGGCTCGAAGATGTGGCTGTCGGCGTCGTGCACGACTCGGTCCTCGACGTACGGCACAGGGTCCCCCTTCGTCTGTTCGGCGTCACGGTAGACCCTGGGGGCATCGAAGCGTCGGGCGCTGGGTAACGTCCACGCCCATGCCGAGACGCGCCACCGTTCTCAGCGTCGCGGCAGGCGTCTCAGTCGCCGGCGCGGTGGGTGCCGGCGTTGCGCTGCGGAGCACCGAGACGAGGAACCACCTCGAGCGCCGTCTCCGCATCATGCGCCTCACGGCACGCCGGGGCGTGCACCTCGTGGTGGTGAAGGTTCGGGGTCGCCGGGCCACCGAGGAGCAGCGGGCGGCGCTCGACGAGCAGTTCGCCATCCGGACGGCGCAGGACGTCGCCCAGGTGCTCGGCGGGATGAAGGGCGCCATCATGAAGGCCGGGCAGATGCTGTCGTTCATCGCCGACGGCCTGCCCCCCGAGGCCCAGGCCGCCCTGGCCACCCTGCAACAGGACGTGCCGCCCATGGCGCCGAGCCTGGCGGCCTCGGTGGTCCGCCAGGAGCTGGGTGACGACCCCGAGAAGATCTTCCTCGAGTGGAACCCGGTGCCGGTCGGCGCTGCGTCCATCGGCCAGGTGCACCGGGCCGTCACCCGCGACGGCCGGGTCGTGGCCGTGAAGGTGCAGTACCCCGGCGTCGACCGCGCCATCAAGAGCGACCTCGACAACGCCGAGATGCTCTACGGCCTGTTCGCATCGTTCGCCCTGAAGAACCTGGACGTGAAGGCGCTGGTCGACGAGCTGCGCGACCGCATGGCCGACGAGCTCGACTACCGGCTCGAGGCGAAGCTGCAGGGCGAGTTCGCCGAGCGCTATGCGGGTCATCCCTTCATCCACATCCCCGGCGTGGTGGCCGAGCTCAGCTCCCAGCGGGTGCTCACGTCGGAGTGGGTGGACGGCCTGCGCTTCGACGAGTTCGTCGAGAAGGCGGACGACGCCATCAAGCAGAAGGCCGCCGAGGTCTTGTTCCGGTTCGCGCAGGGAGCCATCCAGCACCACCACGTCTTCAACGGAGACCCGCACCCCGGCAACTACATCTTCCACGAGGACGGCTCCATCACGTTCCTCGACTTCGGGCTGGTCAAGCGGTGGGGGCCGGGCGAGCTCGAGTCGCTCACCGATGCCCTCGACCGCATCATCGACCACGACCCCGAAGGCACCGTGGAAGCGGCGGTGAGGGCGGGGTTCCTGGCCTCAGACCACGGCCTCGACCCACAGCTGGTCTTCGACTACGTCAGCCTCCCGTACGGGCCGTTCATGGTCGAGTCGTTCACCTACACCAGAGACTGGACCTCGAAGGCGCTCACCAAGCTGCTCGACGTGCAGGGGGTGTACGTGGACGTGATCCACAGCCTGAACATGCCCGCCTCCTACGTCATCCTCGACCGGGTCGTGTGGGGCATCTCCGCCCTGCTGGGGCGTCTCCACGCCACCAACAACTGGCGGGCCCTGCTGGCCGAGTACCGCAAGGGTGCCCCGCCGAGCACCGAGCTGGGCCGCATCGAGGCCGACTGGCGTCGCGACCGCGGCCTGGCTGTGCCTACCGCGTAGCCCGCAGCTCCGGGTCGCCGCCTCCGGCCGCCGCCTCGTCGTCATCGTCGCCGAGCCCCTTGGCGATGAGGAACCCGCGGGCCCGCTCCGCCTTCGGGTAGCG
Organism: uncultured Acidimicrobiales bacterium; assembly: GCA_902805655.1. Lineage (GTDB taxonomy): Bacteria > Actinomycetota > Acidimicrobiia > Acidimicrobiales > CADCTF01 > CADCTF01. The sequence goes on from CADCTF010000050.1 coordinate 24,964, forward strand.
GTTCACCAGGCGCCAGAAGGCCGGGCCGTGGTTGGCCTCCTGCAAGTGCGCCAGCTCGTGGACCAGCACGTAGTCGACCACCCAGGCCGGGAAGCCGGCCAACCGGTCGGAGAGGCGGAGCGAGCGGCTCGCCGGAGTGCACGACGCCCAGCGCGACTCTTGGTTCGTCACCCAGCGGATCGACTCCGGAGCGGGCAGGCCGTAGCGGGTGCACAGCACGAGCGCTCGGCGTTCCAAGTCGATGTCGGACGCCACCCTCCGCCGGCTCAGGCGGGCCACCATCTTGGCGACGCACGCCTCTTCCTCGGCCTTGGACATCCACGCCGGGATGCGCACGTAGACCACGCCGTCGCGCTCTCTGGCATGCACCGTCTTGCGACGGCTGGGACTGCGGACCACCTCGACCTGCATGGCGCCGAACCTAGCCAGCGGGTGCGACATCACCGCAGGGAGCTACTCGATTCGGGGTGCCGTGGCGATGGACGCGTCGACCGACACCAGCCGCTCACCGGGTGTCACGTCGGTCCCGCGCACCTCGAACCAACGACCACCCAGGTTGGGGACACCTCCCGCCGCCTCCGGCAGGCCGAGCCGGCGCTCGAGGGCGCGGATCACCCCGCCATGGCTCACCACCAGGACCACCTCACCGCTGAGCCGGGCGGCCAGCTCGACCAGAGCCGGCAGGACCCGAGCACAGAGGACGTGATCGTTCTCGCCGTCGGCGTACCCCAACCGGCGTCCGTCGGGCCCGAAGTCGTCCGGGAACTTCCGTCGCAGCTCCTCCGCAGTGTGGCCCTGGTACATCCCCACGTTCCGCTCGCGCAGGCCATGCACCACCGTCACCGGGCCGAGGTCGAGGGCGCCGCCGATCAGCTCGGCCGTGCGCCGTGCCCGCTGCAGGTCCGACGATGCCGTCCGGGTGAGGCCTGCGTCGCGCAGGTGGAGGCTCGCGTCGAGGGCCTGTTGCTCCCCGAGCTCGGACAGGGGAGGGTCCGCCCAGCCCTGCCATCGACCCTCCGCGTTCCAGGTCGACTGGCCGTGGCGCAGGAGCAGCAGTCGGGCGGAGCCTGGCTCGGGCATGGCCCGCCAGTGTGTCAGGCCCCTGTGCGGCGCCAGGGACCGGTCCGCACGTTCCCCGGGTACGTTCGAACGTCGATGGCCACGTTGCGGTTCTTCGCGTCAGCCCGGGAGGCCGCCGGCACGGACCGGGCCGAGATCGACGGCGACACGGTCGGCGAAGTGCTGGCCTTGGCCCGGAGCCGGTTCGGGCCGGCGTTCGCCTCGGTGCTCGACGGCAGCAAGGTGTGGGTCAACGGCGAGCCGGCCCGAGGCGAGGACCGGCTCGAGCCTGAGGACGAGGTGGCCGTGCTGCCCCCGGTGTCCGGGGGCAGCTGAGCCGTGCCTCGATGATCGACTGCGACCGGCGGTCAGGCCTTCTTGGTCTCCCAGAAGATCCGGTCGATCTCCTTGATCTGGTCGAGCAGGCCCTGGGCGATGGCGACGTCCTGGGTCTTCTTGGCGTCACCGGCGGCCTTGGTGGCCTTCCAGAAGAGCTCGTGCAGCTGCGGGTACTGCTCGAGGTGGTTGGGCTTGAAGTAGTCGGTCCACAGCACCCAGAGGTGGTGCTTGGTCAGGTCGGCCCGCTCCTCCTTGATGAGGACGGCACGGGTCTTGAAGTCGGGGTCGTCGGATGCGGCGTACTTCTCCATGCACGCCTTCACCGACTCGGCCTCGATGCGGGCCTGAGCAGGGTCGTAGACGCCGCAGGGCAGATCGCAATGAGCGGATGCCACCTCCGGAGCGGACACCTTGTCGACGGTGGCGAGCAGGCGGGACAGCAGACGCATAAGAGAGCTCCTCGGTGCAGAAAGGTCGTTCACCGGGTCACCCTACTGCCGGTGGTAGCCGTATGAGACCGGTGCGGCGCCTCCTCGTGGAGGGCCAGAGCATGCGCCCGGCGCTGCTCGCCGGAGACCGGGTCGTCGTCCTGAGGTGGGCTCGCGCCCGCCCGGGCGACGTGGTTGCCATCCGGGACCCTCGGCGGCCGGAGCGCATCCTCGTGAAGCGTGTGGAGCAGATCGACCGGACCACCGTGTCCGTACTCGGTGACGACCCTGGGGCGAGCACCGACAGCCGGCACTTCGGCCCGGTGGCCCGCCGGCTGCTGCTCGGTCGGGCGGTGTATCGGTACTTCCCCACCGATCGGGCCGGCCGCTTGCCGGCCCACGCCCCCGTACGGAGCCCCGGGGATGAGGACCGGTACGATTTCCCCATGCTCACCAGCCTCGACCGGATCCTGGACGACGACTACCTGGCTGGCTTGCAGGACTTCGGGATGCACGAGGTGCGGGCCCGCCGCGACGAGTGCCAGGAGGTCGAGAACGCACTGTCCTACGCACGCCGCATCACCCAGGGCCGCCTGGACATCGTCGGGGCCGAGATCGGCCGGCGGGCCGGAGGGCAGGGACCGAGCGACCTGGCCGGCATCGTCGACCGCCTGGAGAAGGGCGAGATGCTGGGTGAGCACAGCCGACCGGAGGGGTTCGGGAGGTTGCCGGTGCTGCTGGCGCCCGGCTCCGAGGTGGACGAGCTGATCACCGAGATCGAACAGACCGTGGAGGCGGACGTACTCGAGCGCCTGCCCGAGCTCTCGGACGCCGAGGTCCGGGAGCTGGCCTCGCGCCTCGAGGAGCTCGAGCGCTCGATGTCCTCCCGGCGGCGTGCGGTGTTCGAGCGCATCGACGCCCTGCAGGCCGAGGTCATCCGCCGGTACAAGTCCGGCGCCGCCAACGTGGACACGCTCCTCACCGAGCCGTCTTGACGTCCCAGGCGGACCCGAACGAGCGCCTGGTCGATCTGGGCGCGTTCATCCGAGAGCAACGTGCCATCGCCCGCCTCTCCCTGCGGAAGCTGTCGGAGCTGGCCGAGATCTCCAACCCGTACCTGAGCCAGATCGAGCGGGGTCTGCGGAAGCCGTCGGCCGAGATCCTCCAGCAGATCGCCAAGGCGCTGCGCATCTCCTCGGAGACGCTGTACGTGCGCGCCGGAATCCTCGAGGATCGCGAGGGCGAGCTCG
>CADCTF010000051.1 GCA_902805655.1 uncultured Acidimicrobiales bacterium
GTCCTCATCTACCGGTCGACGAACATCGTCAACTTCGCCCAGGGCGAGATGGCGATGTTCTCGACGTTCGTGGCGTGGCAGCTCACGGAGAACGGCTGGCCCATCTGGGGGTCGATCGTGGCCACGCTCGTCCTGTCGTTCGTCGCCGGGGTCATCATCGAGCGCACGGTCATACGACCGGTCGAGAAGGCCCCCGTGCTCACGGTGGTGATCGTCACGCTCGGGCTCCTCCTGATCTTCAACCAGGGCGCCGGCTGGGTGTGGGACTTCCTCGTCAAGCGCTTCCCCGAGCCGTTCCCGACGAACACGCTGTCGGCCGGCGAGGTGAGGGTCCCGCTCTACTCGCTCGGGGTGGTCGGGGTCCTGGCCGTGACGGTCCTGCTGCTGTACGGGCTCTTCCAGTTCACGAAGGTGGGGCTCGCCATGCGGGCGGCGGCGGCCAACCCCGAGTCGAGCCGGCTCGTCGGCATCAACGTCGGGCGCATGCTGATGCTCGGCTGGGGCCTCGCCGCCATGCTCGGCGCCCTGTCGGGCGTCATGGTCGCCCCTCGGCTCTTCCTCGAGCCGAACATGATGCTCGGCGTCCAGATCTACGCCTTCGCGGCGGCCACCCTCGGCGGCTTCGACAGCCCGGTGGGAGCCGTGGTCGGCGGCATCGTCGTCGGCGTGGCCGAGAACCTGGCCGGCACCTACGTCGACTTCATCGGGTCCGACCTCAAGATCGCCGTGCCGCTCGTCATCATCTTCGCCGTCCTCATGGCCAAGCCCACCGGCCTGTTCGGCAGGCACGTCGTGGCGAGGGTCTGAGCGGTGCAGAAGCCCACCGTCGTCCAGGGCTCCCGAGCGCACCGCCTCTTCACGTGGGGCGGGTGGGCCCTGCTGCTCACCGTCGCCGTGCTGCTGCCGTACTCGCTGCCGTCGTTCCGGGTGTTCCAGTTCACGCTCGTGGTGGTGTTCGCCATCGCCGTGCTCGGCCTCAACATGCTCACCGGGTACAACGGCCAGATCTCGCTCGGCCACAGCTTCTTCTTCGCCATCGGGGCGTACACCGCGGCGATCCTGATCCAGGACCACGGGTGGCCGCACCTGCTCACGCTGGTGCCGGCCTTCGCCCTGACGTTCGCCCTCGGCTTCCTCTTCGGGATCCCCGCGCTGCGCCTGGAGGGCCTCTACCTGGCGCTCGTGACCCTCGCCCTGGCGGTGGTGACGCCGCCGTTCATCAAGCGCTTCGGCGACCTCACCGGGGGGTCGCAGGGCATCGTGGTGTCAGGCCCGGAGACGCCCGAGTGGACCGGGCTCGCGGATGACCAGTACCTGTACTTCCTCTGCCTGGCCGTCGCCATCGTCATGTTCGTGGTCGCCCGGA
>CADCTF010000052.1 GCA_902805655.1 uncultured Acidimicrobiales bacterium
TTTATTACCTTGCGCTTCTGCCGGGGACTATGGTGGCGGCGGTCCTGGTTCAGCTTGAAGGGCACGCTGGGGCATCCGGGGGGGCAGGTGAGGGGTCGTCCTGCTACTCCGGCCCAGCTTCGGGCGCCACCAGTTGGATCCGTGCAACAACGCCCCGTGCGCCGGCGGACGTAATCCAAAGTCGGCTGATGGCCACGCATGCGGACGACGACCACCCGGTGGAGGGCGGCATTGGCTTGTCGGTTGCCGCCACGATTGAGCCGGTGGCGGTTGGTTTTGCCGCTGGAGGCCGGGATCGGGCAGGCGCCGCAGAGCTTCGCGAACGCGGCTTCCGAACGGATGCGCTCGGGGTTGTCCCCCACGAGCGACAGCATCTCGGCGGCCGTGCCCGCGGCCATCCCGTGCGCCTCGACCAGCTTGGGCGCGCGCGCGGCGGTCAGCACTTCGAGTTGGCTGTCGTGCTCCTTGATCTCCGCATCCAGCGCCAGCCAGCGTCGGGAGATCGCGCGCAGGCTTGTCTTGGCCGAAGCCGTCGTCGAGGTGATCGGACCCGGTCGCAAGGCCGCCAGGCGCCGGACCAGCGCCATCTTGCCGGTGACGCGGTCGAGCTGCTCGCGCAGGGCGGCCGGAGCGCTGACGATGATCGCCTTCAGGGTTTGCATGGCTTGCGTCCTGGCCTTGACCGCGGTGTCCCGCGCGACCTTGAGGTGGCGGATCATCTCGACCGCGTTGGTGCCCGACTTCGGCAGGGCGGTCGCTTGGCCGCCCAGCACGGCACGGGCGGCGCCCTCGGCGTCGATCGTGTCGCTCTTCCCCTTCTGGCGCCGCAGCTGGCGGTTCGAGCGGTTGACCTCGAACACGGCGTGGCCCCGCTCGCGCAGGAAGCGGGACAGGCCGGCGCCGTACGAGCCGGTGCCCTCGATCCCGACGGCCCGGATCGGGCCCAGCGACATCGCCCATGTCTCGAGGGCCTGGTAGCCCTTGCTGCTGGCCGGGATGGCCTTGGTGCCGAGGTGCGCGCCGAGCGTATTGATTGCGACGGCGGCGTGGACGTCCTTGTGGGTGTCGACGCCGATGATGACCTCGGCGGGCGCGGTTTCGCGCATGCGGGAAATCTCCAGGCCGGTTGAGGCCTGACGATCCAACGGGCGGACAGGACTGTGATGGGACGAACGCCCTCAAGCTCCTATGAAGTCACACCCTGCTCGACCGGCAGGCGCCGCCTGGAGGGCCGACACTTCAACGCAACGGCACAGGGCCAGTCATAGCAAGGGTCAGACTTCCCAGGCGGCACCGACATACTCACAGTCCAAGCAGTTGCCGCGGCGGCTCATGGACTGTTCGATGCCGTGCCGCTCCAGCAC
>CADCTF010000053.1 GCA_902805655.1 uncultured Acidimicrobiales bacterium
CGGCCGCGGCGGCCGGGGCCCCCTTCGACCCACGCTTGACCGGTTCGGGCTCGGCGGGCGAGACGTCCCGTCGCATCCCGAGCTGGTCGGCCTTGCGGCGGACGCGGTCGGCTTGTGCGTCCTCGATGCTCGAGGAGTGGCTCTTGACGCCGATCCCCAGCGTGGAGCAGAGGTCGAGCGCTTCCTTGTTGGTGAGACCGAGCTCTCTGGCGAGCTCGTAGACCCGGATCTTCTTGGGCAAGTGGTGCAGTTTCCTCTCGGTGACCGACTGCATCGCCTACGGCTCAGTGCCGCGTGCGACCTCCTATCCTCGCACGTCCTGCAACGATCGCACGAAGTCTTCCAATTCCCGCTGCCCCACCGGTGCTCGGAGGGCACGAGTGAACGCATTTCGTCGTTGCGCCAGGTCGACGCAGCCCGGAGACCCGGCGCACAGCCAGGCCCCCCGGCCGGGCAGCGTGCGCCCGATGGCGAGCGAGCCGTCGTCCCGGCGGACGAAGCGCACCAGCTCCTGCGGCGACGCCTGACGTCGACAGCCGATGCAGGTGCGCAAGACCGCTATGCGGGGGCCTCCCCCGAATCGACCTCGGAGCCTGAGCCCGGCGTGGGCGTCGCCCCTGCGGCTTCGAGCACGGCACCGACAGCCTCGATGTCCTCGGGCGTGGCGCCGCCTTCGGCCATGGCACCGTCGACCGCTTCGCCCCCACCCTCGGGCGCATCGGCCGAGTCGTCGTCGCCGGCGGTGGCGTACGCCTCGACCGTCATGGCTTCGCCGCCTTCGGCCGGCTTCCATACGAGCTCACCGGATGCCTCATCGGTGACCCACTCGCCTTCGGCCCAGTCCTGGTTGTTGTAGTCCTCTTCTTCCTGCAGCTGGGTCTCGCTCTTGATGTCGACCTTCCAGCCGGTGAGCCGTGCCGCCAGGCGGGCGTTCTGGCCCTCCTTGCCGATGGCCAGGCTCAGCTGGTAGTCGGGCACGATCACGGTGGCGACGCCGGTGTCCTCTTCGAGGCGTACCTCCTTCACCTTGGCCGGCTGCAGTGCACGCATCACGAACTCGGCCGGATCCTCCGAGAACGGCACGATGTCGACCTTCTCGCCGCGCAGCTCGTTGGTGACCATGCGCACCCGGGCTCCACGGGCTCCGACGCATGCGCCGACGGGGTCGACGTTGGGGTCGTTCGACCACACCGCGATCTTCGTGCGATGGCCCGGCTCTCGAGCGGCGGCCTTGATCTCCACCACGGCGGAGGAGATCTCGGGAACCTCGAGCTCGAAGAGGCGCTTGATGAGGCCCGGGTGCGTCCGGCTCACGACGATCTGCGGGCCCTTGGTGGTCTTGCGGACCTCGACGATGTACGCCTTCGTGCGGGCACCGTGCTCGTAGCGCTCGTACGGCACCTGCTCGGCCTGCGGCAGCAGGGCCTCGACCTTGCCCAGGTCGAGCAGCGTGTAGCGGTTGTCGCTCTGCTGGATGATGCCGGTGACGATGTCGCCCTCGCGACCGGCGTACTCCTCGTACTTCTGGTCGCGCTCGGCTTCGCGCACCCGCTGGGACATGACCTGCTTGGCCGCCTGCGCGGCGATGCGGCCGAGGTTGTCGGGGGTGACGTCCTTCTCCTCGCCGACGGGCTCACCGTCCTCGTCGATCTCCTGGGCCCAGACCCGGTACTCCCCCGTGTCGGGGTCGATGTCCACCCAGGAGTTCTCGTGGGCGTCGGGCATGCGCTTGTACGCCGTCTCGAGCGCGTTGGCCAGCGCCTCGAAGAGGGTCTGGACGGGGATGCCACGCAGCTCGGCCAGGGCCCGGAGGGCCTCCAGCATCTCGGCGTTGTTCGGACTGCTCATCGGGAGGCTGCCTTCTTGGGGGAACTGCCCTTGCCGGGCTTGGGAGTGGGGCCCCACTCGAACACCGTGCGAGCTCGCTCGATGTCGGCGTAGGCGAGGCGGCGGTCGGCGACGGTGATGCCGTCGGCGTCCGCCTCCGTCAGCTCGCCCTCGATGCGGCGCTCGCCGGCGACGTGCGGGTGGGTCTTGACGTTGATCGTGGTCCCGACGAAGCGCTCGAAGTGCTCGGGCTTGCGGAGCGGCCGCTCGACGCCGGGGCTCGAGACCTCGAGGGTGTAGCGCCCGCCCGGGATGGGGTCGTGGAGGTCGAGGACGTCGGAGATGCGCTCGGTGGCATCGGTGATGGCACCGAGATCGATGCCACCCTCCCGGTCGAGCGTGATGCGCAGGAGGCCGCGGCCATGCTCCACCTCGACCACCTCGAGGCCGTCAGCGGACATGAGGGGTTCGATCAGCTCTCGAACCGTGTCGACGGTGCTCATGGGAACGCTCCCCTCTCTCTGTCCAACCTCGGCCTACCGAAAGAAAAGCGTGGGCTTGCGCCCACGCTCAACCGAACCTTCACCGCACGACGTGGTCCAACCGATCGAACGGAACAGCCCGACGATCATAGCGCCGACGTCCGATAATCACCCTTCCGGACGGTCAGCCGCCGTCGGCCGGACGCGGTGCGACCGAGCGCCAGGTGTCCCAGTAGGTGACGTCCTCGACCGGACGTCGCTGGGCCTCCTTCCACTGCCCCGTCGGGTAGCCGACCGGGATGAGGGCGAAGGTGTTGACCTCCTCCGGAATGCCCAGCACGTCGCGGACCTCCTGCTCCTTGCGCTTGTGCACCGTGGTGAGGGTCGTGCCCAGGCCGAGGGCGCGCGCCGCGAGGAACAGGTTCTGCACGGCCGGGTAGACCGACCCCGGGTCGCCGCCCTTGGCGCACGGCACGATGATCACCGGCGCCTCACCCATGTGCTCACCCAGGTAGTCCGCGCTGTTGAGGACCCGGTTGGTGGTGACGTCGGAGGCGGGGGTGCGGCCGCGGTACATCTCGGCCACCGGGGCCCAGCACTCCCGGTAGATGTCGCCGAGCTTGCGCCGCTTCTCCTCGTCCCGCACGACCAGCCACCGGACCGGCTGGCTGTTCCCGCCCGACGGCGCCTTGGTCGCCGCCTCCACGATCGTCCAGATGTCGGCATCCGACACCGGCTTCGAGGTGTCGAGCCGGCGCATGGCGCGGGTGGTCTTGATGGCTTCGAAGACGTCCATGGCGCCCGGTCTACTACCGATGCGCGCGCCTCAGGGGGTCGTGAGCGCCGCCACCACGCCGTCGAGGGGCAGGTCGTCGCGCTCGCCCGTGCGGCGTCGCTTTCGCTCCACGGTGCCCTTGGCCAGCCCTTTGGCCCCCACCAGCAGCTGCGTCGGCATCCCCAGGAGGTCGGCATCCGCGAACTTCACGCCCGGCGACTGGTCGCGGTCGTCGTAGAGCACCGAGAGGCCCGCCGAGGTGAGCTCCGCGTAGATGCGATCGGCGGTGGCCGCCACGTCCGGGTTCCGGCCGGCGCCGAGCGAGAGGAGGTGGACGGCGAAGGGGGCCAGCTCATCGGGCCAGATGAGGCCGGCGTCGTCATGGTGCTGCTCGGCCACCACCGCCGGCAGGCGGCTGATGCCGATGCCGTAGCACCCCATCCAGAAGGGCTGCTCGGTGCTGTCCTCGGCCAGGAAGGTCGCGCCGTCGATCTTGGTGGAGTAGGTGAGGCCGAGCTGGAAGGTGTGGCCGGCCTCGACCGACCGCACCAGCTCCACGGGTTCGCCGCACCGCGGGCACGGGTCACCGGCGGTCACCATCGCGAAGCTGCCGAAGGTGTCGACCTCGAAGTCGCGCCCCAGGGTTGCTCCGCTGACGTGGTGGTCGGCCCGGTTGGCGCCGGTCACCCATGTTCTCGGCGCCCCCACCGTCCGGTCGGCCAGCACGCGGATCCCCAGCTTCTGCAGGCCCATGGGGCCGATATAGCCCTTGATCAGCTCGGGGTGGGCGTCGAAGTCGGCCTGCTCGAAGGGGCGGGTGCCCTTGGGCGGGCGCGCCTCGCGATCGCCGGGCACCAGCACGATGACGGGCCGGCCGGTCTCCTCTTCCAACAGCGCCACGCACTTGAGGGTGGACTCGGCATCGACGGGCCGGCCGGCGGCCGTGAAGTGCTGCACCAGCAGCTCGATGGAGGGGCTGTCGGGCGTGTGGTGCTCGATCAGCTCCTCCTCCGGCGCATCACCCTCGTACCGCCGCTCCCCTGCGACGGCCGCCTCGGTGTTGGCGGCGTAGTCACCGTTCGGGCACCGGACGAAGTGGTCCTCCCCGATGGGCGACGTGACCATGAACTCGTGGTTGACCTCGCCGCCGATGGCGCCCGACTCCGCCTCCACGGGCGTGACGCTCAACCCGCAGCGCTCGAAGACGCGCTCGTAGGCGGCGTACATCGTCGCGTAGGCCGCCTGCATGCCGGCCGGCGAGGCGTCGAAGGAGTAGGCGTCCTTCATGATGAACTCCCGCCCCCGCATGAGCCCGAAGCGGGGACGTGCCTCGTCGCGGTACTTGAACTGGATCTGGTACACGTTCAGCGGCAGGTCCCGGTAGCTGTCGACCTCGGCCCCGACGGTGGCGGTCACGACCTCCTCATGTGTCGGACCCAGCACCAGCTCGCCGCCCTTGCCCTCGAGGCGGAAGAGGATGTCCTCCATCGTCTTCAGGCGACCGGTCTGCTCCCAGACCTCGGTGCTCTGGAGGATGGGCATGAGCATCTCCTGCGCACCTGCGGCATCCATCTCCTCCCGGACGACCCGCTCGACGTTGCGAAGCAGGCGCCAGCCGAGAGGCAGATAGGTGTAGATGCCGGAGGCGTGACGGCGGATGTAGCCGGCTCGCACGAGCAGCTGGTGGCTGATGGCTTCGGCGTCCCCCGGTGCGTCGCGGAGCGTTCGGAGGAGCAGCTTGGACATCAGCATCGCCGGAGGATAGGTCGCGACCGTCGCTCCCTCCCCCGGGTATCGACGCAAGAGTGACGCCCGTCACGCGGAGGCGGTGAGGAGGCGACAAGATGAGGGCATGCAAGCTGCCGTCCTCAACACCGCCCCCGGTGACCTCGAGATCCAAGAGGTCCAGATCGACAAGCCCGGTCCACGGGAGGTGCTGATCAAGACCGCCGCCGCGGGCCTGTGCCACAGCGACCTCCACTTCATGGACGGCAAATACCCCGCCCAGGTGCCGGTGGTGCTCGGCCACGAGTCGGCCGGTGTCGTCGAGGCCGTCGGCGACCAGGTCTCCTACGTGAAGCCGGGTGACCACGTCATCAGCTGCCTGTCGGTGTTCTGCGGGCACTGCGAGGAGTGCCTCACCGGCCACATGTCGCTGTGCCAGAACCCGGAGACCCGACGAGGCAAGGACCAGTCTCCTCGCCTGTCGCGCGACGGCAGCCCGGTGAACCAGTTCCTGAACCTGTCGTCGTTCGCCGAGCAGATGCTCGTGCACGAGCACGCCATCGTGAAGGTCAACCCCGAGATGCCGCTGCCCCAGGCCGCCCTCATCGGGTGCGGCGTCACGACCGGCCTCGGGGCCGTGATGACCACCGCTCGCATCGAGGCCGGCTCAACGGTGGCCGTCATCGGCTGCGGCGGCATCGGCCTCAACGCCGTGCAGGGGGCCCTGCTCGCGGGCGCCTCCCGTATCATCGCGGTCGACATGCTGGACTCGAAGCTCGAGCTGGCCAAGCAGTTCGGCGCCACCGACACGGTGAACGCTTCGGACGGCACGGCGGTGCAACAGGTGATCGAGATGACCAAGGGCGGTGTGCACTACAGCTTCGAGGCCATCGGGCTGAAGGTCGCCGCCGAGCAGGCGTTCGCCATGCTGCGCCGGGGCGGAACCGCCACGGTGATCGGCATGATCCCCATCGGCCAGAACATCGAGCTGCCGGGCTTCGCCTTCCTCGGAGAGAAGAAGATCCAGGGCTCGAACATGGGCTCCAACCGCTTCCGCGTCGACATGCCGCGCTACGTCGACCTCTACATGCAGGGACGCCTCAAGCTCGACGAGCTGGTCTCCGCTCGCATCCCGCTCGACAAGGTCAACGACGGCTTCGCCACCATGAAGACGGGCGAAGTCGCCCGCTCGGTCATCGTCTTCGACTGATCGCGGCGGCTCGGCGGGGCCGGTCCACGGACCGGCCGGTCAGGTCTTCTTGCGGATGAGGTCGATCCGGGTGCCGGCGTCGTTGGCGTCGGCACCCTGTGACCCCAGCAGCGCAGCCCGGTCCTCGTCGGCCGCCTTCTGCGCTCCCTTGGTGTCGGCGGCAGCCACGACAGCATCGATGCCGTCTTCCATGATCCGCTCGGCGTAGCGCACGAGGGTCTCGACCATCTCGTCCTCGGGCACCACGGCGACGTTGCGGCCCTTGATGAACAGGTGGCCCTTCTTCCGGCCGGCGGCGATGCCGATGTCCGCGTCACGCGCCTCGCCGGGCCCGTTCACGACGCACCCCATCACGGCGATCTGCAGCGGGATCTCCCGGTCACCGAAGGCCTCCATGGCCCGTTTGGCCACATCGATCACGTCGACCTCGGCCCGGCCGCACGAGGGGCAGGCGATGAGGTCGACCGTCTTGCGCTCGCGCAGACCCAACGCCTCGAGCAGCTGGCGGCCGGCGCGAGCCTCCTCGACGGGGTCGGCGGTGAGCGAGTATCGGATCGTGTCGCCGATGCCCTCGGCGAGGAGGGTGGCCATGCCGGCGGTCGCCTTGATGAGGCCGGCCGGCGGCGGGCCGGCCTCGGTGACGCCCAGGTGCAAGGGGTAGTCGACCGCGTCGGCCAGCTGGCGGTACGCCTCGATCATGAGCGGCACGCTCGACGCCTTCACCGAGATCTTGACGTCGTCGAAGCCGACCTCCTCGAAGTAGGCGAGCTCGATGCGGGCCGACTCCACCATGGCTTCGGGCGTCACCTTGCCGCCGTACTTCTCGTAGAGCTTCGAATCGAGGGAGCCGCCGTTGACGCCGATGCGGATCGGCACGCCCCGGTCCTTGCACTCGCTGGCCACCGCTTTGATGTGCTCGGGGTTCCGGATGTTGCCCGGGTTGAGCCGCAGGCAGTGCCCGCCGGCCTCCAGGGCGGCGAGGGCCATCTTGTACTGATGGTGGATGTCGGCGACGATCGGCACGGGTGAGCGGGGCACGATCTGCGCCAGCCCCTCGGCGGCCTCGATCTCGTTGCAGGTGCACCGCACGATGTCCGCCCCGGCCGCGGCGAGGGCGTAGATCTGCTGCAGGGTGCCCTCGACGTCGGCGGTCTTGGTGATCGTCATCGACTGCACGGTGATGGGTGCGTCGCCGCCCACAGGGACCTTGCCGACCATGATCTGGCGCGTGCGGCGCCGGGGTGCGGCGGAGGTGACGTCCACTACTGGAAGGGGTTCGAGAGTGGGCGGACGAGGTCGATGTAGAGGGAGCTGACGGCCAGGAAGGCCAGCACCAGGAAGACCGGGTACGTGATGGGCATGAGCTTGGCCACGTCGAGGAAGTGACGTCGGCCGGTGACCTTGGAGCGAATCGCCTCGTACACCGCGATCATCACGTGGCCACCGTCGAAGGGGAGCAGTGGAACGAGGTTGAACACCCCGACGAACAGGTTGATCATGATGAGGAGGTTGAGGACCTCGAACAGGCCGGCATCAGCCGCCTGCCCGGCGACCCGCACGAAGCCCACGGGCGACATGAACCGAGTCTCCCCGCCCTCCGGATCGGCGGCCTGACCGGCCACTCCGTTCCCGCTGATGACGCCCCAGTACTCCTTGATGCCGGTGGGGCTGAAGACATGTGCGAGGGACTGCCCCACCAGGGCCAGCCCGGATGCCTCGGCCCGGGCTGAGCGACCGAGGGCTGCGAGGGGGTTGACGCGCACCATCTCCGTAGCCGGCCCGATGCCCACGAAGCCGGTGGGCTCGGACGCCGTCGGGCGGTCGTCCACCGGCGCGCCGACCTTGCTCAGGTCGAGCGGCGTGGCGGTGAGGTCGACCTGGCGGCCGTCGCGCTCGACCACGAACCGGAGCTGCTGCTCCGGTCGGGACCGGATGTACGGAGGCAGGTCTTCCCACTTCGAGAACGTCCGCCCGTCGACGGAGACGACACGGTCGCCGACGCGGAAGCCCGCCTCCTCGGCCGGGCTGGCTCCGGTGGCCAGCTTGGAGATCTCCCCGATGCGCAGGCTGGCCTCGGGCAACCCCGTGACCGCGAACAGCACGAAGAAGAGCACGAAGGCGATGATGAAGTGGGTGGTCGAGCCGGCCACGGCCACGGCGAATCGGCGGGGGAACGACTGCTGACGGTAGGTGCGGGGCTCGTCGGCCGGATCCTCGATCTTGTCGAGGTTGTGCATCCCGATGATCTTGACGTAGCCGCCGAGGGGCAGCGCCTTGATGCCGTACTCGGTCTCGCCCTTGCGTACGGACCAGAGCCGCGGGCCGAACCCGACGAAGAACTCGGTCGCCTTCATGCCTCCGCGCTTGGCCATGATGAAGTGGCCGGCTTCGTGGAGGACGATCGACAGCAGCAGGCCCACGACCACCAGCACGACCTTGGTGGTGCCTGTGAAGATGGTGATGGCGGCCAGGCCGGCCAGCACGGCGACCAGGCGGAGCAGGGCCGAACGCTGCTCGGCGGGGCGCGGACCGTCGAGGTCGGACCCTCCGTCCATTCGGCGGGCGCCAGGGGCGCCGGCGTCGGGCGATGTGCTCTCGCGAGTGTCGGTCATGCGGTTGCGGCTCTCCGTTCGACGACTTGTCGTGCCAAGTCCCGGGCTCGACGGTCGGCGTCCACGACATCGGCCACCGTCTCGAGCACTCCCCCATCATGGCGGTCGAGGGTGGCCTTTATGACGTCGGCAATGGCGGCCCACGGCATGAGCCCGTCGAGGAACGTGGCGACTGCCACCTCGTTGGCTGCGCTGAGCCAGGCGGGGGCGCTGCCTCCGGCCCTTCCCGCCTCGTAGGCCAGGGCCAAGCACGGGAAGGCCTGGAGGTCAGGCGCCTCGAAGTCGAGCTGGGCGAGTGACGTCCAGTCGATGGCGCCGAACGGTGTCGAGAGGCGGTCGGGGTAGGCGAGGGCGTACCCGATGGGCAGCCGCATGTCCGGCAGTGAGAGCTGGGCGATGGTGGCGCCGTCGGTGAACTCGACCATGGAGTGCACGACCGACTGCGGGTGCACGACCACCTCGATGCGGTCGTAGTCGAGCCCGAAGAGCGCCTGGGCCTCGATGACCTCCAGGCCCTTGTTCATCAGGGTCGACGAGTCGATGGTGATCTTGGGGCCCATCGACCAGGTGGGATGGGCTAGGGCATCGGCGATCGTGACGCCCGCCAGGTCGGCGGCGGAGCGACCACGGAAGGGCCCGCCGCTGGCCGTCAGCACGATGCGGGACACCCGACCGGCCGGATTGCCCCGAAGGCACTGGTGGACGGCACAGTGCTCCGAGTCGACCGGCAGGATCTCGGCACCGGGGGTCTGGCGGACCCGCTGCACCACCGGTGCGGCGGCGATGAGCGACTCCTTGTTGGCCAGAGCCAGACGTCGCCCGCCACCGAGAGCCGCCATGGTGACCGGCAGGCCGGCGAACCCGACGACGGCGTTCAGGACCACCTCGGCGTCGGCGGCGACGCTCTCGATCGCGCCGTCCCCAGCGCGCAGCTCGATGCCGGCGGGAAGCAGCTCTTTCAGCTCGGGAGCCCGCTCGTCGTCGCCGAGCGCCACGACCAACGGACGGAGCTCTGCGGCCTGCGCCGCGAGCACCTCGATCGAGCGGTTCGCGGCGAGGGCGACCACCTCGTACCGCTCGCGCTCGGCCCGGATCACCTCCACGGCCTGCGTCCCCACCGAGCCGGTCGAGCCGAGGAGGGCAACCGTGGTCATCGGGTCACGTCCCCGGCAGCGTGGCCAGGTCGAGCAGCTCCACCAGGTAGTAGACGGCGGGAAGCACGAACAGCAGCCCGTCGAAGCGGTCGAGGGCGCCGCCGTGCCCGGGGAACAGGGTGCTCGTGTCCTTGATGCCGATGTCCCGCTTGATCATCGACTGACAGAGGTCGCCGGCGGGACCGAGAACCGACACCACCAGGCCCAGGATGAGGCCGCTGCCCAGCGTCCACGGATCGAGCTGCCAGCCGACGAGGAGGCCCACGACCAGGCTCAGGGCGAGACCGCCGATGAAGCCTTCGATCGTCTTGTTGGGGCTCACCTCGGGTGCAAGCGGAGTGCTGCCGATGGCGCGGCCCACGAAGAGCGCGCCGATGTCGTTCGCAACAGCCACCAGCACCGCGCCCAGGAGGAAGGCGATGCCCTCGTCGTCGGGATAGCGGAGGAGCAGGGAGGCGAAGCTGCCGAGGAAGCCGACCCAGAGGAGCGCCAGCAGCGTCGCACCGATGTTCTGGGCCGGGCGCGCTCGCACCACGCCGAAGAGGTACCAGAGCATGCTGCACATCACCGCGAGGGCGAGGATGAGCAGCACTGCCCGCTCTCCCCGCAGGTAGGCACCGGCCATGAGCGCCACGGTGGCCACCAGACCCAGCAGGGTGGCCGGCCGGAACCCGGCGCGACGCAGCACGGCGAAGGCCTCGGCCACGCACAGCGTCACCACGATGGTCACCAGCGCAGCCGACCACCCAGGGCCGAGGCGGAAGCACATCAGCGCGACGGCCGCGGCCACGACACCCGTGCCGATGGCGACGGGGAGGTTCCGATCGGTTGCGCCGTTGCCCTGGGGCTCGGAGTTCTCGGACTCCGACGACCGGCCCCGGATGCGCCTGGTCTGCGTGCGGGTGGTGGGGGCCGTCGTCTCTGCATTGTCGGGCTCGTCGAAGGAGAACAGGTCCGAGCGGTCACCCCGGCTCATGTCGAGCGCTCCGGTGGGTGCCTGGTCATCGGTGCCGAGGAGCTCGGCGTCGAAGTCCGGCTTGTCCCAGTCGGCGCGCTGATCACCTCGCCACACCGGGGCGCGGGCACCCTGGCTGGCCGAGTGCGACCCGACGCCGGTAGCAGCCTTGCCCTCGTCCCCTTCACCGTCGGGGAGGATCTTCGGCACCTCGCCCGTGGGCGGCTCGGTCCAGTGCGGCATGTCCGGCGGGCCGGTCGGCCTCCCGGCCTCCTGGGCGCCGACGATGCGTACACCGTCGCCCGTGGCTCGGGGCGGCGCGGACTGCTCGTCTTCTAGGTCACGTTCATCTGCCATGCGGCTGCTTCCTCCTCGGGGACGCCGGTGCGGCAGTCACACCTCCAGGAGCTCTTGCTCCTTGTGCTGCAGAACGCGGTCGATCTCGGCGACGTGCTCGGCGGTGATCCCGTCGAGCTCCTTCTCGGCCCGGTCGAGCTCGTCGGACGAGATGTCACCGTCCTTCTCCAGCGCTTCGAGGTCGTGACGCGCGGCCCGGCGCAGGTTGCGCACGCCGACCTTGGCCTCCTCGGCCTGCCGCTTCACCACCTTCACGAAGTCCTTCCGGCGCTCCTCCGTCAGAGGCGGGAAGCTGAGACGGATGACGTTGCCGTCGTTCGACGGGTTGACGCCGAGGTCGGAGTGCTGGATCGCCTTCTCGATGGCCTTCAGCGACGTCTTGTCGTACGGCGTCACGACCAGCAGGCGAGCCTCGGGCACCTGGAAGCCGGCGATCTGCTGCAACGGCACCTCGCTGCCGTAGTAGTCGACCTTCAGCTTGTCGATCAGCGCAGGGCTCGCCCGACCGGTGCGCACCGCGGAGAACTCGTTCTGCAGGTGCGTGATCGCCTTGGCCATCTTCTCCCGGGAGTCGCTGAACACGGCCCCGATGAGCGAGTCGTCGTCCATCACCGGATCAGCGTACCGATCGACTCACCCTCGAGGGCACGACGCAGGTTGCCGTGGGCGCTGATGTCGAAGACCAGGATCGGCAGGTCGTTCTCCTTGCAGAGCGTGAAGGCGGTGAGGTCCATCACCCGTAGCTCCTGGGCCAGGCAGTCGTCGTAGCTGACCTCGGCGAGCTTCACGGCCGACGGGTTGGTGCGGGGGTCGGCGGAGTAGACGCCGTCGACCCCGCCGTGGGTTCCCTTCAACAGCGCACCCGCCTCGATCTCCACCGCCCGCAGGGCGGCCGCCGTGTCGGTGGTGAAGAAGGGGTTGCCCGTGCCGGCGGCGAAGATCACCACGCGGCCCTTCTCCAGGTGACGAATGGCGCGGCGCCGGATGAACGGCTCAGCGACCTCCGCCATGGTGATGGCCGTCTGCACGCGAGTGGCCTGCCCGGCCCGCTCGAGCGAATCCTGCAGGGCCAGTGCGTTGACCACGGTGGCGAGCATGCCCATGTGGTCGGCGGTCGCCCGGTCCATCCCGACCTTGGCGCCCGAAGTGCCGCGCCAGATGTTGCCCCCGCCGACCATCACCGCGATCTCGACGCCGAGCGCGCTCTGGCACTCGGCGATCTCCTTGGCGATGCGGTCGACGACCGCGCCGTCGATGGTCTCGTCGACCTGGTCGCTGGCGAACGCCTCGCCCGACAGCTTGAGGACGACGCGGGCCCATCTGGGCTTGATGGGCATCAGCCGCCGATGACGACCTGGGCGAAGCGGGTGACGGAGGCCTTGCCGAGCACCTGCTTCACCGACTGCTTGTCGTCCTTGGCGTAGGGCTGCTCGAGGAGCGACCCGCCCGGCTGGCGCTTGAACCAGCCTCCGAGCTTGCCCTCGACGATCTTGGGCCAGGCCGCTTCGGGCTTGCCCTCGTTCGCCGTCTCCTTGAGAAGCGACTCGCGCTCGTCCTCGACGAGCTCGGGTGCGACGTCCTCACGGCGGAGCGTGCCCGGCTTGGCGAACGCGATGTGCACGGCGATGTCGTGCGCCAGCGCCTCGTCACCGCCCTGCAGCTCGACCAGGACGCCGTTCACGCCTCGGCCGTTCTGCACGTGGTTGTACGTGTCGAGCACAGCGCCCTCGGCCGCCTCGAAGCGAACGACCTGCCCCAGGGCGATGTTCTCCTTGAGCGTGAGCTTGAGGTCGTCGATGCTCGACTGCCGGTCGGCCAGGGCCGCTTCACCGCTCTTGGCCACCAGCTCGGCCAGCTCGTTGGCCATCTGCACGAACTGGGGCGACTTGGCCACGAAGTCGGTCTCGCACCGGAGCTCGACCATGGCCGCCGCGTTCGCGTCGCGGGCAACCGCGACCGCGCCCTCGCTGTTCTCCCGGCCGGAGCGCTCGGCGGCTTTGCCCAGGCCACGCTCGCGGAGCCACTTGCCGGCCGCCTCGAAGTCACCGTCGTTCTCGACGAGCGCCTTCTTGGCGTCCATCATCCCGGCGCCGGTGTGGTCACGGAGCCGCTTGACGTCCTGTGCGGTGAAGTCAGCCATCGCTGTTGTCCTCCTGGGGGGTGTCGGCGGAGCTCACGGCTGCCGCAGCTTGCTGTGCGGCCGGACTCGTGCCCAGGCCGGGCTCTCCTGCGTTCGGCTCCGCAGCACCGGCCGGAGCGTTGTCCTCGGCGGTGCCCAGATCGGTCTCGAGCTGCGAGGCAGCCAGGCGGGCCTCCCGCTCACGCTGGGCCAGCGCAGCCTGACGGCGGGCCTCGTTCTGCTGCTCGGCGCGGGCGGCCTCCTCCTCGGGAGTGAGGGGCGCAGGTGCAGCCGCGGCGGCTCCCTCGGCCTTGCCGAACCGGCGGGAAGCGATGAGCTGGCCCTCGGTGACGGCGTCGGCGATGACCCGGCACATCAGGCTGCCCGAGCGAATGGCGTCGTCGTTGCCCGGGATCACGTAGTCGATGACGTCGGGGTCGCAGTTCGTGTCGACCACGGCGACCACCGGGATGCCGAGCTTGTTGGCCTCGGTGACGGCCAGGTGCTCCTTCTTGGTGTCGATGATGAACACCGCATCCGGCAGGCGGCCCATGGTGCGGATGCCGCCGAGGTTCCGCTGCAGCTTCTCGAGCTCGCGAGTGAGCATCAGGGCTTCCTTCTTGGGCATCGCCTCGAAGTCTCCGGCCGCCCGCATGCGCTCGAGCTCCTGCAGCTTCTTGACGCGGCCGCTGATGGTGGAGAAGTTGGTGAGCATGCCGCCCAGCCAGCGCTCGTTGATGTACGGCATGCCGACCTCGTTGGCGTAGCGCGCGATGGGGTCCTGGCTCTGCTTCTTGGTGCCGATGAAGAGGATGGTGCCCCGATCGGCCACCAGGTCGCGGGTGAAGACGTAGGCGCGCTCGATGCCACCAAGGGTCTGGTGGAGGTCGATGATGTAGATGCCGTTGCGCTCTCCGAAGATGAACCGCTTCATCTTCGGGTTCCAACGGCGGGTCTGGTGCCCGAAGTGGACACCTGCTTCGAGTAGCTGCTTCAAGCTGACTACGGCCACGGTGGCTCCTTCCCAACGGTTGTCGTGACCCGTGCGCTGCGCCTCGAGAGAGGCGACCGTGGGTGCGCACGGGCGTGGATGTGCCGCGGCGGGATGCCGCGGACGTGCACGACTCTACCGGTCGGGAGCACCTGCGTCCGAGCCGGGCCTCAGCCGGCGAGGACGCCGGCCACCACGCCTGCGGTGAGGGCCCGTTCGAGCTGCACCGTCGGGGTCGGTGGAGCCTCGAGCGGCCTCAGGTTCGCGTGGACGGACACCGGCCCGAGCTCGCGAGCGAGGTCGACCACGGCGGCGCGCTCGGCCGCCGCCGGAGCCGGAGCCGGAGCCGGGGGACGCAACCTGCGCTCCGGCACGAGATAAGCAGCTCCGTCGAGCAGGCGCATGGGGTCGAGATAGGTGTCGCCGGACCGAACTCCGAAGTGCAGAAGCTCCCCGCTCGTGCCGACCACCGTGCCTGCCGCCACCACATCGCCTCTGCGCACCTGCACCGAGGCGAGGAAGGAGTAGCTGGTCCGAAGGCCGTCGGCATGGAGCACGACGACGTGGCGGTCGAGCGCCACGGCACCTGCGAACACCACCTCGCCCCCCGCAGACACGGTCACCGCGGCGCCGGGGTCGGTGTCGTAGTCGATGCCCCGGTTCCCGGCCCCGTACCGATCGGCGGGTGGACGGAAGCGGTCGGTGATGGGCGCTCTCACCGGCGGACGGTAGGACACGCCGGGTCGCGGTCTCTCGGCCGCCGCCGCGTCGGCGGGGGGCAGAGCGACCGCGGACCACCCGAGCAGGACCACGGTCGCGCAGCCGGCGCTGAGCACGAATCGAGCACGCATCGTTCCCTCCATGCATCGTGGGCACGCGGGGGAAGCGAGCGACGGCAGGCTAGCGAGGGCCTGCGTCAAGCGGAAGGCCCCTAAGGGCGCCGGTGCAGGAGGTTCCTACTCTGTGCCCGGCGTGGCGAACCCGCCGGTGGCGAAGCTGGCCGGCGACGCCGAGTCGGGTTCGCCGTCCACCGCCTCGGCGGGCACGGCGGCATCCTCGCTCAGGTGGCTGGTGGAGTCGTCACCTGGGTCTCCGGCGGCGTCCTTGGCGAGGTGCTCGCGGGTGTCCCGTCCTGGTGCCTCGTGTGCAGTCACGCCCACGTACTACCCGCAGTCACGACCGTCCCATCCCAGCCCTGGCTTCAGGCCGGTTCGCGCTCCGGTTCGGACATGCGTGAGCGGAGCTGGAGAACGGCCTTGGTGTGGATCTGGCAGACGCGGCTCTCCGTGACCCCGAGCACCTCGCCGATCTCGGCGAGCGTCAGGCCCTCGTAGTAGTAGAGCGTCAGCACGATCTTCTCTCGATCGCCCAGCCGGTTGATGGCCCCGGCCAGGATCTGCTTCATCTCCTCCACCTCGTACGCGGCGACCGGGCCCTCGCCCTTGTCGGGCAGGGTGTCGCCGAGGGTCGTGGACTCACCCCGCTCGCCGCCCGAGAACATCTCGTCGAGCGCGGCGAGGCCCACGAAGCTGATCTGGTTGTAGATGGTGAGCAGGTCGCTCTCCCCGATGCCCATCTCGACCGCCACCTCGGCATCGGTGGGCGTGCGCAGGAGGCTCGCCTCGAGCTTGGCGTACGCCTTCTCCACGTTGCGCGCCTTGGCGCGCACCGAGCGCGGCACCCAGTCGATGGATCGCAGCTCGTCGATGATGGCGCCCTTGATGCGGGCGATGGCGTAGGTCTCGAACTTGATGTTCCGGGTCGGGTCGAACTTGTCGATGGCGTCGATGAGGCCGAACACGCCGTAGCTCATCAGGTCGGACTGCTCGATGTTCTGCGGCAGGCCGACCGACACACGCCCGGCGACGTACTTGACCAGCGGGGAGTAGTGGACGATCAGGCGGTCGCGCTCGGCCCGGCCACCATTGGCCTTGTAGTCCATCCATAGCTGCTGGAGCGCGCTGGCCTCGTTCTCGTCCACGAACCGTCCTTCACGTACAACAGGGATTGAGAACCAAGGGGCCGCCGGCTCGAGCAACGCGAGCCGGTGATCTCTTCGCCGAGTCTAGACCGGCATCTGAGAAAAAAGCACTGTGCGCATCAGCCAGAGCGGTCAGCGTGGCCATGACGCTCCCACCAGCCCCCGCCGCCGCGTACACGCCCCAGGACCTCCAGCCGGTTGAGCGTGACGGCCGCGGCACTCAGCGAGAGACCGGTGCGGCGCAGGATCTCGTCCGTGCGGGTCGGCGTCCAGTCCACTGCTCGGAGGACGATCTCGGCGGTGGGATCGAGCGCTGCCGGCCTCGTCACCGATTCGACCGCACCCTCGGGTGACCGTTCGGTCGGGAGCCGGCGGCCGGCGAGCGACAGCGCGACCAGGACGTCGTCGACATCACGTACCGGCGTCGCACCGTCGGCCAGGAGCTGGTTGGTGCCGGTCGACTGGCCGCTCATGATCGAGCCGGGCACGGCGAGCACCGGCCGACCGCGCGCATGGGCGTGGTCGACCGTGTGCATCGACCCGCCGGTGGCCCGGGACTCGACCACCACGACCACGTCGGCCAGGCCGGCGATGATGCGGTTGCGAAGGGGAAAGCGCCATGGCTCCGGCGCGGTGCCGGGAGGCGCCTCGGTCAGGAGCACGCCCGCCGTTGCCACCCGCTGCCACAGCCGGGCGTGCCGGCGTGGGTACACGACGTCCAGGCCGCTGCCGACGACGGCGGTCGGTGGAGCCGCCGTGGCGGCGAGCGCGCCTTCGTGGGCCGCCCCGTCGATGCCCAGGGCCAGGCCGGAGACGACGACCACGCCGGCCTCCGCCAGCTGGCGACCAAGCAGGCGGGCCACATCTCGCCCGTAGCCGGTGGCGGCTCGGGTGCCGACGAGTGCCGCGGCTGGAGCGGTGACGTGCTCGAGGCACCCCTCGAAGAAGAGCACCGGAGGGGGCTCCGGGTCTGCGGCCAAGGGAGGCGGGTAGCCGGGCCCCCCGAACCAGACGGCGGAACGGCCGACGTCACGCATCGCGGCCCACGTGGCGACCACGTCGTGGCGGCGGGCCGTGGACGTCCAGCGCGACGACACCTCACGCGCCGAGGCGCCGAGCACCGAGGCCACGCTGGGAAGAGAGCGGACCTCCCCGGCGGACACGGCGCGCCAGACGGCCTCCGGGGAAGCCGCACCGATCAGTGCGGTCAACCGGCGCACCGTCATCAGAGGCAGCGACGCCAGCGCGGCGGCGTACGGCGCCTGCGAATCGTCGGTCATGCCTGCTCGAGCAGGTCGATGTCGGTGCGCAGCTCGAGCGCACCGCACACGTGCTCCTCACCGATGACGTCAGCGCCACCGAGATCGGCGATCGTGCGAGCCACCCGATGGATGCGATGCAAGCCGCGCGCCGACAGCGCTCCGGTACGCAGCTTGAACTCCAGCACCGCGGTGGCGGGCGCATCCATCGGCGCAAGCAGGTCGAGCAGCTCGGACGGAAGCTCGGCGTTCGCACGCACCCCCCGACCTGTCGCCCGGGCACGGGCTTCGACCACTCGACCGGCCACGACCCGTGACGGCTCGAGGTCGGGGCTGGCATGTGGTGCCAGCAGGTCCTCCACCAGCGGCCGCATCACCGGGACCCTCAGATCGAACCGGTCGAGCAGCGGACCGGAGAGGCGCCGGCCGTACCGCTGGCGGGCCTGCTCGCTGCAGCGGCATGAACCGGGTGGACCGCCGTCGCCGCAAGGGCACGGGTTCATCGTGCCGACCAGCTGGAAGCGGGCAGGGAACGCAACCGTCGCCTTGGCCCGGGCCACCCGCACCACCCCTTCCTCGAGCGGTTGCCGCAGTGCATCCAGCACCGCCGCCGGGAACTCGGCGATCTCGTCGAGGAGGAGCACCCCTCGATGGGCGGTGCTGATCTCGCCCGGCCTCAGCCAACCGCTTCCTCCGCCGATGAGGCTCACCGCGGATGCCCCGTGATGCGGAGCGCGAAGCGGAGGCCACTCGACGAGCCCGCTGGGCGGCAGGGCCAGGCCGGCGGCGGAGTGGACCCTCGTCACCTCGAGCGCCTCCACTCGGTCGAGCGGGGGGAGCAGCCCGGGGAGCCGGCGGGCGAGCATGGTCTTGCCGGCACCGGGTGGCCCGACGAGCAGCACGTGATGCCCCCCGGCGGCGGCCACCTCCATGGCCCAGCGCCCGTGTGGCTGGCCGCGCACGTCGGCCAGGTCGGGCATGGGCGCCGGGAGCGACACAGGCGAAGGAGGCGGATCGTCAGGCCAGGGGGACGTGCCGAGGAGCGCATCGACCAGCTCCGTCAGGTGCTCCACAGGGCGGACGCGGTGGCGGCGCGGGAGCCGAGCTTCCACGGCACTGGCGGCGGCCACGACGATGGTGGGTGCCGTGACCGCGTCGACGAGCGACAGCGTGCCGGGGACGGGCCGAACGGACCCGTCGAGGCCCAGCTCGCCGAGGAACGCGAAGTCCCGCACGGCCTCGGCCGGCACCACGCCGTCGGCCACGAGCACCCCCACCGCGATCGGGAGGTCGAGTGCGGCGCCGCCCTTGCGGATGCTCGACGGCGCCAGGTTCACCGTGATCCGGCGCTGCGGCCACGCCCGCCCGCTGGATAGGAGCGCGGCACGGACGCGGTCCCGAGCTTCGCGACATGAGGCATCGGGCAGTCCGACCACGGTGAAGCAGGGGAGCCCGTTGGAGACATGGACCTCGACGTCGACGGCATGACCGTCCACGCCGAGGAGGGTTGCAGCGGGGATGCTGGCGGTCACGACGCTCCTCGACACGGGGGGTACTGAGGAGGGGGCCCGTCGCCGGCCCACCGAGGCGTCGGTGCGAACCTACCCGGCGACGGTGACAGGCGGAAGGGCTACGCCGTGGCGACGGGCTCCATCGTGAAGGTGCCGAGCCCTTGTCCCATCGCGAAGGACACCTGGAAGGAGCGGCTCGCACCTTGGTCGACCAGCTCCAGCGGCAGGATCTTGTCGCCGTTGACGGCGTTCGTGGGGCCGAGCACCATCCCGTCCATCAGCCTGATCTCACCCGAGATGCGCACGGCGTTGGCCCCCGGCGCCACCGTGGAGAAGCTCACGATCGAGCGGTGCTCCGGCGCCACCCAGCCGGCTTCGAAGTCGTAGGCGCCGACCAGCACCCGGTCACTGACCGCCTCGACCGAGGTGTCGTGCCACCCCTGCCCCGTTTCGCCGTAGAACGGCCACTCGTGCTTCGGTGCCCGGATCTGGAACCCGTAGTACTCGTGGTCGGATCGCACGAGCTCGAGATAGGTCCGATAGACGCCGGGAATGACTCGAGTGGCATCGGTGACGACTCCGCGGTCCCGCAGTGAGTTCAACACCGGTACCTGCAGCTCATCGAGCAGCGCAGTGTCGATCAGCTCGGCGATCACCACGTCGGCCGCCGGGAGCTCGGCCGCGGCGGCGTCGGCCTCCACCACTCGGATCACGTCGCCGAACCCGTTGCAGTCGGCGGTGTGTCGCAACGCTCGGGCGAGCATGGGGTCGATCTCCACCGCATGCACCTCCGTTGCACCTGCGGCGGCGGCGAAGAGAGACAGGATCCCAGTACCGGAACCGACGTCGACCACCCGCATGCCGGGACGCACCACGGTCTCGATCGCCTGGCGAAACGCCAACGTGCGGGGCTTGTCCTTCAGGCACATGTACGGAAAGTCCGTGCTGGACCAGATGTCTGCGCTCACGCGCGCCTCCTCGATTGGGCCAAGGGAACTTAAGCGAACGCAATTGGTCATCAGGGACCCATGAGGACCGGCCGATAGAGCCAACGTGATGGCTCGCGCGTCGAATCGGTACCTGGTGATTGCGTCGGCTGCCGTCGCGATCAGCCTGCTGCTGCCGACCACGCTCGCCCTGCTCATGCTGCAAGGCATCGCCCTCTCGGGTTGCGTCGCCACGCTCGTTGGCATCCGGCGCGGCACCCCGCAGGGAAAGCACTGGTATCTGCTGCTGGCCGGCGCCAGCTCCTTCCTCGTCGGCACCCTCGTGCGAGAGGCGCACGGCGCCCTGATCGGCGAGCCCAGCCCGTTCCCCTCGCCGGCCGACGCGCTGTACTACGCCGGATACCTGAGCCTCATCAGCGCGTTCCTCGTGCTGATCCGCAGCCGGAGGGCCCGTCGAGAGCCGGCCAACCTCGTCGATGCTCTCATCATGGGCGCCGGGCTCGGCATGGTGATCTGGTCGTTCGTCATGACCGCGTACTCGGCCCAGGGCGACATGCCGCTCGTCGCCCGGGTCATGGCCGGCGCCTACTCCGTGCTGGATCTCATCCTGCTCGGCGTGCTCTCGCGGGTGGCGGTCGGCTCCGGTGAGCGCAACCGGAGCTACTACCTGCTTGTGGCCACGATGGTGCTGCTCGTGGCGGCCGACCTGCTGGCCACCATGGCGACGCAGACACCATGGCTCGGGCCCCTCGCACTCGTCTGCTCGACGCTCTGCTTCGTGACGGGGGGGGCGGCGTCGCTGCACCCGAGCATGAAGCGCCTGGACCGGCGAGCGGCACCGTCGGTACCAGTGCTGACCAGGGGTCGACTCGCCGTCCTCTTCTGCGCCCTCGCGCTCGGCCCCCTGGCCCTCGCCGCAGCCAGGGCGTTGGGGCACAGCGTCAACATGGCGACCGTCATCGTCGGCGTCTCGGTGCTCAGCACCCTCGTGCTGGCCCGTATGGCGGTCCTCGTGCGTGCGAACGAGGCGCGCATCCGTCGAGAAGGTGCGCTCCGCCGGGCCAGTGAGAGCATGATCGCCTCCACTACCCGAGAGCAGATGCTGGCCGGTGTCACGATCGCTGTCAGCGAGCTCGGCCTCGCCGTCCCAGGGCGGGGCGTCGTGGGGCTGCACTCGCGCATCGTGCAGCTGGACAGCGGTGGTCTGGTGATCGACACCAGCTCGGCCTCACTGCACGGCCGGCACGCCACCGAGCTCCTGTCATCGGAGGCCCAGGGAGCCCTTTCCTCGCGCCACACCACCGTCCTCGGCGCGGACCCCTGGACGGAGCCGGACGCTGATGCATCGCCGTCGGCCACCGGCTGGGTGGTGTGCCCACTCGTGAGCCAGAACGCCGTGCGGGGTGCGCTGATCGTGAGCGCCGCCTCTCCGATGTCACCCGAGCTGGTGGAGGGGCTCACGGGCCTGACCGCAGAGCTGGCACTGGCCCTCGAGACCGCGGCCCTCGTGGAGGACCAGCATCGCCGGCACAGCGAACGTCGGTTCCAGGCCCTCATCGAGAACTCCAGCGACATCATCCTCATCGTCGACGCCGACCGCGTCATCACCTATGCCAGCCCGGGCGTCGCTCACGTCCTCGGCTATTCCTCCGAGCAGGTGCTCGGCTTCTCCCTCGACGCGTTCCTCCCGGCCGAAGAGGTGCCCGCACTCGCGTCCGCCCTGCAAGCCAGCGCCGCTCGGCACGCTCGCCACGAGCTCGTGGAGATCCGGGTCATCGACGCGGCAGGCGCGTGGCACGTGCTCGAGGCGACCGCCAACGACCTTCGGCACGACCCGGACGTGGGAGGGATCGTCCTCAACGCCAGGGACGCCACCGACCGGAAGACACTCGAGAACGAGCTCCGGCACCAGGCGCTGCACGACACGCTGACCGGCCTGTCGAACCGGGCGCTCTTCACCGACCGGGTCGGCCACGCCCTCTCGCGTCGCACCGAGGGCTCGGTCGCGGTGCTCCTCATCGACCTGGACGACTTCAAGACCGTGAATGACAGCATGGGCCACGCCGCCGGTGACCAGCTCCTCGTCGCCGTCGCCGACCGGCTCCGCACCTCGCTGCGCACCTCCGACACGCCGTCGCGCTTCGGGGGCGACGAGTTCGTCGTGCTGCTCGACGACAGCCAGACGGACGCGCAGGTGGACGACGTAGCCGACCGTGTGCTGAGCGCCCTTCACGCCCCCTTCAGCCTGAACGGGCGGGAAGTCAGCATCACCGCCAGCATGGGCGTCGCCGTCGACCCGAGTCGCTCGACCACGGCGGAGGTCCTGGTGCGTAACGCTGACGCGGCGATGCACTTGGCCAAGCAGCGCGGCAAGGGGCGCCGCGAGAGCTACCACGAGGACATGCACCTGCTTGCGCTGGAGCGGCTCGAGCTCAGGAGCGACCTGGCTCGGGCGGTCGAGCGCGAGGAGCTGGTGCTGCACTTCCAGCCGATCGTCGACATGCAGACCGGCCGTACGAAGAGCCTCGAGGCGCTGGTGCGCTGGAACCACTCGACTCGCGGGGTCGTACCGCCGCTGCAGTTCATCCCGCTGGCCGAGGAGACCGGGCTCATCGTGCCGATGGGGGCGTGGATCCTGGAGTCGGCCTGCCGGCAGGTGCGGAGCCTCGAGGGCCGCGGGTGGGACGACGTGATGCTCACGGTGAACGTCTCCGTGCGTCAGCTGCAGACCGACCGCCTGGTGGAGGACGTCCTTCGCGCCCTGAGGCTCTCGGAGCTTCCGGCGCAGCGCCTGGCCATCGAGATCACCGAGAGCATCCTCCTCGCCGACACCGACGAGATCCGCGACCGACTGGATGATCTGAGGAGCCACGGCGTGAAGGTCGCCATCGACGACTTCGGCAGCGGCTACTCATCCCTCGGCTATCTCCAGCGCTTCCCGGTGGACATCCTGAAGCTCGACCGCAGCTTCGTGGAGGACATGACCGCCCACCCCGAGCGTCAAGGGGTGGTTCGCGCCGTCGTCGACCTGGCCCAGAGCATGAACCTCCGGCTCGTGGCCGAGGGGATCGAGACCGTCGATCAACGCGACGCGCTGCAGACCTGCGGCTGCCGGTACGGCCAGGGGTATCTGTGGTCGCGGCCGGTGCCCCTGGGCGAGCTGGTAGAGCCCCACGAGGCCACCACCCCGCAGGAAGGCGCCTCGAGGAGCTCGGTCAGCTGAGGAGCCGGTCAGCCCAGCTCGATCTGCGCCATCTCGATCGGGTCGTGCCACGGCTCGGCCTTGAACACGGCCACGACCAGGGCGCAGGTCGGTGTGCCGTCATCGCTGACCGCCCCACGTACGACCTTCCGCACCGGCCCGAACCGCTGCTCCGGCCGTCCCGCGCAGAGTGCCCTCAAGCTGGCGTCGATCTCGGCGCTCACCACGTGGCCGTCGGTGCCCTCGTGCTCGACGAAGAGACCTCGACCCGTGTGCGCCTCCTGCACCCAGCCGATGCCGGCCCACGCCTCTGCGCCGGGACCCTCCACCCGTTCGTGGGCCATCACCACGTAGAGGCGGTCCCCCCATTCGCCGGCGGGGCTCACCGGCCCACTGAGCACCTGCACCCTGCTGGCCGGCGGCACGACCGAGCTCAGGCAGAGAAGGTTGAAGTTGTGCACCCCCGCCGCTCGCAGGGCGGCGTCGAAGGCCGACAGCTTGGTGGGGCCCTGGCCGGTGCCGGTGGCCACCTGGATGGTGAGCGTCGGTGCTCCCGACGAACGGCTCTGGGATCCGAGGGAACGGTTCGCCTCGTCGAGGCTGCGGATCACCTCGGGTTCCTGAGCTCGAGGGCGTAGTACGACTGGACGTCGATCTTGTGCTCGGCCACGTCGCAGGTGCGTCGCAGCAGCATGGCCACGACCCGTGGCAGCTGCACGGTGGTCGAGTTGTGCTCGCAGCAGTCGAAGGCCGCGAGCCCGTCGTTCCCGGCGACGACCTGTGCCGCCACCCGGAGAACGGCCGCCAGGGCTGCGCCCCTGCGGTAGCCGGGGTGCACCAGAAGGGCCCCCACGTAGTAGATCGCCTGCCTGGCGTAGTGGTCGGGGAAGCGGTGGCGGTAGTACGGGACGCTGATCCAGGGCACGGTGGTCAAGTCGTTCGAGATGAACACCATCGATGCGGCCACCCCGTCGACCCAGGCCACGAACTTCAAGACGGCCGGGTTGGCCATCTCCTCGATGAACTCGGCGTCCGTGTGCGACTGGCGGCCGGCGGCGGTGATCTCCAGCTCGGCGAACGACTCCCGGTAGAGCGCCAGGAAGTCGGCGACGAGCTCGATGGGCAAGCCCGTGTACGTCTTCACCACCAGCTCGCCGGGCGCAACAGTGGATGTCGATGGCGTACTGGCTGCGGAGAGCGGTGGACTGGATGCACTGAGTGTTGGAGCGGCCATGCCCCTCCTTTCGGACTCGTCGGCCGAGAATGAAGGGAACTGGAGGACCATTCGGGTTGGAAGCCCGTCAATGGTCAGCCAGGTCGGCTTATGCTCGGCCGTGGCCTCGTCGCGTGCGCCCTCCCCCACGGTGCGGACGGCTTCGTTGGTGATCACCGTGCTGATCGGCCTGGGCGTCGCCGGCCTGGCCAGCCGGGCCGAACGCCGCGACCGCACCGCCGCCGCGTTCGGTTGGGGTGGCGAGGCTCTCGCTGTCCTGTTCGGCGTTGCCGCTGTGGTCTTGCTCGCCTTCCTCATCTATGTGGTCGTGACGCAGCTGCGAGACGGTGGCGGACCTCAAGGGGAACGTCGGGCCGGTGGCAAGCGGGTCCGCTTCCTGACCGTCGCCTTGATGACGGTCTGCGTACTCGCCGCGACGCAGTGCGTGAACGGCAGAGAGCTCGAGCTGCCCCCCATGGAAGGCGGGGGGTCAGCGGAGGGCCTGCCGCCTCCACCGACCACGGAGGGTCGCGCGTCGGCCGCCGGTTCCCTTCTTCTGCTGGGGCTCGGCGCCGCGCTGCTGGTTGGAGCCGGCGTGCTCCTGCACCTGCGGCAGCGTCGACACGGCGACCCGTCGGACGATGCGGGGGACGAGGTCTCGGGCGAAGGAGCGGGCTCGGCGGAGGAGGCACCGATGCTCGACCTGGCCGCGGTCGAAGCTGAGACCGACCCTCGAGCGGCCATTCGCATGGCGTACGCCCTGCTCGAGCAGGTGGCGGCGTCGACGGGCATCCCTCGGCGACCGGCGGAGGCTCCCCACCAGTGGCTGTCCCGCATCCGGGCCGCTCGCTCGCCACTCGCAGGGTCGGCGAGCCGGCTCACCGCGCACTACGAACGTGCTCGGTTCAGTCAGCACGTCGTCGACGACCAGCACCGTCGCTCGGCGCTGGCGGCCCTGGCCGAAGCGATCGACGTGGCGGGTGCCGCCCGCACGTCCGCGAGCCGCGGCGGGCGTCGTTGAAGCGCCTCGTCGTGCCGCTCGCCGCCCTGGGGGCCGCCGCGGTCGCCCTCGCTCCCCTGTTGTTGCTCGATGGGCTGGTCCGTGACGAGGCCTTCCAGGTCTTCGCCACGCTGCTCGGGGTGCTGATCGCCTGGCTGCTGGTGCAGTCGTTCGACTCACTCGGCTCCCACCCCGAGACCTCCCCGTTCACCCGCGTCCGGCGCTGGCAGCCAGGACAGGCGGCGAGACGGCGGATATCACTGCTCGTGCGGAAGGCACGCCGCAACGCCACTGAGCCCGCCGAGGCCAGACACCCGCTGGCCGGGATCATCCGCGACTCGGCGCGACGGATCGGGCCGTACCACGCCCTGCTCCTGCCACGACTCCAGGCGATCGCGGACGAGAGGCTTCGGGCCAGCGGCGGCTTCACGCTGGCGGACGACCCGGCGCGCGCACGGGCTGCCCTTGGCGATGACACCTTCGAGCTGCTGCGGGCCGATCGCCCGGTGCCACGTGACAAGCGTGCTGACGGGCCGGGCCTCGACGCCATCACTACGACCCTTGATGCCCTGGAGGCCCTGTGACCCAGCCCGTGCTCACCGGTGCGACGAGCGTCGAGGAGACGGCCGACGCCATCCTCGGCGAGGTCGAGAAGGCGGTGATCGGCAAACGAGACGCCTTGGAGCTGGTGTTCCTCGGGATGTTGGCGGACGGGCACGTGCTGCTCGAGGACTTCCCGGGGCTGGCCAAGACCTTGATGGCGACGTCGTTCGCCCAGGCGCTCAGCCTCGATTTCGCTCGTGTGCAGTTCACCCCCGACCTCATGCCGGCCGACGTCACCGGGTCATCGGTCTTCGACCCGCGCTCGGCGTCGTTCGAGTTCCGGCCTGGCCCGGTCTTCACCAACCTGCTCCTGGCCGACGAGATCAACCGGGCACCGGCCAAGACACAGGCGGCTCTGCTCGAGGCCATGCAGGAGGACCAGGTCACGAGCGACGGCGTCACCCACCCGCTGCCCGACCCCTTCCTGGTGCTGGCCACGCAGAACCCCATCGAGTACGAGGGCACCTATCCCCTTCCCGAGGCGCAGCTCGACCGGTTCATCCTGCGCACCAGCGTGGGCTACCCGACGGCCGACGACGAATGGTCGATGATCGAGCGGCGCGTGGCGCGCCGGCAGGACGAGGTGGTGCTCACTGCGGTGGCTTCAGGCGGCGATCTGCTCCGGCTGCAGGCGGCGGTGGAGACCGTGCACGTCTCCGAGGTGATCGGTCGCTACCTGGTCGACCTGGTGGGGGCGACTCGGACGTCGCCGAGGGTGCAGGTCGGCGCCAGCCCGCGTGGCACCCTCGCCCTGCTCAAGCTGGCGCGGGCGCGGGCCGCGATGCGGGGCCGGGACTTCGTCACACCCGATGACGTGAAGTCCATCGCCGTGCCGGCGCTCGGCCACCGCATCCTCCTTCGCACCGAGCTCTGGGTTCGGGGAGTCCGGGCCGACGAGATCGTCGGCGAAGTGCTCGAGCGGGTGCCCACCCCGCCGCCGACCGACCTGCGCCCTTGACCGTTCGCTGGCCGACCCACCGGGTAGGCGGCTACCTCGGGCTGGTCCTGGCCGGCCTGATCGGCTCCCTCGTCGCGGGGCGGCCCGAGCCGGTGCTGCTCGTTGCACCCTTCGCTGTCGCGCTCGCCGTCGGGCTCGGACTGGTGTCCGGGGCGTCATCGCCAGGGGTGCAGGCCGTGATGGCCGCCGAGCGAACGGTGGAGGGCGAGCCCGTGGAGCTGTCGCTCCACGTCTCACGTCCTCCGGCCGGTTGGTCGCAGGACGTCACCGTCGAGCTGCCGAGCGAGCTGCACCCCTCGGCGACCGCCTACGACAGGAGCTCCGGCACCCTGACCGTGGCGGTGACCCCGACCCGGTGGGGGATGCACCGGGTGGGAAGGGTCGGCGTGCGCCGGCGAGACCCCATGCGCCTCTTCGTCACCGAGACGCATGTGACCCCCAGGACGCTGCTGCGCACCTACCCCAGCTCGGCCCGCCTGCGGTCGGTCGTGGAGGCGGCGGACGTGCAGGTGCGGTCCGGCAACCAGCGCAGCCGCAGCCGAGGCGACGGCATCGAGTTCGCCGACCTGCGGCCCTTCACCCCCGGTGATCGGGCTCGAAGCGTCAACTGGCGCGCGACGGCACGGCGGGGCGACCTGTGGGTGAACGTGCAGCACCCTGAGCGCAGCGCGGACACCATCCTCCTGCTCGACACCTTCGGGCAAAGGAGCGCAACCGCTCGCCTGGAGAGCCTCGACGAGGCCGTGCGCATCGTCGCCTCGCTCGCCTCGGCCTACCAGGCCCGGCGGGACCGGGTCGGTCTGCTGACCTTCGGCGGTCGGCTCCGCTGGCTCGGCCCCGGCCTAGGCGAGCGGCAGCTGTACCGGGTGGTGGACTCGCTCCTCGACACCGAGATGCTCATCTCCGACTCCTGGCAGGAGGCGGCCAAGGTGCCCATCGGCGTGATCCCGCCCCGTGCCCTGCTGCTGGCCGTGACGCCGCTCCAGAGCGATGCATCCGAGGACACGCTCGTCGACCTTCGCACCCGGGGGTTCGACGTGGGCGTCATCATGGTGCGCGTCCCCGAGGGGCCGGAGACCCGGGAGCACGCCACGCGCCTGGCCCGACGGCTCGACCGGCTCGAGCGACACACGCGCCGGCTTCGGCTCGAGCGGCTCGGCATCGGGGTCGGAGAGGTCCCGGCGGACGGATCGGTGGAGCAGGCCGTGACGGAGGTGGAGCTGTGGCGCAGACGACTGCCTCACGTACGGGCCTAGGCGCCGCGATCCGCGCGATCTCACGCATCCGGGTGGTCACCGGGGGTCTGGCGCTGCTCCTGGCCTGGGTGCTGGCGTCGGTGGCCCTGGACGAGCCGGGGCAGTTCGACGGGCTGGTGCGGGCCGCCGGCTACGGCGGTGTGGCCGCCACGGCCATCGGCGTCGTGACGGCGGCTGCCCACTGGAGCGTGGTGGCCGCTGCGGCGCTCGGCGTGGCCTTGGCCACCACCTGGTACGGCGGCGTGGTCAGCGGGTCTGTGCGAGTGGCTCTGTTCGGCATCGGGCTCCTGCTGCTCGCCGAGCTCATCGGCTGGTCGGCGGAGGCGCGAGAAGAGACCTTCCCCGACTCCGGCTGGCAGCCCCGAGCCGTCGTGCTGCTGCTGCTGATCGGTGGATGCCTCGTCGCATCAGGACTGGTCCTCGGCATCCTCTCGATGCCGGTGCCGGAGGACCTCGTTCTGGCCGCCATCGGGATCGGCGCCGTCGTGCTGGTCGTCGGCACGCTGCTGACCCGCTCCCAGGCCGCAGCCACCGCCGTGGCCCCCCGAGGCGGCAGCGCCGAGACCGACCCGCCGGAGGCCTAGCGGCCCTTGAACTCGGGCTCTCGCTTGGCGACGAACGCCGCCATGGCCTCGCGAGAGTCGGCAGTGCCGAAGTTGATCACCTGGCTCTGCGCCTCCGCCTCGAGCGCCTCGTCCATCGAGAGGGCGAGCGAGCCGTTCAGCATCGTCTTCGTCAAAGAGAGCGCCATCGGCGGCCCTGCGGCCAGCCGGCGGGCCCAGTCGTCCACGAAGGCATCGAGCTCCTCGGCGGGGACCACGCGGTTGACGATGCCGAGAGCCATGGCCTCGTCGGCCGAGAGGATGTCGGCGAAGAAGGCCAGCTCCTTGGCCTTGTGCAGCCCGATCAGCCGAGGCAGGAGCCAGCTCCCGCCGAAGTCGAGGGACAACCCCCTGCGGCTGAAGATCTCAGAGAAGCGAGCATCCGAGGAGGCCACCACCAAGTCGCACCCGAGCGCCAGGTTGCAGCCCGCTCCGGCCGCCACCCCGCCCACCTTGGCCAGTGTCGGCTTGGGCAGTCGGTGAAGGGCCAGGGCGGCCGAACCGATGCGACGCATGCGGGCCAGCCCTCCCTCCCTCAACGTGGCCGCGGCGTCATCGGCGCCCGACCCGGGCGACGGCGTCCCGCCGAGATCGGCCCCGGAGCAGAAGGCACCGCCCGCACCGGTCACCACCAGCACCCGGTCCTCGTCGCGCTGCGCCACCTCGGTGAAGACTTCGCGCAGCGCATCCCACATGTCGTTGGTGACAGCGTTCCTGCGTTCCGGCCGGTTGATCGTGAGGGTGGCGACCCCTCCGTCGCGCTCGATGAGGATCTCGTCCATGGGCCAGCACGCTATCGACCGCGCCCGCACCAAGGACCGCCGATCGGCGCCACCATGCGATCCGGTGGCGGCGATACTGGGACATGGGCTTCAACCCGATGCGCCAACAGCGACGGCGTTCGTCCGACTACGTCATGGTGGCCGCGGCCTTCGTCCTGATCGCCGTCGTGCTGCTGTGGGCACTGGCCCCGAGCTAGAGGTCGAGGTCCGGCGGATCCAGCCGTACCAGGCCCGCAAGAGCTATGTCTGCCCCGGCTGCAACCAGGACATCGGCATCGGCATCGGGCACGTGGTGGTCGTCCCCCTCACCGCCCCGGACCTTCGCCGGCATTGGCACCGCCCCTGCTGGGCGCACCGCGACCGGCGCCGCCCGGGGCGCAACAGCTGACGCCGGCGATCCCTAGGCTGCTCCCATGCCCACCGAGGTCCCCACCCCCGCCATCTCCGCCGAAGAAGCCGCCTCGAAGGTGGAGTCGGGCGCCCTGCTGCTCGATGTGCGTGAAGCGGACGAGTGGACGGCCGGGCATGCGGCGGCCGCCGTGCACATGCCGCTCGGCACGCTCCAGACCCGCCACACCGAGCTGCCCAAGGACCGTCCCATCGTGGCCGTGTGCCGGGTGGGCGGCCGCTCGGAGCGGGCCACCATCGCGCTGCGGGCCGAGGGCTACGACGTGGTGAACCTCACCGGCGGGATGCAGGCCTGGGCCGCCGCTGGGCTGCCCGTCACGACCGACGACGGGGCACCGGGCACCGTCATCTGAGCTCGGGCTAGAAGGCGGCCTCGTAGACCTCGAGCCGGCCGGCCAGCACCGAGGCCACGTCGAAGCGGATCTCGGGCGGCCGATCGGAAGAGTCGGACGCCAGCCACTGTGCCGCCAGGCGACGAAGGCGCACCTGCTTGCCCCGCGTGACCGCCTCGACCGGCGAGCCGAACCGGTCGGTGGTGCGGGTCTTCACCTCGCAGAAGACCAGGACCTTCTCGGTTCGCACGACCAGGTCGAGCTCGCCCTCCCGGCACCGCCAGTTGCGATCGAGAACCTCGTAGCCGCGCTGCTCGTACCACCGGGCCGCCGCCGCCTCACCAGCTGCACCGAGCGCACGGCGAGGGTCGGGGCCGGCCATCTACAGCTCCTTCTCGGGGAGCTCCTCGACGTTGACGTCCTTGAAGGTGACGACGGTGACGTTGCTCACGAAGCGGGCCGGACGGTACATGTCCCACACCCACGCGTCCTTGAGCTTGATCTTGAAGTACGGGCGACCCGACGTGTCGGCCTGGGGAGCCAGGTCGACCTCGTTGGCCAGGTAGAACCTCCGCTCCGTCTCGACGACGAACCGGAACAGCGGCAGGACCGACTTGTACTCCTGGTAGAGCTGGAGCTCGATCTCGGTCTCGTACCGCTCCAGATCCTCGGCGCTCATGCGGGCTGGGTCCCTTCGGAGGGCATGGAAGGCATCCTACGGCGTGACGGTGACAGACCAACGCCCCTCGGGGCGGTGCCGAATCAGCGGACGGTGCGCTTCTCTTTGATCTTGGCCGCCTTGCCGGACCGCTCACGCAGGTAGTAGAGCTTCGCCCGACGAACGTCTCCCCGGGTGACGACCTCGATCTTCTGGATCACGGGCGAGTGCACCGGAAAGGTGCGCTCGACGCCGACCCCGAAGCTGATCTTGCGGACGCTGAAGGTCTCACGGATGCCCGAGCCCTGGCGGCGGACCACTGCACCCTGGAAGATCTGGACGCGCTCACGCGTGCCCTCGACCACGCGGACGTGCACCTTCAAGGTGTCACCGGCGGCGAAGTCGGGGACGTCATCCCGCAGGCTGCTGCGGTCGACGAGGTCGGTGGGATTCATGGCGCGTCAGACTCCTGAGAAGGCTCCTGGTGGAACGGTCCAAGATAGCCCCACTCGGCCAGTGACCGCACTTCGGCCTCGGTCAGACCGCCCCGAGCCGCGATGAGGTCTGGCCGACGCTCGAGCGTCCGTCGGAGCGCTTCGGCGCGGCGCCACCTCGCGACCTTCCCGTGATCGCCCGAGCGGAGGACGTCGGGCACCGCCCACCCGCGGAACTCGGCGGGCCGGGTGTAGTGCGGGTACTCCAGCAGCCCCTCGACGAAGGACTCGTCGCCGGCGGAGGCGGAGTTCCCCATAACCCCCGGCACCAGCCGCCCCACGGCTTCGATCACGGCCAGTGCAGCCACCTCTCCCCCGCCCAGCACGAAGTCACCGATCGACAGCTCGCCGTCGACCAGGTGGTCAGTCACCCGCTGGTCGACGCCTTCGTAGCGGCCGCAGAGGAGACTGAACCCGGGGGTGGCCGCCAGCTCGCGCGCCACGGACTGGTCGAAGCGGCGGCCCCCGGGGCTGAGCAGCAGGAGCGGGCGCACCGGCTGCACGAGCTCGACCGCGCCGAAGATGGGCTCCGGCGCCAGCACCATGCCGGCGCCACCACCGAACGGTGCGTCGTCGACCGAGCGGTGCGGGTCGGTGGCCGCGGAGCGCAGGTCGTGCACCCGCAGGTCGAGCAGAGCAGACCTGCGGGCCCGGCCGAGGAGGCTGCCGCCGACGAAGCCCTCCACCAGCTCCGGGAAGATGGTGAAGACCTCGATCCTCACCCCTCGGTGCCTTCGGTGTCGGTGTCGTCGTCGTCGTCGTCGAGAAGCCCGACCGGTACGTCCACCACCAGGCGACCGGGCTCGTGGGAGACCACGAAGGTGAGTGGGATGAGCCCGCCGCCTCCGAGCACGAGCAGGTCGCTGGCCGGGTTGGCCTCCACCGACTCCACGGAGCCCAGCACCTTGCCCGCGGCGTCGACCACCTGGGCACCGATCATCTGGTGCACCCACAGCGTGCCCGGGTCGTCGAGCGGCTCGGCCAGCAGGGCCTCGCCCTTGAGGGCTTCCGCGTCGCTGCGCGTCGCCACCCCGGCGAAGGCGACGATGAAGCGGCCCTGGTGGGCGCTCGACCGCTCGACCTCGAGCCGCCGGCCGTCCTGGGTCTCGAGCACCATGCCGGGGGCCACCCGCTCGGTACGGTCGGTGGTCAGCCCCACCAGCACCTCGCCGCGGATGCCATGGGCCTTGGCTACGAACCCCACCTCGAGAAGGGTGGAGCGGCGGGGCCCGACGGGCTCAGTCGACGATGTCGACCTTGACGTCATCGCCGTCACGAGCGCCCGCCGCTCGGACCACGGTACGGATGGCCTGGGCGACGCGTCCGCGACGCCCGATCACCTTGCCCATGTCGTCGGGGGCGACGCGCAGGCGCAGCGTAGGCCCGCCACGTCCGTCCTCCACCTCGATGTCCACGGCGGCGGGGTCGTCGACGATCGACTGCGCCAGGTACTCGAGCACCGTGGCCGCCGAGCCGCCGTCCAGGTCGGCGTCGTCGT
Organism: uncultured Acidimicrobiales bacterium; assembly: GCA_902805655.1. Taxonomy (GTDB): domain Bacteria; phylum Actinomycetota; class Acidimicrobiia; order Acidimicrobiales; family CADCTF01; genus CADCTF01. The sequence continues at coordinate 32,912 of CADCTF010000053.1, forward strand.
CATCGATCAGCTCGTCCTCGAGCTCCTCGTCGTCCTCGTCGATGGCTGCCGCAGCCAGCTCGTCCTCCCCGAGGGGGCGGAGCTCGCTCACTTGTGACCGGGCCGATCGACGACCTTCTTGGCGGGCTTGGTGGCCTGGAACTCGTCCCAGGCGCCGGACACCTTGAGCAGCTTCTCGACCCGCTCGGTGGGCTGGGCACCCTCGCCGAGCCACCGGAGCGCCTTGGCGTTGTCGATGTTGATCACCGAGGGCTCGGCGCGAGGCGCGTACGTGCCCACGATCTCGATGAACCGGCCGTCTCTCGGCGAACGGCTGTCGGCAGCGACGACGCGATAGGTCGGCTGCTTGGTCTTGCCCATTCGCATGAGGCGGAGCTTGACGGACACGGTGCTTCTCTCTTCCTGTCAGGGACGACGCTTGGGGGTGTGACGGCCACCCCCGGACTTCTTGGCCTTCTTCTTGCTTCCGGCCCTCTGCAGCGCCTTGCCGCCGAGGCCCATGGAGCCCATCATCTTCTGGGCTTCCTTGAACTGCTTGAGCAGCAGGTTGACCTCGCTGGGTGTCGCGCCGCTGCCGTTGGCGATGCGAAGCCGCCGAGAGCCGTTGATCAGATCGGGTTCGACTCGTTCACCCGGCGTCATCGACCGGATGATCGCTTCGACCCGCCCGAGCTCGCGATCGTCGATGTTCGCGTTCTTGAGCTCCTTGGGGATCCCGGGGAGCATACCGATGATGCCCTGCAAAGGCCCCATCTTCTTGAGCTGCTGCATCTGCTCGAGGAAGTCCTCGAGGGTGAAGCGACCCTCCTGCAGTGCGGTGGCCGCGCGGGCCGCAACGTCCTGGTCGTACTCCTGCTCGGCCCGCTCGATCAAGGTGAGCACGTCACCCATGCCGAGGATGCGGCTCGCCATGCGCTCCGGGTGGAACTGCTCGAAGTCCGTCTGCTTCTCTCCGACCGAAGCGAACGCGATGGGCCGACCCACCACCTCCTTCACCGAGAGAGCTGCGCCACCGCGGGCATCACCGTCGAGCTTGGAGAGGATCACTCCGTCGAGCTCCAGCACGGAGTGGAACGCCTCGGCGGTCTCGACGGCGGCCTGGCCGATCATGGCGTCGATCACGAGGAACGTGTAGTGCGGGTCGACGGCCTCGCTGATGAGGCGCATCTCGTCCATGAGGTCGGCGTCGATGGTGAGGCGCCCGGCCGTGTCGACGATGACGACGTCGCGGCCGACGCGCACGGCCTCGGCCACCCCGTTGCGGGCCACGCTCACCGGGTCGGTCGGCTCGCTGAAGACCGGCACTCCGGCCTGGGCGCCGAGAACCCGCAGCTGCTCGACGGCTGCCGGGCGTTGCAGGTCGGCGCCGACCAGCAGCGGGTTGCGACCCTGCTGCTTGAACCACCGGGCCAGCTTCCCGGCACCCGTGGTCTTTCCTGAACCCTGCAGCCCGGCCAGCAGCACCACCGTCGGCGGCTTGCTGGCGTAGGTGATCTTCAGGTTCTCGCCGCCCAGGACGTTGGTGAGCTCGGCGTTGACGATCTTGATGACCTGTTGGCCCGGCGTCAGGCTCTTGGAGAGGTCGGCTCCGACGCATGCCGACCGGATCCGCTCGATGATGCCGCGCACGACGGTGAAGTTGACGTCCGCCTCGAGCAGGGCGAGCCGGATCTCCCGGAGCACCTCGTCGACGTCCGCCTCACCGAGGCGGCCGCGTCCCCTGAGGCGCGTGAAGATGCCGTCGAAGCGGTCGGAGAGAGAGTCGAACATGCGAGCGATCAGGGTACTGGCCCGCCGGGAGGCAGACGACAACCGGACCCCGGACGCGCCTGTGGCGCCGCACGGGGCGGCGCCACAGGTATGGGACAGCACGAAGTGCTGCCTGCGCTGGTGCTGCTAGCTGGGACGCACTTCCTGAGCCGCGCCCTTGCCCTCCTGGGCAACGGTCTGGCCGGCGTCCTTGGCCTGGGCGGCGACGCCCTGGCTCGCGGACTTGGCCTCCTCGGTGACGTGCTGCGTCGCCGACGTGGCTTCCTCCTTCACTTCGCTGGCTGCCACCGAGGCCGCGTCCTTGACGGTGGCCACCGACTCCATGGCGGTGTCGCTCATGGCCGACTGGATCTCGCCGACGGCCTGCTTCGCCGTGTCGGCCAGCGGCTCGGCCTTGTCCTTCAGAGCGACGGCCGCACGCTGCTCCGCCGAGCTCGCCGGGAGCAGCGAGGAGAGGAGCAGCCCGGCACCGAAGGCGATGATGCCAGCGGCCATGGGGTTGCCCTGGGCCTGAGCCTTCGCCGCCTGGGGGGCGGAGCGGACGCCACCGACCACGGTGGACACGCCGGAGCCGACGGCGTCGGTGGCGGACGACGCCGCCGAACCGACGGTGTCGACTGCGGAGCCTGCTGCGGACGACATGGTGCCGGCTGCAGAGCCGACGGCATCCCGACCGGCCGATGCGTAGTCCGTCGTGGTGCCCTGCACCTGCTCGGCCGAGCCCATGACCCGCTCGCGCGCCCGGGACAAGCCGCCCCTCACCCGCTCGGTCTTCCGCTCGTAGATCCGACCTGGGCTCACTCGGTCCCCGATCGCATCCAGCTTGTACCCGAGGTCACCTCGGACCTCGGCGATCTCCTGCCTCAGCTCATCCGGGCTTTTGCCCATTCTGCGTCCTCCTTCAAAGTCTCGACTGTTTGTTGCGGACCCTTCACCTCTGCCAGCTTCTTCTTGCCCGACGAGGCCAGAACGGCAGCGGCGATGCCGTACACGATTGCGACGATCAGGAACGCCACACCTTCGGGAACGATCTCGGTCAACCCCCACGCCACTGCGAGGGAGATGAAGAGCAGGAAGAAGTAACCCGTGACGGCGGCTGCGCCGAGAGTGCCGGCGGCCTTTCCTGCGTCCTTCGCCTCGACCCGCAGCTCGGCCTTGGCCAGCTCGAGCTCCTTGCGCATCAAGAGGCTCATGTCAGCGGTCATCCCAGCGACGAGCTCACCGAGGGTCGGCTCGTCCTGCGAGGAGGCCGCGCCGCCGGTTGGTGGGAGGTGCTGCGGCGGGGGTGACATCGATGACGCCATCAGACGCTGCCGCCCAGCGGCGGCGGTGTGTACGACGAAGGGACGCCGGCCGGCGCGGTGTGGGAGGGCTCGACGAGGTCGTCGACCATCACGTCACCATCCGGGACGCGGGGCACACCGGTCGAGCCTGCGGACATGCCGGTTCCGAGGGGCGAGCCCGTGGTCGGATCGAGCTCCGCCGTCGGGTACGCCGGCGGGTAGTCGATGGTGCCGAGTGCCCGGGGCTGCGAGCTGCTCTGCGGGCCGGCAGCCTTGGCGCCGGCGACGACGCGGCCGACACCCACGCCCAGACCCAGCGCGCCGAGCAGGAAGAGACCGGGCTTGCGCCGCGCGAAGCGCTGCACGTCGGCGAGGGCGCCATCGACGCCTCCGCTCTGGATGCGCTCGGCCAGCTCGCCGAGCCGGTCGGCGCCCTGCTCGAGGTAGCTCCGGATCTGCGGGGCCTCGTCGGGCCGACCGTCGAGAAGGGCGCGGACCTGGTCGCCCAAGCCCGTGAGGCCTTCGGCCAGACGGCCCGCCTGGGTCTCGGCCTGCTCGCGCACCTGCGCGGTCGCGTCGGTGACGAGGCTGCGCACCTCGGTGGTCGCCACGTCCTTCACCTCGGCGACCTTCTCGACCGCGGTGCTGGCCACGGACGACGCGGCGTCAGCCGCCTCCGACGCAACGTGGCGGGTCTGGTCGGTGGCCGCGCTCGCAACGCCGCTGGCCTCTTGCTTCGCCGTGCCGGCCACGTTGGCGGCCTGCTCCTTGGCGTTCTGGGCCGTGGAGCCGTCGTCGACCGGGAGGCCGGACGCCTCGGGCGGCGCCGCCCCGCCGGTGACGGCTCCTACTCCTGTAGTGATGGGTGGATCGATGCCCTGGCTCACGTCTGTCCTCTCTGAACGGGTTCGGGACCTCGCCTCCCCTACCCGGGCGACCGGCGTTCAACCGGAGTGCCAGAGATGCATGCATGCCAGCCGCGAGCGTCAGCCGAAGAGCGCCTCGACGAACTCGTCCGGGTCGAACTCGATGAGGTCCTCCGCCTGCTCCCCCAGCCCAACGAGCTTGATGGGGATGCCGAGCTCAGCCTGGATGGCGAGGGCGATGCCACCCTTCGCCGTGCCGTCGAGCTTGGTGAGCACGATGCCGGTGACCCCCACCGCCTCGGCGAACTCCTTCGCCTGCACCAGGCCGTTCTGCCCGGTCGTCGCATCGATCACCAGCAGGATCTCCTGCAGCTTTCCCGGTGGGCGCTCGGCTACGCGCTTCACCTTCTTGAGCTCGGCCATCAGGTTGACCTTGTTGTGGAGGCGGCCGGCGGTGTCGGCCAGTACGAGGTCAGCACCCTTCGAGGACGCCCGCTCCACCGCGTCGAAGATGACCGAGCTCGGGTCGGCGCCTTCCGCGCCGCGCACGACGTCGGCTCCGGACCGCTCCGCCCACAGCTCCAGCTGCTCCGCCGCTGCTGCCCGGAAGGTGTCACCCGCGGCCATGACGACCTTCCGGCCGTTGGTCTTCTCCCGGTGCCCCACCTTGCCGATCGAGGTCGTCTTGCCGACTCCGTTCACACCGACGAACAGCCAGACGTTGGTCGAGCCGGCCTCGAGGACCATGCTCCGGTCACCCTCCGCCAACATCTCCTTCAGCTCCGCCTTGAGCCCGTCGAGCAGCTCTTGGGAGGTGGTCAGCCCTTCCGCCTTCACCCGCGTGCGGAGCTCGTCGAGCACCGTGCCCGTGAGCCTCACGCCCACGTCGGCCCGGATGAGGGCTTCCTCGAGGTCGTCCCAGGTCTGCTGGTCGATGGCGGAGCGCGACAGGACAGAGCCGAAGTATCCGGCGAGGAGGTTCCGGGCCTTGCCCAGCCGGTCGCGGAAGCGCGGTCGAGGAGGCGCCGGAGCGGGGGCCTCGACCACCTCCGGCGGGAGAACGAGCGCATCCTCGATGTCTCGGATCGTCTCGTCGTCGAGGTCGGTCGGCTCCCGGGTGGCCGTTCCGGCGCTCGGCCGGGGCGGCTGGATCGGCCGGGTGCGGGGCGGCGGCTCGAGCTCGATGCCCCGGCGGCGGCGCCGGGTGGCGACGGTGCCGCCCACCACGCCCAGCAGCACCACGGCCAGCACGATCACAACGAGAATGGGCTCCATCGACCGTCGAGCCTAGGGGCTCGTCCGGAGCGGCCTTCGAGCGCCCGACCGCCGCCGGAGGCCCGCTCCGGCTGGCGCATCGACCATCCCGGGCCAATACTCCACGGAGGCGACCGAGGGGGGAGCCGAAGGAGGACGCGATGTATCCGGGGACGTGGGCTGAGTCGCATCCCGACCGACCGGCGGTGATCATGGGGGCATCCGGTGCCGTCGTCACCTACCGGGAGCTCGACGAGAGGTCGACTCGACTGGCTGGGCTCTTCCGGTCGACCGGGCTGCAGCGCGGGGACCACGTCGCGCTCTTCCTGGAGAACCAGCCTCGGTTCATGGAGGTCGTGTGGGCGGCGCTGCGCTCCGGCCTCTACATCACGGCCGTCAACAGCCACCTCACGGCAGAAGAGCTGACCTACATCCTCGACGACTGCGAGGCGCAGGCCCTGGTGACCTCCTCGGTCTACGAGCCGCTGATGGCAGACCTCGACTTGGCTGCGCTGCCCCGGTTGTCGACCCGACTGATGATCGACGGCACCGCACCGGGCTTCGAGGCCTACGAGGACGCGATCGCCGCCTTCCCGGCGACCCGACTGGAGGACGAGAGCAACGGCGCCACCATGCTGTACTCGTCGGGCACGACCGGCCGGCCGAAGGGCGTGCTGCGGCCGCTGCCGGAGGGGCGTCCCTCTGACGCGGACGCGCGCCTGGCCGGGCTGACCAACATGTACAAGTTCCGCGACGGGATGGTGTACCTGTCGCCGGCACCCATGTATCACGCCGCACCGCTGGCCTTCTCGACCAACGTGCAGCGCTTCGGCGGCACCGTCGTGATCATGGAGCGGTTCGACCCGGAGGCGTCTCTGCGGCTCATCGAGGGCCACCGGGTGTCGCACAGCCAATGGGTGCCGACGATGTTCGTCCGCCTGCTGCGGCTGCCGGACGACGTTCGTCTGGCCCATGACCTGTCGACCCACGAGGTGGCCATCCACGCCGCAGCACCGTGCCCGGTGGCCGTCAAGCGGTCGATGATCGAGTGGTGGGGCCCGATCCTCTACGAGTACTACGCCGGCACCGAGGGCAACGGCTCGACCTCGATCACCAGCGAGGAGTGGCTCGAGCACCCAGGGTCTGTCGGCCGGGCCCGCACCGGTAAGGTCCACATCGTCGGCGAGGACGGCCAGGAGCTCCCTCCCGGCGAGGAGGGCAACGTGTACTTCTCGGGAGCCGGCTCCTTCGAGTACCACAAGGACCGCGAGAAGACCGAGGGGGCCCGCCTCCCGGGTGGTCTCACGACCCTCGGCGACGTCGGGTACCTCGACCCCGAGGGCTGGCTGTACCTCACCGACCGCAAGGCGTACATGATCATCTCGGGAGGCGTGAACATCTACCCCCGGGAGATCGAGGACGTGCTGATCCAGCACCCGGCGGTGGCCGACGTCGCCGTTTTCGGCATCCCCCACGAGGACCTCGGCGAACAGGTCAAGGCGGTGGTGGAGCTGCTCGACGGCCGGGACCCGAGCGAGGAGCTGGCCGCCGAGCTGGTGGCCTTCACCCGACAGCACCTCGCCGGCTTCAAGTGCCCGAGGTCGGTCGACTTCGTCGACCAGCTGCCCCGCCTGCCGACCGGAAAGCTGTACAAGCGCGTGCTGCGCGACCCCTACTGGAAGACGGAGGACGCCCGATGAGCATCACCGAAGAAGCACCAGAGCTGACCGACACGCCCGAGATGGCGGCGTTCCGTCAACGGGTACGGGAGTTCCTCGCCGACCATGCTGCATCCCGGCCCACGCCGGAAGCCCAGCAGGACCGCCTGACCGAGGCCTCGCCGGCGGCCGAGGTCATCAGCCGGGCCAAGGCGTACCAGGCCGCCCTCTACGACGCCGGCTTGGCCGGCATCACGTGGCCGAAGGAGTACGGCGGCCAGGGGCTCACCAACGAGTACCAGCGGGTGTTCAACGAGGAGATGGCCGGGCACGAGGTGCCCAACGGCGTCTACACCATCGGCCTCGGCATGGTGATCCCGACCCTCCTCGAGTTCGGCACCGAGGACCAGAAGCGGCGCTACGTGGCCAAGGCGCTGCGGGGTGAGGAGATCTGGTCGCAGCTGTTCTCCGAGCCGGGCGCCGGCTCCGACGTCGCCAGCCTGCAGTCCAAGGCCGAGCGAGACGGTGACGAGTGGGTGCTCAACGGCCAGAAGGTGTGGACCACGGGCGCTCAGCACTCCGACTTCGGCGCCGTCATCGCGCGCACCAACCCTGACAACCCCAAGCATCGCGGCATCACCATGTTCATCGTCGACTTCAAGGCGGCCGGCGTCGACGTCCGACCCCTCCGTCAGATGAACGGCGGCAGCGGGTTCAACGAGGTGTTCTTCAGCGACGTGCGGGTGCCGGCCGATGCGGTGATCGGCTCGGTCGACGACGGCTGGCGCTGCGCCATCGCCATGCTCATGAACGAGCGCGTGGCGATCGGGTCCGGCGGCGGCGGTGGCCGGGGCGGCGGCGGCATCGACGCACTGACCAAGGCGGCTCGGGAGCGCGGGCTGAACCTCGACCCGGTGACCCGGCAGGCGATCGTCGACGTCTACATCCGGCAGCGGATCATCGGCTTCATCGGCCAGCGCACGCGCGCGGCATTGAAGGCAGGGAGGGCGCCGGGACCCGAGGGCTCCATCGGGAAGCTGGCTGGTGCGCTGCTGGCCCGGCGCAGCTCGGACCTCGGCATGGCGCTGGCCGGACCGGCCGGCCAGGCCTGGCTGCCAGGCGACGATCGCTCCGGTCGTTGGGCTCAGGCGGTGCTGAGTGCGCCGGCCTCCCGTATCGCCGGCGGCACCGACGAGGTGCAGCGCAACATCATCGGGGAGCGGGTGCTCGGCCTGCCGAAGGAGCCTCAGGTCGACCGTGACCAGCCGTTCCGCGAGCTTCGCGTGGGCACCCAGACCGAGCCGGTGCGGTAGCGGAGGAGGCACCGCAGCCCGGGGCCGTCAGGCGCCGGCGGCCACCTTCTCGCTGATGACCCGGCTCGATCCGCCGGGCAGCATGGTGACCCCGTACAGGCAGTCGGCCGCCTCCATGGTGCGCTTCTGGTGGCTGACGATCACGAGCTGAGCCTCCCGACGGAACTCGCCGATGAGGTCGAGGAAGCGGTGGAGGTTGACGTCGTCGAGCGCAGCCTCCACCTCGTCCATGAGGTAAAAGGGCGACGGACGGCTCCGGAAGACGGCGAACAGGAACGCCAGCGCGGTGAGCGAGCGCTCTCCGCCCGACAGCAGGGACAGCTGGCGGACGTTCTTCCCCGACGGTCGGGCCTCGACCTCGATGCCGGTCTCGAGCAGGTTGTCGGGGTCGGTGAGCCGGAGCCGCCCCGTCCCACCCGGGAACAAGGTGGTGAACAGCAGCGCGAAGTTCTCCGACACGTCGGCGTAGGCGGCGGCGAACACCTCCACGATCTCGGCGTCGATGGCCCGGATCACCTTGGCCAGCTCCCGGCGGCCGGCCTTCACATCGTCGAGCTGCTCGTCGAGGAAGGCCTGCCGCTCCTGCAGCGCGGCGAGCTCCTCGAGCGCGAGCGGGTTGATGGCCCCCATCAGCCTGAGCTCTCGCTCGAGCTCTCGCGCGCGTGTGGGGGCACTGGTGCCGGCCGGCAGCTCGGGGCAGGCGGTGAGCATGGCTGTGTCGGGCTCGCAGTCGAACTCCCGACGGAGCACCTCCACGGCCTGCTCCAGGCGCACCCGGACCTCCGCCCCGTCGAGCTCGGCCCGCTGCTGCTTCTCCCGTAGCTCGCCCAGGTGGCGCTCGGCGGCCGCTCGCTCGCGTCGTAGGCCCTCGAGGCGCTCGGTGACGGATCGGACCTGCTCGGCGTGACGCCGTCGCTCGTCGCGCCGGGCCGCCACCTCCGTCTCCACGAGCGCCAGGTGGCCGGAGACCAGCGTCGACAGCCGCTCGGTGGCGATGGCTCGGGCCTCGATGCGGTGCCGACCGGCCTCTGCCTCGTTGCGCTGGGCGACGTTGCGCCGGAGCCGCTCGTCCACCTCGGACATTCGTCGCGACAGGTAGGCGCGGCGCTCCTCGAGCCCGGCCGCCCGGACCTCGAGGTCTTTGCGCAGGGCGCTGACCGCAGTCGCTCGCTCCTCGAGTCGTGCCCGCTCGGCCTGCATGGCCGATGCCTGTGCGGCCCGGGCCTCCTCGGCCGCGAGCAGCTCGGGGAGCCGAGCCTCGAGCTCGGCCACCCGGGCCTGCTCTCGCGACACCCGGTCGCTCAGCTCCACGATGTGCGCCTCGAGCGTCTGTCGCTCGGCCACCACGTCGCGAAGCTGCACCTGGAGGCGCTGCAGGGCGTCGACGGCCGCGGATCGCCGGGAGCGGTTGTCGTCCACCGCCCGCCTCAGCCGTGCCTCGTCGTCCCGAGCGGTGACCGCCTCCGCCTTGGCCCGGCGGAGCCGCTCCTCCGCCTGCCCACGGGCGTGGTCGGCCTTGGCCGACTGCTGCTGCGCTTCGTCCAGGGCGGCGCCGGTGGCCCCTGCACCTGCAGCACCCGCACGCCAGCCTCCGGCTGCGAACCGGTCGCCGTCACGGGTGACCACCACCACGGACGGGTGGTCGAGAGCCAGGTCGAGCGCGTTCTTCCACGATCCACGCACCGCCACGGCATTGGCCAGCAGCACATCGAGGAGCCGCTCCACCTCGGTCGTGGACGACCGCACGTGATCGCGCACGGGCGACCCGGCGGCGGTGGCCTCGATCGGCAGGGCCACGGGATGGCGAGGGCCACCCAGGGCAAGTACGGAGCCGGCCTGCCCGGTCGTGCGCAGGTGCTCGAGCGCCTGGCGAGCGGAGTCGACGCTTCCCACGACGACCGCAGCGATCGCTTCCCCCGCGGCCGCCTCGAAGGCGTTCTGCCAGCCCTCGTCCACCTCGACCAGGTCGAGCAGCGTGCCGACGACGCCGTCGACACCGGCCAGGCGTTCGGCTCCGGCCCGCGCTCTTGCCTCGTCGAGAGCCGAGGCCAGCGCTTCGGCCCGGGCCCGCCAGGCGTGGACATCGGCGTCGGCCGACCGGAGGGCCTTCTCCGCTGCCGACAGCTCCGCCTCCGCAGCTGCTCGACGCTCCCCGGAGCAACCGACCTCGGCGGTCAGCGGTGCTTCGGCCGCATCGGCGGCGGCCACCTCCGCCGCCAGCCGCTCCGACTCGCCCGCCAACCGGGCATCCTTGGCCTCGAGGCCCTGGCGACGCTCGTGAGAGCGGGCCAGCTCGGCTGCGCCCCGTTCGGCGCTGCCGCGCAGGGCCACGAGCTCGCCCCGCATCTCCGCCCCATCGGTCGGCGCGACCGTGGCCGAGCCGTCACCCCACCGCTCGTCGAAGGCCGCCCTCACGGCCGCCAGCGCCAGCTCCGCCTCCTGCACCTCGTCGTCACGCGGAACGAGCTGCCCGGCCGCTTCGTCCACCTCCTCCAGCTCCGAAGCGAGGCGGGCGAAGTCCGCTTCCAGGCTGGCGATGACGCCCTGGTCGACCGAGGACGCCCGATCCCGCTCGATGCCACGCGCCCGCTCGGCCAGCACCGCGCTCAGGCCGCGAGCCCGTTCGCGAAGGCTCTCGGCCAGCATCAGCGCCTCGGACTGCTCGGCGCCGCTGGTGAGCGAGAGCGTGGCCTCGGTGGAAGCGACGGAGGAGTCCAGTGCCGACAGGCGGGCCTTCACCTGGACCTCGGCGGCCAGCAGATCCCGCTTCACCCCCGCTGTGGCGTCGGCGCGCTGTCGCAGCGAAGCGACGTCGCGCCCAGCCAGATGGAGCCGCAGCTGGCTCAGCTCGGCGGCCAGGCTGCCGTGGCGTCGAGCGGAGTCCGCCTGGCGCTCGAGCGGGCGCAGCCGGCGGCGGACCTCACGCAGCAGGTCCTGCAGCCGGACGTAGTTGGCCTCCGTGGCGTCGAGCCGCCGCTGCGCCCGCTCCCGGCGACGCCGGAACTTGAGCACTCCGGCGGCCTCCTCGATCACCAGGCGCCGCTCCTCGGCCCGGCTGTTGAGGACGGCGTCGATCTGGCCCTGGCTGACGATCACGTGCTGCTGCCGGCCGACACCCGAGTCCGACAGGAGCTCCTGCACGTCGAGCAGCCGGCAGGGCGCGCCGTTGATGGCGTAAGCGCTGTCACCCGACCGGAAGAGCGTCCTCGTGAGGGTGACCTCGGAGAAGCCGATCTGCAGCAGGCCGTCCGAGTTGTCGATGGTGAGGCTCACCTCGGCACGCCCCAGTGCGGTGCGGTTGGCCGACCCGGCGAAGATGACGTCCTCCATCTTCGCCGAGCGCACCGTGCGTGGCCCCTGCGCGCCGAGCACCCAGGCCACGGCGTCCACCACGTTCGACTTGCCGGAGCCGTTGGGCCCCACGACCACGGTGATGCCGGGCTCGAAGTGCAGCGTCGTGGTGTCGGCGAACGACTTGAAACCCTTCAGGGTCAGCGATTTCAGGAACACCGCGGGGGACGCTACCGCCGTGGCCCTCCGCAGCCGCGGAGCCTCAGCCGGTGACGCGCGCCGTCAGACCTGGCAGTTCGAGCAGAGGAAGTGCGAGCGACCGTTGGCCTTGACCCGGGTCAGCGGGGTGCGGCACCGGCGGCACGGCAGCCCTTCGCGGTCGTACACGTTGTGCTGCTGCTGGTACGTGCCGGTCTCGCCGAACAGGTCCCGGTACTGCTGGTCCGCAAGGGACGAGCCGCGATGCTTGATGGCGTCCTGGAGGATCTCCTGCATGGCGCGCGACAAGCGACGCACCTCCTGCGCGGAGAGCGTGTCGGACCCGCGGTCGGATCGCAGGCCCGCCTCCCACAGGATCTCGTCCGAGTAGATGTTCCCGATGCCGGCGATGAACCGCTGATCCATCAGCAGGTCCTTCAGCTTGCGCTTCTTCACGTGCAGCATCTCGGCGAAGCGGTTCCAGCTGATGACGTCCTCGATCGGGTCGAAGCCGAGGTGCGCCAGCTCCGGCGCGGCCTCCGCCAGCTCGTCGGGCGTGGACACGAACAGCTCGCCGAAGGTTCGCGGGTCGACGTAGCGCAGCTGGCCCGCCGAGCTGAACGTGATCACGACGTGGGTGTGCTTGGCGAGGGGCTCCTTCGGCCCCTTGGCCCGCAGCAGCTGGCCGCTCATGCCCAGGTGCACCACCAACAGGTCGGCATCGTCGAGGAGCAGCAGCAGGTACTTGCCCCGGCGCTGCACCGAGGCGACCTTCCGGCCTTCGAGGCGACCGCTGAACTCCTCTGCGGTCGCGTGTCTGCGGATCGACCGCATTCCGGTGACCTCGACGGTCTTGATCCGCTTGCCCACGACCTCCTTCTCGAGGTCGCGACGGATCGTCTCCACCTCGGGCAGCTCGGGCATCTACAGGCCTTCCTGGTCGTCCGGCGACCGAACCGGCGCAGGAGTGAGCCGGTGCTCGATCTCCAGCCATGCGGCGCGAGCCGCGGCCTGCTCCGCCTGCTTCTTCGACCGACCTTCGCCGGCGCCCCGTACCCGTCCCTCCAACGAGACGGTCGCGAAGAAGCGCTTCGCATGGTCGGGGCCTTCGTCGGCCACCGCGTAGCGCGGCACGACGTCGAGGTCTCGCGCCGCCATCTCCTGGAGCCGGGTCTTGTAGTCGTGACCCCCGGGGCCCGCAGCCGCCTCGGTGATGCGGGTGCCGAGCAGGCTCATCACCAGGTCGGCAGCTGCCTCCCATCCCCCGTCGATGTAGACGGCGCCGATGACGGCCTCCATGGCGTCAGCCAGGATGGAGGGCTTCTCCCGTCCTCCGGAGGCGTCCTCCCCCTTGCCGAGGAGGATGGCGTCGCCGAGCCCGATGCTCTCGGCCAGCTCGGCGAGAGCCTCGGAGCTCACGAGGGCGGCGCGCACCTTGGCCAGCTCGCCCTCCGGCAGGTCCGGGTACCTGCGGTACAGATGATCGGTCACCACGAGCCCCAGCACGGCGTCACCGAGGAACTCGAGCCGTTCGTTGGACTCGGACCCGTCGACCTCGGCGCACCACGACCTATGGGCGAGGGAGCGCTCGAAGAGTGCGTGATCTTGGAACGGCCGGCCGAGACGGAGGGCGAGGGCCTCCGTCGAGGAACCCGAGCGCTCCGGCGCGGTCAGAATCGACCTTGTCCTAGGCCTCGAGCTTGGCGACGACGTAGTCGACGGCGTCCCGCACCGTCTTCAGGTCCTCGAGGTCTTCGTCGTCGATGCGGAAGCCGACCGACCGCTCGCTCAGCTCCTCCTCGAGGGCCTCGACCAGCTCGATCAGGGCCAGCGAGTCGGCGTCGAGGTCATCGGCGAAGGACGCACCTTCGGTGATCGTGCTGCCCTCCACCTCCAAGATGTCGGCCAGGCGGTCACGAATGAGCTCGAAGACCTCCTGGCGACCCATGGGGCCCCGTTCCACATGCGTCTCTGCCGGCACCGCTGCTCCTCTGATCGCGCGTCGCGGGCGGCATGCTACCCACGTTCAGCCACTACCCGATGCCACTCGGGCATCGGGTAGGGCTGACGACGTGACCCGCGCTCAGGCGGCGTTGTGGCCCTGTAGCCCGCCCGGGCGGCTCGAGGCGTCGATCGCGGTGGAGCCCGACGCCCCGCCGCCCACGCTCACCTCTACCCGCCGAGCCTTCGCGGCCTCCGCGGTGGGGATGGTCAGGGTGAGCACGCCTTGGTCGTAGTGCGCCTCCAGGCGGTCGACGTCCAGGGTGTCGCCGAGGAACAGCTGGCGCGTCGACGTGCCTCTGGGGCGCTCGGCGACGACGACCTCGTCACCCTCTTCCGGCCTCCACGATCGGTCGGCGCGCACGGTGAGCACGTTCTTCTCGACGGTCAGGTCGATGCTCGACGGGTCGACGCCGGGCATGTCGAGGTGGACCAGGAAGCGGTCACCCCGTCGATAGGCATCGATCGGGATGCCGGCGGGAGCGTGGCCCGTCTGGTTGAGGGCCTGCTCGGTCAGCCGGTCGAGCTCTCGGAAGGGATCCCAGCGCAGCAACATTCTCGACTCTCCTCCTTGGGGACGAAGAAAAACCGGTCGATCCGAGCAACGGACCTCCATCCGGTGCTATTCCCGACGGAGCAGAGAAGTTGCTGGTGACGCGCTCAGGTCTCGGGTGCAACCGCAACGGCCAGCTGGCCGACCACATCGGCCTCCACCAGGTCGCGGGCGACGATCAGTGCGTTGACGATGGCCTTCGCCGACGACGAGCCGTGGCTGATGATGCACACGCCCTTGAGCCCGAGCGCCATGGCCCCGCCGAAGGTGTCGGGGTCGAGCTCCTCCGCCAGCGGGAGCAACAGGGGGAGCAGAACCTCCGAGGCCTTGACCGCCTCGTCCGAGCTCATCAGGGCGCTGAAGACGGCGTCGCGGAGGAACTTCATGCCGCCCTCGAGGGTCTTCAGGGCCACGTTGCCGGTGAAGCCGTCCGTCACCGCAACGTCGACGTCGGGCGACATGAGGTCCCGCCCCTCGATGTTGCCGATGAAGTCGATGCCTCGGGCCAGCTTGAGGAGGGCGAAGGCGTCGCGCTGCAGCTCCGTGCCCTTGGAGTCCTCCTCCCCGATGTTGAGCAGGCCCACCCGAGGCTCGGCGATGCCGAAGCGCGCCCGGGAGTAGGCGGAGCCCATCTGCGCGAACTGCACCAGCCAGGGGGCCTGCACCTCGGCGTTGGCACCGGCATCGAGCAGCACCGTGGGGTTGGAACCCGGCACGGGGATCGGCGTGGCGATGGCCGGCCGGCTGACGCCCGGAAGGCGCCCCATCCGCAGGAGGGCGGCGGTGACGGTGGCGCCCGTGTTCCCTGCACTCACCATGGCTGAAGCCTTGCCGTCACGCACCGCCTCAGCCGCAACGACCAGGGAGGAGTCCTTCTTGCGACGCACGGCTCGTGCGCCCTCCTCGTGCATGTCGATGACCTCGGTGCACGGCAGGACCTCCAGGCCCTGGGGGTCGCCGATCAGGTCCGGCGGGCCCACCAGGACGACCGGGATGCCGAGCTCGCGGGACGCATGCCGCGCGCCGGCGACGATCTCGTGTGGGGCCTTGTCGCCCCCGAGGGCGTCGACCGCTATGGGAAGCATGCGGCGAGCCGACTAGTCGACGTCGAGCGCCTGACGGCCCCCGTACCAGCCACAGTTGCCGCACACGACGTGGGGCAGCTTCGCCTGGGCGCACTGCGGGCAGACGCTCCGCGCCGGGACGCTGAGCTTCCAGTTGGCCGCGCGCCGGCTGCGGCTCTTCATCTTGGAGGTCTTCTTCTTGGGGACGGCCATTTCGGGGTCGTGCTCGCTTTCAGGGTTTACGGGTCGCGCAGCTGGTCGAGCGCCGCCCACCGGGGATCGGCAGGTGCTGCGCACGAGCAACCGCCCTCGTTGCGGTCCGCCCCACACTCGGGGCAGAGGCCCTGGCAATCCTCTCGACAGAGCGGCGCCCGGGGCAACTCGAGCATGACAGTGTCGCGCGCCATCGGCCCCAGGTCGATCTGGCTGTGGGCCACGGGATAGGTCTCGTCCTCGACGAAGCGCTCCTCGAAGCGCTCACGCACGGGCACCTGCAGCTGGCCTTCCACTTGACGCAGGCAGCGCCGGCAGGTGCCGCGGTACGGAGCGGTGACGGTGCCGACGGCGTCGAGGGCCGTGTCCGCCACGAACTGCAGCTCCACATCGACCACCACCTCGGCGTGCAGGGGCACCTCGGTGCCGAGCACCACGAGATCGTCCAGCGGTGCGGACCGGCGCTCGCGGCGGGCGTTCCCGGTGCGGAGCACGTTTCCGACGTGGACCTGGAAGGGCGAGCGAATGGACACGACGCCCCTCAGGCTAGGAGGAGTCCTGGTCGAAGAAGACCTCAGCCTCGGCGTCGCCACCGAGAGCAAGGTCTTCCTCGGCCGCCGAGGCCGGGTTGGCGCGCAGCTTCTCGCGACCGGCCCGCACCGTCTTCACCGTCCGCTCGAGCACGATCTCGAAGCCGGCCAGCTTCTGGTCGCAGTAGTCCTCGGCCTCGTGGCGCAGCCGCCTCGCGTCCGCCTGGGCCGCCTCAAGTGTGCGCTGAGCGGTGTGGCGCGCCTCGCGCACGATCTCCTGGCGCTCGACCATCCGCTCGGCGCGGACCCGGGCCGCCTCGAGGATGTCGTCCGCCTCACGGGCCACCTTGGCGAGGAACTCCTCGCGCTCCTTCAGCAGGTAGCGGGCGTCCCGGAGCTCGGTGGGCAGGCGGTGGACCGCCTGGTCGAGCAGCTCCAGCACCTCGTCCTTGTTGTCGAGCTTCACCGAGCTCGACAGCGGGATCGAGCGGGTGGCGGAGATCATGTCCATCACCCGGTGCAGCAGCGCCTCGGCGTCGACCGCAGGCGGCCCCTCGGTCATCGAGGTGACGTGAACTTGTCGGCCAGCCGCTTGGCCACCACCTCCGGCACCATCGTGCCGACGCGCTCGGCACCGCCGAACTGCGCGATCTGGCGGATCAGTGAGCTGGCGATGAAGGAGTGCACCGAGCTCGTCGGCAGGAACACCGTCTCCATGCCGGAGATGGCCTTGTTCATCTGGGCCTGCTGCAGCTCGAAGCCGAAGTCGGTCGAGTCCCGCAGACCCTTGACGATCACGTCCGCCTCGACCTCACGGGCCACGTCGACGGTCAGCTTGGTCATCGAGACGACGTCGATGTTGCCGAGATGGCCGAGCACCTCGGTGATCATGTCCTTGCGCTCGTCGAGCGTGAACAACGGCTCGCCCTTGCCGGGGTTCCGGATGGCGGCGACGATCACGCGGTCGTAGAGGCGGGAGGCCGTCTCGAAGATCTCGACGTGTCCGTTGTGCAGGGGATCGAACGAACCCGGGCAGAGAGCGGTCCTCATGTGGATCTCCTGGGGGAAGCGATGGTGACCACGCTATCCCCGTACCGCTTCACCTTGAGAACTTCCCACCGACCGCCCAGGTTCACCGGCCGGTCGCTCTCGGCCACGACCAGCGCGGCGACCAGGCTGTCGCCCACCGCAGGCCAGCTGTCGAAGACGTACGGAGGGTCGGCGAAGGCGACGTCCCAGCACCGATCCGGAGGGCTGGCGACGAGATAGCGCAGGGCATCTCCCTTCACCACGGCGCCCCCCTGGAGGCCGGTGGAGGCCAGGTTCTGACGGATGCAGTCGACGGCCCGGCGGTCGTCGTCCACGAACACGCAGGACTCCGATCCCCTGCTCAGCGCCTCGATGCCGAGGGCGCCGGTGCCGGCGAACAGGTCGATGACGTGGGCACCCTCCACGACGCCGAGGCTCCCGAGGGTGGCGAAGATCGCCTGGCGCACGAAGTCGCTGGTGGGGCGCGTCCGGTCGCCCTTGGGGGCCCTCAGCTGGTGGCCACGCGCGATTCCGGCCACGACCCTCATCGCCGGTAGTTTTGCCCGCCGTGGCTACGGCGGACGACGACACTGGTGACGGCGTCACGGGCCGTGACCCGCTCGGCCTCGGGCTGCGCTTCAAGAAGGTGGACTTCGACGACGGCCGGCTTCCGGGGCTGGTGGCTCGGTTCGAGCCCCGCGACGTGCATCGCGGACCGCCCGGTCGGCTCCATGGGGGCATGGCGGCCACGGTGCTGGACGAGACGATGGCGTCGCTCGGATGGGCCCTCGACTCCAAGCCCTGTGTCACGGCCAAGCTCGAGCTGCGGTACCGCCTGGCGGTGCCGCTCGACGCCGGACCGCTGCGCATCGAGGCGTGGCGCGACCGAGCCGAGCCCCGCCGGACCCAACGCGTGCACGGGCGCCTGTTGCTCGCCGACGGCACGGTGTGCGTGGAGGCGACCGGCCTGTTCGTGCAGGCTCGGTAGATGAGCTCCGCCGACAGCTCCGACGACCACGACGGCCTGGTGCAGCGGGTGATCAACTGCATCGACTGCGGAGGACGGGCTCACCTGCTGACGACCTGGCCGGCTGACGACCCGCCCATCCCGGGGGACATCCTCAGCTACCGCTGCGAGGACTGCCGCGACCGTTGGGACCTCGAGATCCCCGACCCTTCGGACTCCCGGGGCGACCTCCCGTACTTCCCGTAGCGGGCGCCGGCCTCGACCGGCCGAGCCCGGCCCCGGCTCGCAGGCGGCGCCATCTCAGCGCACGGCGCAGCACCAGCGCGAGGTAGAAGAGGGACAGGACCGTGGTGGCGACGAACCAACCGCTGCCCTTCCACAGCCACAGCGCCAGCTGCGAGCCGGTCAGCACGCCGGCCAGGCCGATGTCCGCGGCCAGCACCGCCCTCCAGTTGGCGGCGTAGGCCACGTCGTCGCCCCGCACCACCGTTCTCTACGCTCCTGCCATGCCGGTCGATCCCACGCTGCAGATGATGCTCGACAACGCCGCCAACGCCGGACGCGACGCGGGCCGGCGAGACGTGGTGGAGAGCCGGGCGGGGTACGAGCTGGTCGCCCGGTTGGGTGGCGAGGCACCGCCTCTGGCCTCGGTGCACGATCGCTCCATCCCCGGGCCGGCAGGGGATCTGCCCATCCGGGTCTACACGCCGCTCGGCGAGGGGCCCTTCGGGGTGATCGTGTTCTTCCACGGAGGTGGGTTCACCATCGGGAGCCTCGACAGCCACGACCCCATCGGCCGCCGGCTGGCGGCCGAAACGCCGGCCGTGGTCGTGAGCGTCGACTACCGGCTGGCCCCCGAGCACCCCTTCCCGGCGGCGACCGACGACGCCTACGCGGCCACCGCCTGGGTGTCCGAGCACGCCGAGGAGCTCGGCGCAGATCGCAACCGGCTGGCGGTGGCGGGTGACAGTGCCGGGGGCAACCTGGCCGCCGTGACCGCCATCGAGGCGCGGGATCGGTCGAGCTTCCCCATCGCGTTCCAGCTGCTCGTCTACCCGACGGTCGACTCGAAGATGGGCTTTCCGTCCATCAAGGAGAACGGCCAGGTCGGCTTCCTCACCGAGGACACGATGACGTGGTTCCTCGAGCAGTACGGAGCCGGGCAGACCCACGACTGGCGGGCCTCCCCCATCGACCACGCCGATCTCTCCGCCCTGCCGCCCGCGCTGATCATCACGGCCGAGTACGACCCGCTGCGGGACGAGGGCGAGGCCTACGGCCGGCGCCTGAGCGACGCCGGCGTGGACGCAACCGTGTCGCGCTACGACGGCATGACCCACGTGTTCTTCCAGATGTACGGGATCCTCGAGGCCGCCCGGACCGCGACGGACGAGGGCATCACCGCGCTGCGGAAGGCCTTCGCCGCCGTGGGCTGACGCCGACCTACGGCTTGGCGCCCGGCGCAGCCACGACGGCCAGATCCTCTACGCCGCCGACGGAGATGGAGCCGGCGGAGTAGCGCCGCCGCTGACGAATCTCGAGGCGCCGGGCCAGGCGGCTCAGGCTGAAGTTCACCAGGATGTACACGGCGGCGACCGTGACGAAGGCCTGGAGAAGAGGTCGGCCGAAGGCGGAGACCTCGCCCAGCACCTGCCCCTGACGAAGCAGCTCCTCGTAGGGCAGCACGAAGCCCAGCGACGTGTCCTTCAGCAGGGTGATGAGCTGGCTCACGATCGCCGGCACCATCCGCCGCAGGGCCTGGGGGACGATGACGAGCAGCATCGTCTGCCAATAGGTCATCCCGAGGCTCGAGGCCGCCTCGCTCTGTCCCTTGTCGAGGGAGAGGATGCCCGCTCGGAAGATCTCGGCCAGCACGGCGGAGTTGTACGCCACCAGACCGAACACCAGGTACCAGAACGCTTGGAGGTCCAGCCCCAGCCTGGGCAGGGCGCGGGCCGCGAAGTAGATCAGCAGGAGCAGCGGCAGGGCTCTGAACAGCTCGACGTAGATCCCGCTCAGCCACCGCACCGGCGCGTTCCGGGCCAGCCGGCCGAGGGCCATGACTCCACCGATGGCCATGGCCAGCGCCATGGAGACGGCGGCCGCCTTCACCGTGGCCACCAGGCCCCTGCCCAGGAACTTGAGGATCGCCGGGTCGGTGAGGAACCGCCACTTCTCGGCGGTGAGCTGACCGTTGTCGGCCAGACGCTTCCCGGCCAGGCCGAGCAGGGCGACGAGCGCCAGCCCGGAGATGATCGACGCGACGAGCACTCGACGGCGGGCGCGAGGCCCGAGGGCGTCGGCGAGGACGGGCGACGTCATCGCTTGATCGACACCTTGCGCTCGACGTAGCCGACCAGGAACCCGGACGGGAGCGTGAGGATGAGGTAGGCGACCGCAGCCCCGAGGAAGACCGGGATGGGGCTGACGCCCTGCTGGTCGATCAGCAGGTTCGACCGCTTGGAGAGCTCGAGCACCGAGATCACCGAGGCGATCGACGAGTTCTTGATGAGGGCGATGAAGAGGTTCCCGATCGGCCCGACGACGGTGCGCAGCGCCTGGGGGAACACCACGATGCCGAGCGTCTGCGGGAAGGTCAGCCCGATCGCCCGGGCTGCTTCGGCCTGGCCGGCGGCCACCGTGTTGATGCCGGCGCGGAACGTCTCTGCGAGGAAGGCGCTCGTGTAGATGGACAGCACGACGATGGCCGACGCGAAGAACGAGTACGGCCCCACGCCGGCCTTGGTGAGGCCGAACACGAACAGGAGCATGAGCACCGACAGCGGCGCGTTGCGGAAGAGCTCGACGTAGGTGGCGCCGAACCACTGCAACGGGGGCACCGGGCTGACCCTGCACGCGGCCACGATCGCCCCCAGCACGGAGGCGATCGCGAACGAGAGCAGGGTCAGCTGGATGGTGACCGACAGGCCCTGGACGTAGACGTCCAGGTTGTCGAGGACGACGTTCAGCGGACGGTGGTGCTCGTCGTGGTGGTGGAGGAGCCCGCCGCGGCGCCGGCGGTGTAGCGATCGACCTTCGGAGGCTGCGGGGCCTGCTGGCCCGACTTACCGACCGTGTCTTCGAACGCCTTCTTCCACGCGCCGTTGCCGTACGACTTCTCGAGCGTGTCGTTGATGAAGGTGCGGAAGGCGTCGTCACCCCTCTTCATGCCGATGCCGTAGTTCTCCGTGGTGAACGGTGCCTTCACCAGCTGGTACTTGCCGGGGTTGTCGGCGATGAAGCCGAGCAGGATGATGTCGTCCGTCGTGACGGCCTGCACCCGTCCGTCGGCCAGCGCCTCGACGCAGAGGGAGTACGTACCGAAGCTGGTGCTGATGTCGGACTGCGGTGCCTTCTCCTTCACGTTGTTGATGGAGGTCGAGCCGGTCACCGAGCAGACCTTCTTGCCGTTGAGGTCGGTGACGCTCTTGATGGAGGTGTCACCCGACTTCACGAGGATGTCCTGGCCGGCGATGTAGTACGGCCCGGCGAAGTCGACGCGCTCCTTGCGGGCGTTGTTGATCGTGTAGGTGGCCACGACCATGTCGACCTTGCCCTCCTGGATGAAGGGCTCGCGGTTGGCCGAGACGGTCTCGACGAACTCGATCTTGCTCTCGGCCTCGGCCAGCGTGCCACCGAAGATGGCCTGGGCGACGATCTTGGCGATCTCGACGTCGAAGCCCTCGACCTTGTTGGTGACCGGGTTCTTGAGGCCGAAGAGCGGCTGGTCGAACTTGGTGCCGACGGTCAGCTTGCCCTTGGTCTGCAGGGCGGCCATGGCGGTGCCCTGTGGGAAGGTCGGCTTCGTGGCCGGCGGCTCGGCGTTCGCGCCCACGGTCGGCTCGTCGTCATCGCCCCCGCACGCGCCGGCGATGAGGGCGAGGATCAGGAGGAGCGCGGCCAGCGGCCAGCGTCCCCGGGTTGTCGGTCGGTTCATATTGCTCCTTTGGTAGGTCTCGTTGCTGTGTCGGGGTGCGGGGCGGAGGCTCGTTCGGGCGGCAGGTGACATCAGTGGGCCAGGATCTTCGACAGGAAGTCCTGCGCCCGTTCGCTCTCCGGGTTCGAGAAGAACTGCTCGGGTGAGGCGATCTCCACGATGGCCCCTTGGTCCATGAAGACCACCCGGCGGGCCGCCGAGCGGGCGAAGCCCATCTCGTGGGTCACGACGACCATGGTCATGCCGGCGTCCTGGGCCAGGTCCAGCATCACGTCGAGCACCTCCTTGATCATCTCCGGGTCGAGGGCAGAGGTGGGCTCGTCGAAGAGCATGACCTTCGGGTCCATCGCCAGCGCGCGGGCGATGGCGACACGCTGCTGCTGCCCGCCGGAGAGCTCAGCCGGGTACCGCTTCGCCTTGTCGGCGATTCCCACCCGCTCCAGCAGGGTCATGGCCTGATCCGCGGCCTGAGCCTTGGAGGTCTTGCGCACCTTGATCGGACCGAGGGTCACGTTCTGCAGCACGGTCTTGTGGGCGAAGAGGTTGAAGCTCTGGAAGACCATGCCGACGTCGGCCCGGAGGCGCGCCAGCTCCTTGCCCTCCTCGGGAAGGGCGACCCCGTCGATGGTGATGGTGCCCTTCTGGATCGGCTCCAGGCGGTTGATGACGCGGCACAGGGTGGACTTGCCCGAGCCCGACGGGCCGATGACCACGACCACCTCGCCCCGGTCGATGGTGAGATCGATGTCGCGCAGGACGTGCAGGTCACCGAACCACTTGTTCACGCCCTGCAGGACTACGAGCGCCTCATCGGCCATGACCGGACGGTAGCCGTTGACCTGGGGAAAGCTGGGTCATGGTCGCATCCATCACCAGGCGAACCCGGGTGCCGATCGGGCGGCCCATTCCTCCAGCCGGCGGCGGGTGCCGGCCGACGTGGTGGCCGGGAGGTCGTCGAGCCGGAAGAAGCCCTTCGCCCCGATCTCACGCGACGCCGCGGCGACCGGCCGCCATTCCCGGACGACGAACATCACGATGTGGTCGCTCTTGCCCTCGTCGAGGTTGGTGAAGACGTGCCAGAGCTCCGCACCGTTCGGGTCGACGCCGACCTCCTCCCGCAGCTCGCGGCGCACCGCTTCGTCGAGGCGCTCGCGCCGCTTCACCCCGCCGCCAGGGAAGTGCCAGGCATCCGGGCCGTAGCTGTGCCGCACCAGCATCACCCGGCCCTCGTCGTCCAGCACGAGGCCACGGACGCCGACCGTGCGCGGGCTGAACATGCGCCAGAGCAGACGGCGCACACGGTCGGCGGTGCTGAGGAAGAGCGAGCGGGGGGTCAGCTCTTGAACAGGAATGCGGCCTCCTCGGGCTCCACCAGCTCGCGCACCTCGTCGGCGAGCACGGGGTGGCGCTCGAGGCCCTCAGCGACGACCTCGAAGGCAACGTCGCGCGCCACCTTCACCAGCTCCTTGTCGCGTCGCAGGGAAGCCAGCTTCAGGTCGCTGCGACCCTTCTGGCGGATGCCGAGGATGGCGCCCTCCCCCCGCAGCTCGAGGTCGACCTCGGCCAGCGCGAACCCGTCGGTCGAGCTCTCGACAGCCTTCAGACGAGCCTCGCCGTCCGGCGATTCGGTGTCTCCCAGGAGGAAGCACTTGGACCGCGCCCCACCACGACCGACCCGCCCGCGGAGCTGGTGCAGCTGAGCGATGCCGAACCGGTCGGCGTCCTCGATCACCATCACGGTGGCGTTCGGCACGTCCACGCCGACCTCGATCACCGTGGTCGCCACGAGCACGTCGACGTCGCCTCTGCGGAAGGCGGCCATCCTCGCCTCCTTGTCCTTGGCCGGAACGCGCCCGTGGAGCACGGCCAGCCGCAGGCCTTCGAGCTCGCCCGCCTGGAGGCGGGCGAACTCCTCTTCCGCCGAGCGGGCCTCGACCTTCTCCGACTCTTCGATGAGGGGACAGACCACATAGGCCTGGTGGCCGGCGGCCACGGCGGAACGCACGGCCTCCCACGTCGCGGCCTCCTCCAGCGGTCCCCTCGCCCACGTGGTGTCGATCGGAGTGCGACCCGGCGGCAGCTCGTCGAGCACCGTCATGTCGAGGTCGCCGTAGACCGTCATGGCGGCCGTGCGCGGGATGGGGGTGGCCGTCATCACCAGCACGTCGGGGTCCGCACCCTTGTCTCGCAGGGCGGACCGTTGCTCCACGCCGAAGCGGTGCTGCTCGTCGATGACGATGACCCCGAGGGCCTTGAAGCCGAACGCCTCGGTGAGGAGGGCGTGGGTGCCGATGAGGATGTCGATGTCACCGGCCGCCAGGGCGGCCTGCAGCTTGGTGCGCTGGCCGGCGGTGGTGCGGTTGGTGAGCAGCTCGAAGCGAAGCGGGCGGACCGGAAAGAGCGAGTCCGCCCCGTCGGTGACCTCCAGGCCGTCGAGCTGGGCCCGGATGCCGGCGAAGTGCTGCTCGGCCAGCACCTCCGTGGGAGCCATGAGTGCACCCTGGTACCCACCCTGCACGCCCATCAGCAGCGCCGTGAGCGCCACCAAGGTCTTCCCCGACCCGACGTCGCCCTGCAGCAGGCGGTGCATGGGATGCGGCCCGGCCAGGTCGGCGGCGATCTCGTCGATCGCCCGCCGCTGGGCACCGGTGAGGTCGAAGGGCAGACCTCGGTGGAAGGAGCGCACCAGCTCACCATCGGTCTGATGCCGAATCCCCTTGGCCTCGCGCTCGAACGCCCGCTTCCGCAGCACGAGCGTCACCTGCAGGCGCAGCAGCTCGTCGAACACCAACCGCCGGCGAGCGTGACGGGCGTCGTCCAGCGAATCGGGAGCGTGGATCGAGCGAAGGGCTCGGGTGCGGTCGATGAGCTTCAGGCGGTCGCGACGCCGGTCGTCGAGCGGGTCGGCCAGGTCCCTGGCCCGGCCGAGCGCCTCTTCGATCCAACCGGCCAGGTCCCATGTCGTCAGGCCCGCCTTCTCCGACTGCGGGTAGACCGGGAGGATCTTGCCGGTGCGGTCGCCGATGAGATCGACGACCGGGCTCGTCATCTGACGCCGACCCTTGTAGAGGTCGAGCTTGCCGAAGAAGACCGCCTCCCGACCGACGACCAGCTGCTTGGCCCGCCACGGCTGGTTGAAGAACGTGCACTTCAGGTAGCTCGAGCCGTCGAACACGTCGACCTCGACGAGTGACCGCCCCTGCCGGGTGCGCCGGGCCTGCACCCGCTTCACCTTGGCCAGGACCATGGCTTCCTCACCCACGGCGAGATCTCGGATCATCGCCTGGTTGGTGCGGTCGATGTAGCGCCGCGGGTAGTAGGTCAGCAGGTCGTAGACCGTCTCGACGGGCGGCTCGACCGTAGCGAGCGACGCCTGCGCCTTCGGCCCGACGCCACTGATCTCCGTGACCGGCTTCTGCTTGAGCGAGAGGAGGGTGCGGGCCACTCGCTATTCGACGCTGAACAGGTACGGGTACAGCGGCTGGCCGCCGTGGTGCACCTCGGCCTCCACGTCGGGCCGGTGCTCGCTCAGCCACTCGGTGATGTGGCGGGTGTCGGCCGCCGATGCGCCCTCGCCCTCGATGATCGTCACCATCTCGTGGTCGTCGCCGACCATCACGTCGAGCAGGGCGGCAGCCGCCTCGGCCAGCACGGAGCGCACCACCCGGATCTTCCCGGAGGCCAACCCGAGGTAGTCGCCCTCTTCGACGGGCCCTGGATCCGTGTTGGTCGACCGCACGGCACGGGTGATCTCACCGCCGACGACCCGATCGGCGGCCTCCCCCATCGCCTGGGCGTTGCCCTCGGCGTCGCACTGCGGGTCGTAGTGCAGCAGCGCGGCGAAGCCCTCGGCCACGCCGGTCGTCTTCACGACGCGCACGACCTTGGGGGTGAGACCGGCGACCTGCTCGGCGACCGGGATGATGTTCTTGTTGTTGGGCAGCACGACCACCTCGTCGCCCGGAGCCGCCTCCACCGCCGCCAGGATCTGGGCGGTCGAGGGGTTCATCGACTGCCCGCCCGCCACGATCTGCTGCACGCCGAGCGAGCGGAAGATGCGGCGGATGCCCGCGCCGGTGGCGATGGCCACCACAGCGGTGGGCACGTGCGGATGAGCCGAGGTGTCCTCGTCGTCCGTTTCGCCGGTGGCGTCACGGACCCACCGCTCTTCTTCGACCTGCTCCATGAGGTCGGTGACGCGGATCCGCTTGGGGCGCCCGCAGTCGAGCGCCGCCTCCACCGCCGCGCCGATGTCGTCGGTGTGGATGTGGCAGTTCCAGATGCCGTCACCCCCGACGACGACGATCGAGTCACCGATCCCTGCCCAGACCTCCTTGAAGCTCGGGATGGTCTCGTCGGGCGCCTCGAGGAAGTACATGACCTCGTAGCGCAGGTCTCCCACGGTGTGCTCGGCGCCGCCGGGGGGCGCGTCGACAGGGACGGTGGCTCCTGGGCCGGACGCGACCTCCGAGGTCTCCGGGGGGGCCGGCACGTCCCGACCGGCGGTGACGTGGAGGAACGAGTCGAGCAGGAGCAGCAGGCCGGCGCCCCCCGCGTCGACCACGCCGGCCTCCTTCAGCACGGGCAGCAGATCGGGCGTGGACGCAAGAGCTTCGGCGGCGGCGTCCTTGGCCGCGTCGAGGATGTCGACCAGCGCCTTCCCGGCACCGGCCGCAGCCGAGGCACCGGCGGAGGCCGCCCGCACGACGGTGAGGATGGTGCCTTCCACCGGGCGCATGACGGCGGCGTACGCGGCCTCGCTCGCACCGTGCAGGGCGGCCGCCACGTCGGGCCCACCGGCGGTCTCGCAGCTGCGGCAGCCATCGGCGATGCCACGAAGGATCTGGCTCAGGATGACGCCCGAGTTGCCCCGGGCGCCCATGAGCGAGCCGTGGCTGATGGCCTTGCACACGGTGGCCATGTCGGTGGTGCCCTGGAGTGCCTCGACGACCGACTCGAGGGTGAGCGCCATGTTCGTGCCGGTGTCCCCGTCGGGGACCGGGTAGACGTTGAGGCGGTTCAGGGCCTCCTGGTGGGCCCGCAAGGAGTCGCGATAGCTCGACACCACTGCCTTCAGGTGGTCGGCTCCAAGGCGCTCCAGGGTCTGCATCGGGCTCGGATGCTAATCTTTCGCCGCCCCCGGAAGTCTTCTCAGTTAGAGGTGCGCGTCATGGCGTCGGTATGCGAGGTGTGCGGGAAGCACCCCTCATTCGGTATGAGCATCAGCCACAGCCATCGGCGCACCAAGCGTCGCTGGAACCCGAACATCCAGCGGGTGCGGGCGATCGTGGGTGGCAGCCCCAAGCGCCTCAACGCCTGCACGTCCTGCATCCGGGCAGGCAAGGTCACCAAGCGCGTCAGCTAGTCCCCTCGCGGCACCGGGCCTGACGGCCTACGCGGACGCTGCGGACGCGCCATGCTGGACGGCGTGACCGACCTCGTCACCGGAGCCGAGCAGAACGCCCTCGACATCAGGGTCGCTTCGGATGTCGCCGTCGAGCGCATCCACCTGGACGACACCTCGTGGGTCGACGTGGCCCGCGGCTGGTTGACCGGCGCCGAGGACCTCTTCGAGGCGCTGCGCGCCGGTGTGTCCTGGAACCAGAACCGCCTCTTCCGGTACGACCACTGGGTCGAAGAGCGGCGGCTGGGCTCCTACTGGCGCCCAGGCACACCGCTGCCGCACCCGGCGCTGGCCGACGTCCACCGCAGCCTGCAGCGCCGGTATCGCGTGCGCTTCGGCGGCTTCGGACTCATCCAGTACCGGGACGGCACCGACGGGCAGGCGTTCCACCGGGACACCGACATGCGCTGGCTCGACGACACGGTGATCGCGATCCTGACGCTGGGCGCCCAGCGCCCGTGGCTGCTCCGGCCCCGCACCAACCGGCACACCTTGTCGGACCCCGCCCGGAAGGGCGCCACGCACGACCTCGCGCCGTGCTCCGGCGACCTCATCGTGATGGGCGGCCGCAGCCAGGCCGACTGGGAGCACTCGGTGCCCTACCTCGGCCGGGCGCCAGTGGGCACCCGGATCTCCCTCCAGTGGCGTCACGCCTCACCTACCGGCCGCCCGTTCGTGGGCGCCTCGTACGGTGCTCCGCGCACCTACAAGCGAGGCCCGGCGCGCTAGCTGCGGGAGCGGGTCGACATGGCCGCGGTGCCGTCGGCGGACAGGGTGCCGCCGGGATTGACCGGGCCGACTCCCCCACCGAGGTCGAGGCCGGCGGCGATGGCCCGCCTCACGAACCGCTTGGCCGACGCGCAGGCCTCGGCCGGGTCGGCCCCCCGTGCCAGCCCGGAGGCGATGGCCGCGGCGAGGACGCACCCCGTGCCGTGCGTGTGGCGACCCTCGATGCGGGTGGCATCGAGCCAGACGGGATCGCCACCGGCGCTCAGCAGGCAGTCCGGTGACTCGTCCCCCTCGAGGTGGCCGCCCTTGATGAGGACGACCTGCACCCCCATGCCGAGCAGCTCCCGACCGGCCTCGACCATTCCTCGCCGGTCGGTCACCTCCCCACCGACCAGGCCGCCGGCCTCGGGCAGGTTGGGCGTGACGACGGTGGCCAACGGCAGGAGCTCGGCTCGGAGCGCACCGATCGCGTCGTCGGCCAGCAGCGTGTCGCCGTGCTTGGAGATGAACACCGGGTCGACCACCAGGTTGCGCACCCCGAAGTCGCGCACTGCCGCGGCCACCGCGCCGACGAGCGCGGCGGAGGCGAGCATGCCGGTCTTGGCCGCGTCGACACCGATGTCGGTGGCCACGCTCTCGATCTGACTGCGCACCAGCTCAGGCGAGATCGTGTCGAACGCCTGCACGCCGAGCGTGTTCTGCGCGGTGACGGCCACGATGGCCGCGGTGCCCCATACGCCGTGGGCCTCGAACGTCTTGAGGTCGGCCACGATGCCGGCGCCCCCGCCCGAGTCGGAGCCGGCGATGGTGAGTGCGACGGGCGGCTTCATGTGAAGTGATGCTGCCAGCCGCCGACGCCAACCGGGCGCTCCGCCGGGTCGCCGGTGATGGTTCCGACCCTCATGGCTCCTGGCGGTGCGACGGCGGCCGGGGGCAGGGTGAAGATCAGCTCGTAGTCGTCGCCGCCGCCGAGCGCCTGCTCCTGCGTGGCGCCCGGTGCCGCTGGCACCCGGTCGAGCCGGACGCCCACGCCTGAGGCATCGAGCACGTGGCCGAGGTCGGCGAGGAACCCGTCCGACACGTCGATCATCGCCGTCGCGCCCGCCCGCCGGGCTGCGATGCCTTCGGCTACGCGGGCCTTTGGATGCCACGCCGCTTGCAGCCGGTACTCCGCAGCGGCGGCGGCGCCGAGCCGGCCGGTGACGAACACGCCGTCGCCCGGCCGAGCGCCTGAGCGCAGCACCGGCGCACCTCCCTCCACCACGCCCGTGATGGCCACGGAGACGACGAGCGGGCCAGTGGTGCCCGACAGATCTCCGCCGGCGATCTCGCAACCGTGCACGCGGGCGCCGTCGGCCGCGCCGTCGATCAGCCCGAGAAGGTCGGTGCCCGGAGGAGCGACGATCGTCAGGAGCACATGGAGCGGCCGGCCGCCCATGGCTGCGACGTCGCTCGCGTTCACCAGCACAGCCCGGTAGCCGATGTCGGCCACCGGGCAGCCGGGGACGAAGTCGACGCCCTCGACGACGGCGTCCGCCGCGAGCACCAGGTGCCCGTCGGGCACCTGTACGACCGCCGAGTCGTCGCCCACGAGAGGGAAGCGGGCCCGCAGATGCTCGATGACATCGAATTCGCCGGTGCCCACGGACCGAGCCTAAGTTGCCGCGCACATCCCCAGTGGGCGTCAGGAGCGATCGATGCAGGGTGTCATCAAGTCATACGACCCGGCCACGGGCGAGGGGTTGATCGTTCGCGACACCGACCGCTCCGAGTACGACCTCGCACCCGATGCCCTCGTCGGATCGATCTTCCGGATGCTGCGCCAAGGCCAGCGCGTCGTGTTCGACGTGACCGAGAAGGGGCTGGCGACCCGGCTGCGCCTCGGCTCGGAGGCCGACATGGGCACGCCGCGCACGCCCCCCGGAGAGTCGGGCTGATTGGTCGCAGTACGGCGGCGCTGCTTATCCTCAGCGGGGTAGGACTTGCGGATGCACGTTGTTTCGTCAAAGGAGACGGATAAGTGAGCGAGGCCCCGACCAGGAACCAGAAGCTGCTGCAGTGGGTCGACGAGGTCGCCGCCCTCACGCAGCCGGATCGAGTCGAGTGGTGTGACGGCTCGGCAGAGGAGTACGACCGGCTGGCTCAGCTGCTGGTGGACAACGGCACGTTCGAGAAGCTGTCCGAGGCCAAGCGGCCCAACAGCTACCTCGCGCTGTCCGACCCGGGAGATGTGGCCCGCGTCGAGGACCGCACCTACATCTGCTCCGAGAACGAGAGCGATGCCGGACCCACGAACAACTGGCGTGATCCGGCGGAGATGAAGGGCGTGCTCACCGACCTCTTCCGTGGGTCGATGCGAGGCCGCACGATGTACGTGATCCCCTTCTCGATGGGGCCGCTGGGATCCGACAAGAGCCACATCGGCATCGAGCTGACCGACTCGCCCTACGTGGTGGTCAACATGCGGATCATGACCCGCATGGGCAAGGGCGCACTCGAGGTCCTCGGCGACGACGGTGACTTCGTTCCGTGCCTCCACTCGGTCGGCCACCCGCTCGCCGACGGCAAGGCCGACGTGCCGTGGCCGTGCGACGCCGACAACAAGTACATCGTCCACTTCCCCGAGACCCGGGAGATCTGGTCGTACGGATCGGGCTACGGCGGCAACGCCCTGCTCGGCAAGAAGTGCTTCGCCCTGCGCATCGCCTCGGTGATGGCCCGGGACGACGGTTGGCTGGCCGAGCACATGCTCATCCTCAAGCTGACCTCGCCCCAGGGCGACACCAAGTACCTCACCGGCGCCTTCCCCTCCGCCTGCGGCAAGACGAACCTGGCCATGCTCGTGCCGACCCTGCCGGACTGGAAGGTCGAGACGGTCGGCGACGACATCTGCTGGATGAAGCTCGGCGAGGACGGTCGCCTCTGGGCCATCAACCCCGAGGCCGGCTTCTTCGGCGTCGCACCGGGCACGTCGATCAAGACCAACCCCAACGCGATCCTCACCCTCGACGCCAACTGCATCTACACCAACTGCGCCAAGACCGACGACGGCGACATCTGGTGGGAGGGCATGACCGACGAGAAGCCGGCCCACCTGATCGACTGGAAGGGCAACGACTGGACGCCGGAGTCGGGCACCCCGGCCGCGCACCCGAACGCTCGCTTCACGGCGCCGGCGTCGCAGGACCCGGCCATCGCCGACGAGTGGCAGGACCCTGCCGGCGTGCCCATCTCGGCCATCCTCTTCGGCGGTCGGCGGTCATCCGTCGTGCCGTTGATCACCGAGTCGTACTCCTGGGAGCACGGCGTCTTCCTCGGCTCGATCATGGCTTCGGAGACCACCGCGGCCGCCGCCGGAGCGGTCGGCAAGCTGCGCCGTGACCCCTTCGCCATGCTGCCGTTCTGCGGCTACCACATGGGCGACTATCTGGCCCACTGGCTCGAGGTGGGCGAGGCCACCGAGGCGTCGAAGCTGCCCAAGATCTTCTACGTCAACTGGTTCCTCAAGGACGAGGACGGCAAGTTCATCTGGCCGGGCTTCGGCGAGAACAGCCGAGTGCTCGAGTGGGTCTTCCAGCGCTGCGACGGGGAGGGCGGGGCGGTCGAGACGCCCATCGGCCTGCTGCCGACCCGGGAGGCCCTGCCGACCGAGGGGCTTGACGTGCCGGATGAGGCGTGGGACCGCTTGCTCAGGGTGGACCTCGACGAGTGGCGGGCCGAGGTCCCGTCCATCGAGGAGAGCTTCGCCGAGCTGGGCGACAAGTGCCCAGACGAGCTCCGCACCCAGCTGAGCGCGCTCGAGAAGCGACTCACCGAGGCCTGAGCCTCGGAGCCGCGGGCACTACCGGTGGGGCGTGAGCACGCTCCGCTTCACCGGTAGGCGTCCGCCGTCAACGCCGTTCGGTCGGGGTGGGGGCTGTCGGCGTAGTTGACCACCGACACCGGGTCGATCGGGGTGCTGAACAGGAAGCCCTGGACGAGGTCGCACTCGTAGCGGCGCAGCAGCGCGAGCTGGGCGGACGTCTCCACGCCCTCGGCCACCACGCTGAGCCCGAGGTCGTGGGCCATGTTGATGACCGCCTGCACGACCGGCGCCTGGCCGGTGTGGCCGATGCGCTCGATCAGGGAGCGGTCGATCTTCAACGTGTTGAACGGACCTCCCTGCAACCGGTTGAGCACGGAGCTGCCGGTACCGAAGTCGTCGACCGCCAGTCGGACGCCGAGGTCGCGCAGGTGGTGCAGCACCGGGCGGAGCTCGTCCTCGGTCATGACCACCCGATCGGTGACCTCCAGCTCGATCAGTCGGGGATCGACGCGGGCGGCACTGAGCTCGGCCGCCAGCTCTCGCAGGAAGGAGGGACGCCTGAGGTCGGCGGCGGTGACGTTGACCGCGACCTGCAAGGGCAGGCCGGCTTCGGCCCACTCGCGGGCATGCCCGAACGCGATCTCCCGGACGTAGCGATCGAGCTGGACGATGACGCCCGACTCCTCGGCGATGGCCAGGAACTCTCCCGGCGCCAGTCGACCCAGCGATTCGTGATCCCAGCGGATCAACGCCTCGACGCCCTTGACCTTCATGGTCGCCATCTCGATCTGGGGCTGGTAGAGCACGACCAGCTCGTGGCGCTCGAGGGCGGAGTGCAGACGGGTCTCCAGGTCGAGACGCTGCTCGCGGTGTGGGGTACGCACGCTCGGGGCTGAGCAGGAGTTGCCCCCGTCGCCCTTGGCTTCGTACATGGCCGCGTCGGCGCGCTGCAGGAGCGTGTCGTAGTCGCTCCCGTGCAGGGGGGACGTCGCCACGCCCACGCTGCCGGAGACGAACAGGTTCCGACCGGCGATCTCGAACGGCGCCCGAAGGGTGTCGACGAGGTCCTGGGCGACCTTGGTGGCCGCCGGCACGGTCGACGTGTCGGGCAGGAGCACCACGAACTCGTCGCCGCCCATGCGGGCCAACGTGTCGCTGGCCCGCAGGCGCGACCGGAGGCGGAAGGCGACCTGGCGGATCAGCTCGTCGCCGGCCTGGTGGCCCAGCGTGTCGTTGACGTTCTTGAACCGGTCGAGATCGAGGAAGAGCAGGCTGATGCCGTCGCCGGCCCGCTCGGCCAGGGTCAGCGCCTGCCGGGCACGATCCTCGAGGAGAGGCCGGTTCGGGAGGCCGGTGAGGGCGTCGTGCAGGGCTTGGTGACGGATCTGCTGCAGCAGCAGGGCGTTGTCGAGGGCGGTGGCCGTGATGCCCGCCGCTCCCGCCAACCGGGCGAAGCACTGCTCGGCCGACAGAGCCGGGCGGTCGATGAACCCGGCACAGACGAGCCCGGCGAAGGCGCCGCGGGCGATCACCGGCACGACGGCGCACTGGGAGATGCGGAACCCGTCGACTGCGAGTGGGACGAGGGCGGCCGCGTCGGCCGCGTCCAGCATCAACGGAGACAGGTCGTTCATGAACGCGCGGATCTCAGGATGGTCTTCGACGCCCAGCTCGGTACCGACATCGTCGCCGTCGAGCGGGCCGCCGGTGCGGGCCTGCAATCGAAGTCGATCTGCGGCACCGTCCCACCACCACACGGAGGCGACATCGGCGCCGACCAGCTGAGGCAGCAGGCCGGTGAGACGCTCGCCCACCTCTTCGGGTGAGGCCGCCTCGGCCACGGCCCGGGCCAGGTTCAGCAACCCGTTCGCCGTGGCCTGGCTGTGCTCGGCCAGCTGTCGCGTCCACACCGCTTCGAAGGCGGCGGCCGCGTGCTCGGCGAACGCCTCGACCTTGCGTCGGTCTCCAGGGATCGACGAGGTGCCTGGAGGCTGGATCGCGGTCACCGCCCCGCGCATGCCGCGGGACGAGACCAGGGGCACCGTGAGGGCCGACAGGGCGTGATGACCGACGTTGACGGTGGAAGCTTGGTCGTGGGCGAGGATCTGGCTGGCCACGCCATCTGCATCGGCAGGACGCACGCCCCGTGAGCGGATGAGCCGCTCGCCGCTCTCGAGCTTCACAGCCACCACGATCCGGGCCGCGGTGATGCCTCCGTCCACCCCGTCGAGGATGCCGTCGAGCACCGCAGACAGGTCGGCCGCAGAGGCGAGCTTGCGCCCCACCGACTGCATGACCTCGAAGTCGCGCATGAGCTGGTTGAAGTCGACCTCCGACCCCGGAGCCCCGATGACGGGAAGGGCTTCGGTGCCCCAGGACACGCGCACCCGACACGTCTCGTGGCCCCGGGCCTGACAGCGCGTCTCCACGCTGACCCCCACGAAGCCGAACAGTGTGGGCACCTGGCCCCAGTGGCCGGCGGTCATCGAGCAGAAGTAGCCGTTCGACGGGGCGCCGTCGGTGCCGTGGCTCTCGATGACGATGTAGTTGGGGCCCTCCTCCACGCACCTGTGGGTGCGGCCGATCGAGAGCTTGGTGCTGTAGTCGGCACACAGCCGGAGGGCGTCTGCGGGAGTGGCGCAGGCCTGCTGCATCGCCGTGAGGTAGCCCTGGCTGCGGTGGCGCCGGAACAGCTCCTCACCGACACGCTGTCCGACGTCGGAGTCGCCGCAGAGCTCGCTGGCCGCGTCGAAGAGCGCAACCGCGTCCAGGTAGCCGCCCCACTTCCGGGCGTCACGCAGCTCCTCCAGGGGCCGCTCCTCCCCGGCGAGGCCGAGCAGCTCGTCCACGCCGTGGGCTCCGAGCGCCCGCTCGACGTAGTCGATGATCGGCGCGATCACGTCGTTGCTGATCTCCCGCAGGGCAGGACGTGGTGGCGCCATGGAAGTGTTGTCGGCGGAACGGGTGCCCGGGCTGACTCCTTTCCTGCGTGCCACCCGGATTTACCAGGAGTGACATGGTCAGCTCAGAACGGGAGGAAGTACAGGGCCCGGATGGCGAGTCCCATCACGAAGAGCTCGCCCAGGCCGTAGAGCAGGTGCTGCTGGTGCCGCATCTGCTGCCGGTAGCTGTAGATGATGCCGATGGCAATGATCGCGACGAACCCGTAGAACGTGTGGAACTGCGGTGCCTCGCGTCCCTGGCCGGCCACCAGGCCGACGCCCAGCCCCGCCTGCACG
Organism: uncultured Acidimicrobiales bacterium; assembly: GCA_902805655.1. GTDB lineage: Bacteria > Actinomycetota > Acidimicrobiia > Acidimicrobiales > CADCTF01 > CADCTF01. The sequence goes on from CADCTF010000053.1 coordinate 68,016, forward strand.
AACACCGTGACCTGGGCCGCGGCAGTGAACCACCAGAGCCACCGGATGCGCAGCACGTCGACCCGCCACGCAGCCAGCGCCCACAGTCCGGCCAACCCGTTGGCGATGACGACGACCCAAGCCCATGCGGCATGGAGGTCGGCCAGGCTCACCGGAGCTCAGTCGAGATCGGGGTAGGCGGCCTCGAGGATGCCCATGGCGTCCGCCTCGCTGACCGGACGGGGGTTCGATCGCACGCTCGAGTTGCCTTCCGACATCCGGGCGACGGCCTCCAGATCCTCCTCGACGACGCCGGCGCGCTCCAGCCCCCCCGGGATGCCCACTCGCGCCCGGAGACGGTCGATCGCCCCGCTCGCGTCCCCGGGGTCGCCCAGCGCTTCACCGATGGCCGTGATCGAAGCCCCGACCGACTCGGCGTTGTAGCGCACCACGTGGGCCAGCAGCAGGGCGTTGGCCAGACCGTGGGGCATGCCCGTGCGACCGCCGAGCAGCTGGGCCAGACCGTGATGCGCGCCCATCACCGAGTTCTGCAGGCAGCGGCCGGCCAGGATCGCGCCCTGGAGCATGGCGGTGCGGGCGTCCAGGTCCGTGGGGTCGTCGGAAACCAAGGGAAGGGCCTGGGTGATGGTGCGAATGGCGGCGATGGCCAGCGCCTCGGCTTCCGGCGTGCGCGCCGCCGAGTACGCGGCCTCGACGCCGTGGGCGAGGGCGTTCATGCCCGTCTGCACACTGACGTCACGCGGGGTGTCGACGGTGAGCACCGGGTCGTAGATGACCGCCAGCGGTGCGATGGTGGGGCCACCGGCGCCGGTCTTCCTGCGGGTGGACACCTCGGTGACCCCGAAGTGGGCGGTCAGCTCGGCGCCCGAGTACGTCGTCGGGATGCTGACGTGGGGAAGGCCGGGCCGGTCCAGGTACGAGGCACCTGGCGCGCCCGACTCGTGCTCCACGAAGAAGCACACCGCCTTGCCGAGATCCGCGCACGAGCCGCCACCGAAGGAGAGGACGACGTCGACGTCGCGGTCGCGAGCGATCCCCAGGGCCGCTTGCACGGCAGTGGTGGGTACGTGGGAGCGGACACCGTCGAACGTGGCGGCGAGCGTGCGGCCCAGCTTGGCCACGAGGCGCTCGCCCGCGGGGGACTCGAGTCGTCCGTTCGTCGTGACCAGCAGCACCCGACGGCCGCCCACCTCCCTGATCACCTCGTCCACCCGATCCACCGACCCAGGACCGAAGTGGATGCGCTGGGCGGGGCTGGTGTGGGACCACTCGGTCATGTCATCGAACCGCGGTGACGGCCTGGCCGCCCAGCTCCACCACCTGCAGCTGCCCCCCGTCGTTGCGCAGCTCGGTGACCGAGCAGTTGTCCGGCGAGCACGACACCACCCGGGCGTCGGCCATGGCGTGGCCCACGGCGACGTTGATGGCCACGAAGTGGGACATCACGACCGTGTCGGTCTCCAGTGCCAGCAGGGCGTCGACCACGCGGTCACGCCAGCCGAGCAGCTCGGCCGGCTGACCGGTCCACTCGCCACGCATCAGCTCGCGCAGCCAGGGACCCCGCTCGGCCAGGCCGGGCGACTAGATCTCGCCGACGTCGGGGTCGACGCGCGCCGTCACTCCCCAACGGGCCTCGAGCGGAGCCGCCGTCTCGCGGCAGCGGCGCAGCGGGCTGACCACCATGGGGAGCGGGCCGAGGGGCGCCAACCGGTCGGCCACGGCCTCGGCCTGTGCCCTCCCGTGGTCGTCAAGGCCGGGGTCGAGCTCGGCGCCGAAGCCGGCTGCCGCGCGACCGTGACGGACCATCCAGATGCGACTCATGCGTCCTCCAAGATGTTGGATTCGTCGGTTCCGGGAGCCGCGCCGCGCCGGATGTAGGTCTCGAGGCCCCACATCGCCTCGAAGGCTTCCGGTGGCATGGCGAGGAAGAACGACGTCTCGGCGATCTGGCTGGCGTGGGCCCGCATGGCCCGGCGCTTGACGTCGAGGTAGTCCCGAACGTCGACCCGGGTCGTGATGAGCTCCCCCGGGGTACCCATCGTGTCGTCCACGCCATCGGTGTCGGGCAGGTCGGCCAGGCCCAGCTCGGCGGCCCGCTCCATCAGCTCCCGTAGGCGGTCGCGGTCGATGGTCGACTCGTAGACCCGGGAGACACCCGCCATCTCCGCGGCGCGCACACCGACGCGGTGCACCTGGATGTGGTCGGGATGGCCGTAGTTGCCGTGCTCGTCGTAGACGGTGAGCACGTCGGCGCCCTCTTCCCGAAGGATGCCGGCGAGCCGTCCGGCCGCCACCTCGAGGTCCGCCTGCCAGAAGCTGTCGGGGTGGTCGTTCTCCGGAGTGCCCATCATCCCGGAGTCGACGTAGCCGAGCCACGCCAGACGGTGACAACCGAGGATCTCCGCCGCTTCCACCAGCTCCGTCGCCCGCCGTTGGGCCAAGCTCTCGTCGGTGCCGAGGAACCCCTCCTCCACCTCGCCGTGCTCGCCTCCGGTCGCAGTCACGAGGATGACCCGATGGCCCTCGGCGCGGGCTTTGGCCATGGTGCCGCCGGTGGCTATGGCCTCGTCATCGGGGTGGGCGTGGAAGAACACAGCCGTCGCCATGCCGGCACCTTATCCAGGCTCAGCCGGCCGCCCGGCAGGCCACACGCCCTCAGCGCACCGCCTGTGCCTCACGCAGCGAGGCCACCTCGTCGGCCGTGAAGCCCCAGTCCTGCAGGGCTTCGGCGGTGTGCTGGCCCGCGTGCGACGGCGGCCGGCTGATGGCGCCCGGCGTCCTGCTGAACCGTGGCGCCGGCGAGGGCTGCACGACGCCTGCCACATCGGTGAAGGTGCTTCGTGCGACGAGGTGCGGGTGCTCGGGCGCCTCCTCGAGCGACAGCACCGGGGCGAAGCACACGTCGGTTCCCTCCATCACCTGCACCCACTCGGCCCGAGTCCTCTGCCGGAACACATCGGCGAGCTTGACGCGCAGAGCCGGCCAGGCGCTGCGGGCCATCTGCGCCTGCATGTCGGCGTCGTCGGCCAGGCCGGTCAGCCGCAGGAGCTCGGCGTAGAACTGCGGCTCGATCGACCCGATGGCCACATGCTCGCCGTCCGCCGTCTCGTACACGTCGTAGAAGTGCGCCCCGGTGTCGAGGACGTTGGTGCCGCGCTCGACCGTCCAGCCACCTCTGGCCCGCATGCCGTGGAACATGGCCGTCAGCGTGGCCGAGCCGTCCACCATGGCCGCGTCGACCACCTGGCCCAGGCCGGACGTCCTGGCCTCCAGCAGCGCGCACGCCACGCCGAAGGCGAGGAACATGGCGCCGCCCCCGAAGTCGCCGACCATGTTGAGCGGCGGCACCGGCGCCTGTCCGGCGCGGCCGATGGGGTGGAGAGCGCCGGCCAGGGCGATGTAGTTGATGTCGTGCCCGGCGGCCGCGGCGAGCGGGCCGTCCTGGCCCCAGCCGGTCATGCGGCCGTAGACGAGTCGTGGGTTCCGCTCGAGGCACGCGTCCGGGCCCACCCCCAGCCGCTCGGTCACGCCCGGTCGGAGGCCCTCGATCAGGGCGTCGGCCTCCTCCACCAGGCGCAGGACGACCTCCACGCCGGCCTTCGTCTTCAGGTCCACCCCGATGGAGCGCCGGCCCCGGTTGAGGACGTCGGCCGGGGGACTCGAGGGATCGCCGCCCCGCACCGCCTGCGCACGATCGACCCGGAGGACGTCGGCCCCCATGTCGGAGAGCAGCATCGCCGCGAACGGACCGGGGCCGATGCTGGCCAGCTCGACGATCCGGATGCCGGCCAGCGGCCCGGTGGGAGCAACGATCGGAGGGGGTGCGATGTCTGCCATCGAGCCGATGCTGACCGGGCCGGGAGGCCTCGTCAAGGACGGGCGCCGGGCGAGCGAACGCAGGTCGGAGGCATCGCGCGAGGATGCAGGGCGGCTATGGCGTCGCACCCCTCCCTGAACGATCTGCGCCGGGGCTCCGCTTCGATCGGGCGGGGCCGTCCGTGAGCGGCCTGGCCGAACCGGTGGAGCTGCTCGTCAACTTCAACTCGGTGCCGTTCAGGGAAGGCCGGACGGAGGTTGGCCCACTGGAGGTCGTCATCGCGACCACCCGCCTCGGGTCCGGGCTCCGGGTGGACATCAGCTTGCGGAACCCCGGCCGCCAACCGGTGTCGCTGAGCCATGTGGCGGTCCGGATGGACGCCTGGCCGGAGATGGTGCTCGAGCACGGGCACCAGGGCCGCTCTGTCGTGCGCCGCTGCCGCCCCGACGATTCGCGGCCGGAGCGAGCCGAGCTGCCCGATGTGGTCAAGGGCGCGCAGACCAGCGACCCGAACAGTGCCGGCGCATCGGTGTCGGGTGACCAGTTCCTCGTCACCACCCTCGGTGTCGTCGGCTTCCTCGACGCTCGCTCGCACCTCGGCACCATCACGGCCAGCCCCCGCGGCATCACCGCCACCGCCCTCCTCGACGCCGTGCCTCTCGAGCCGGGCGCCGCCCGCCAGCTCGACCCGCTCTGGTTGAGCGATGGGCCGCCAGGCCGCCTGTACTCGGAGCTGGCCTCGCATTGGGGGCGGCAGGCGGGGGCCAGGGTCAACGGCCCGACGTTGCTCGGGTGGTGCTCGCGCTACCAGTACTTCGACGAGGTGAGCCCTGCGGACATCCGGGGCAACCTTCGCCTCGCCGCCGCCCACGGCATCGAGATGATGCAGATCGATCGCGGCTACCAGTCGGCGATCGGTGACTGGCTGAAACCCAAGCCGGGCTGGGACGAGCCCCTCGGCGCGATGGCGGCGGACATCCGAGGTGCCGGCCTCATGGCCGGCATCTGGACCGCGCCCTTCCTCGCCGGCGAGGACAGCAAGCTCTTCGCCGATTATCCCGATTGGGTCGCCACCCACACCTCGGGCCTGCCGCTGCACGGCGCCTACGAAAAGGCCTGGAACGGCTGGGCGTACGTCTTGGACACCACCCGCCCGGACGTGCTCGACCACCTGCGCACGGTGTACTCGGCACTTCGAGCCGAAGGGTTCGAGTACCACAAGATCGACCTGTGCTTCGCCGCCGCGCTGCCCGGCCGGCGGAACGACCCGGCGCTCACCCGGGCCGAGGTGCTTCGCCTCGGCCTGCAAGCGGTGCGGGACGGCATGGGAGACGACGCGTTCCTCCTGGCGTCCGGTTGCCCCTTCGGCCCGGCCGTCGGACTCGTGGACGCCATGCGAGTGTCGGCCGACGCAGCGCCCCACTGGGGTCGGGACGACGAGTGGCCCGGGTTCGGCGAGGCGGCGCCCGCCGCGGTCAACGCTCTCCAGGCCAGCGTGCTGAGGGCGCCGTTGCACCGGCGTGTGTTCATCAACGACCCGGACTGCCTCATCCTGCGTCCGACCTCCACCGACCTGTCGGCCCAGCAGGTGGCCATCCTCGTGGCCGTCGTCACAGGGGTCGGCGGCGTCACCCGGCTGTCGGACGACCTGTCGCTCTACCGCCGAGAGCAGTGGGACCTCTTGGAGGTGATGCGGGCCGTGCTGGCCGACGTCGACACCACCCTGGACATCGAGGACCCGTTCGCCACCGCTCCGCACGTGCGGTCGAAGGCCTGGACGAGCCTCACCGTCGACTGGCACGGTGGTCGGAGCGGGCCATGGGCCCAGCTCGGGGCGGGCTGACTCGGCTGCGGCAGTGGCTGACGGACTGCGACGGTGGTCATGACGACGGGGAGACGGGTGCGATGAGGTTCACGAACGAGATCACCGAAGAGGGCGTGACGGAGCGGCGGTTCGAGCTCGAGGTGGCGGGCGAGGCGGTGCCCGGCATCCTCTGGGTGCCCGGGGAGGCGGCCGGCAGCCGGCCCAAGGTCCTCATCGGGCACGGCGGGACGCAGCACAAGCGGACGGCGAACGTGCTGGCGCTGGCCCGCCAGCTGGTGCGCCACCTCGGCTACGCGGCCGTCGCCATCGACGCTCCCGGCCACGGTGACCGGCAGACGGCCGAGGAGCGCGAGCGGGCCGCCGAGCTGCGGCGAGCCATCCTCCACGGCCCCCGACCCGGCGCGCCGGCCCCCGGCGCAGGGCCTCCCACTGACCCCTTCCCTGCCCGGTTCCTACAAGCCGTGGAGGAGTGGAGGGCCACCATCGATGCGGTCGAGAGGCTGGAAGAAGTGGGCACGGGGCCCACCGGCTACTGGGGCGTCTCCATGGGCACGAGCATCGGGCTGCCACTGTCGGCCACGGAGCCGCGCGTCACCGCCGCCGTGCTCGGGTTGGCCAGCCTCACGCCGCGGCCCGGGCGGGAGGAGTACATCGGTTGGGCCCGTCAGCTGTCGAAGCCGCTGCTCTTCCTGTCCCAGGCGGACGACGCGGGCCACCCCTTCGAGCTGGCCGTCGAGCTGTTCGACCTCTTCGGCAGTGCCGAGAAGACGATGCACGTGAACCCCGGGCCGCACGTCGGCATCCCGGCCTTCGAGCGCGCCGAGGTGGAGGCGTTCTTCCGGCGGCACCTCGGCGCCGCCGGCTGATCTCGAACGCTTCCCCCGTCAGCTGGTGACGGTGCCCGCGCCGGTGCTGAGGCGCTCGACCGCCTCGGCGTCGTTGAAGACCTCTCCGGTGCAGGTGTCCGGTGTCTGCATGGCCAGGAGGACGGCGGCTTCCACGTAGCTCTCGGGAGTCGGGAGGTCGCTGCGCACCTGCACCGGTGCGGTGCCCGCTCCCCGGTACCGCAGGCCGGGTGTGTCGATGGCACCCACCGGCTTCAGCGCGTTGACGGCGATGCCGTTCTCCTTCTGGTCAGCGGCGAGCCCGATGGTGAAGGCTTCGAGGGCCCGCTTGGTGGCGCCGTAGTGCGAGCCACCGCGGGCCGCCACCGACGAGATGTTGATGATGTTCCCCGAGCGCTGGTCGATCATGGTCGGCAGCACGGCCCGAGAGCAGTGGAAGGGCCCATGGACGTTGATGCGGAACTCGAGCTCCCAGTGCCGCGGCTCGATCTTGGAGATGGAGCCGGGCGGTTGGATGGCGGCGTTGTTCATCAGCACGTCGATGCGCCCGAAGCGTTCGAGCGTGGCCCGCACCATGGCGGCGATCGAGTCGGTGTCGGCGACGTTGCAGACCAGCGGCAGCGCCTCGCCGCCGGCCTCTTCCACGAGTCGCGCCGTGTGGTGGATCGTGCCGGGCAGGTTCGGGTCACGCTCCTGTTCGGTGCGGGCCGCGATCACCACGCTGGCACCTTCCCGGGCGTAGCCCACCGCGCAGTACTCACCGAGCCCGCGGCTGCCTCCGGTGATGATGGCCACCTTGCCGGCCAGTCGTCCTTGCGTCATGGCTCTCCCCCTCGCTTCGAAGCCTGAGAGAGGTAGTCAACCGCAACCTCCGCACCGTCGGCACCTCGGGCCCATCTCGGCCCGAGCGCGGGGAGAAGCCCGGTGTGCGAGTATCAGCGGAGCTCGGGGGAGCATCGGCGCGGCGAGGCCTCAGGGCACCGCCGGAGCGTCGAGGAGCAGCGGGGGGACGCATGACCACACCGGCGGAGCTGGCCACCATCGCGGAACAGGTGGGCGCCTGGCTGGACGAGAGCTGGAGCGTCGACCTCACCGTTCGCGAGTGGTGGCAGCGGCTCGCCGACTCGGGCTGGGGGTTCCCCACCTGGCCGACCGAGTGGTACGGCCGAGGGCTCGGCGGTGATGCCCTCACCGTCGTGAGCCGCGTGTTCCAGGAGCGCGGCGTGCTGGGCGCGCCGAGTGGCCTGGGCCAGACCATGGGCGGTCCGGTCGTCCTGCAGCACGGTGACGACGAGCAGCGCCGGCGCCTCGTGCCACCTCTGGTCTCCGGCACCGAGGGCTGGTGCCAGTTCTTCAGCGAGCCGGGCGCGGGCTCCGACCTCGCCGGCGCCCAGACCCGAGCGGTGCGCGACGGCGACGAGTGGGTGGTAAACGGGCAGAAGGTCTGGACCTCCGGTGCCCTCACCACTGAACGCGGGATGCTGCTGGCCCGCACCGACATCGACGCTCCGAAGCACAAGGGTCTCGGGTACTTCATCATCGACGTGCACCAGCCGGGCATCGAGATCCGCCCGCTCAAGCAGATGACGGGCGCATCGCACTTCAACGAGGTCTTCTTCACCGATGCCCGCGTGGCTCATGCCAACCTGATCGGCCGCCCCGGTGACGGCTGGGCCGCCGCCACGACCACCCTCGCCTACGAGCGCGGGGGCCGAGCCGGCACGGTCGGCGTGGCCGGCGCGAGTGGCGGCTCTCTTCGGGGGGTGCTCGACCGCAGGGCCGGCGACGTGATCGACGAGGTGCTGGCCGAGCGGCGGGCCGCGGCCAGTGAGGCCGTGGATGCCCGAAACCCCGGCATCAGCGGCCCCAACAGCCCGCTCACCTACGTGAAGGACTTCGGGCGCAACGGTGAGCCGGGCGTGCGGCAGCGGGTCGTGCAGTACTACGTGCTCAGCCGGGTCAACGCCCTGAACCAGCAGCGGGTGCGGGCCGAAGCGGCAGGAGGGAAGTCGCCGGGTCCGGCCAGCTCCACCACCAAGCTGGCTCGATCGGTCGCCACCCGGGTCAACCGAGACCTGGGTCCGCACATCCTCGGGCCGCACGCCATGCTCGCCGGCGAAGAGGCTCCGCTCCACGGCGCCGTCTGCCACTCCACCGTGCAGGCGCCGTCCACATCGATCGCGGGCGGCACCGACGAGGTGCAGCGCAACATCATCGGGGAGCGGGTGCTCGGCCTGCCCCGCGAGCCCGACGTCGACCGCGACACACCTTTCCGCGAGCTCAAGGTGGGCACGCAACGCTCCGCACCATGATCAGGGAGGCACGACAGTGACCGATCAGCAAACCACTGAGATCCACGAACAGGGAGGTGTGCTGCGAGGGCCGGTCCGCGCCCCGGAGAACCGGGCCATGGCCCAGGCTCGCGAAGCGACGGGCACGCCGGGCCGCGACCCCCGCATCAACATCCACGACGACGCGACGGCCCAGAAGCTGGGCTTCAAGGGCGGCACCATCGCCGGGTCCATCCACATGGACCAGTTCGTTCCCGTGCTGGTGCAGGCGTTCGGACCCTCGTGGTTCGAGACGGGCTCGCTCTCGCTCGGTTTCAAGAACGCCACCATCAGCGGCGAGCCCGTCATCGCCATGGTGACGGCGCCGCCTCGGCCGACGGACGTGCAGGTGCCGGTGCGCATGGAGCGACCGGAAGGCGAGCTCGTCGCCGAGGGCACGGCGTCCGTCGGCATCGTGTCGGAGCCGTCGCACCTGTTCGACACGGACCTGCGGGCCGGATCGCCCGACGACCTCCGCATCATCGCCGGCGTGCGGCCGGGCCAGCCCCTGATCGAGAACGAGCAGGTGCTCGACCCGGCCGGGCTGCGAGCCCGCATCGACGCCGGCGCCCTCACCGAGCCGCTCGACTGGTACACGGGCGACTCGCCGTGGGGAGGCCCGATCGCCAACCCGTCCACCATGGTGCAGCTGCTGCGCAACCGCCCCGGTGACTTCGGGAAGGGCATCTCCGAGGCGGTCGGCCTGTTCGGCGCCATCGAGCTGCGACACCACGCCGGCCCGGTGCGGTTCGGTGTGCCCTACGTCGTGTCCGGCGAGGTCGTGGCCGTCGGAGCGAGTCCGAAGACCGAGTACGTCTGGTACGACACCCGGGCGACCGATTCGGCCGGCACCGTCGTCGCATCGATGCGGATGCAGCTGCGATGGATGAAGGCCTCGTCCCCCCTCTACAAGGAGTCCTGATGGCCGGCGCCCTCGATGGAATCAAGATCCTGGAGTGCTCGGAGATGATCGCCGCACCGTTCGCGGGGATGCACCTCGGCGACCTCGGGGCCGACATCATCAAGGTCGAGCCGCCCGGAGGGGAGCCCTGGCGGCTCAACACCCAGTTCATGCCGACGGAGAGCCGCACCTTCCTCGCACTGAACCGCAACAAGCGCGACCTGGCCATCGACCTCAAGACGGCCGCCGGCCAGGCCGTCATCCACGAGCTCGTCCCGTCGATGGACGTGGTCATCGTCAACTACCGGCCCGACACCCCGGCCAAGCTGGGCATCGACTACGAGACGCTCCACGCCCTCAACCCCCGCATCATCTACATGGAGAACACGGCGATGGGCCGCCGCGGGCCCCAGTCCCACCGGCCCGGGTACGACCTGGTGGCCCAGGCCATGACGGGACTGCTCATCACCGGTGGCCGCAAGGACGCCGACGGCTTGCCGCTCCCTCTCACCCCGGCCATCGCCGACTACGGCACGGGGCTCACCATGGCCTTCGCCATCTGCGCGGCGCTGTTCGCGCGCGAGCGCACGGGCGAGGGGCAGAAGGTGGAGGCGACGCTGCTCGCGACCTCGCTCGCGCTGCAGGGCGGCGGCTTCATGCGCACGGCGGTCGACACGGGCGGCTCGATCGAGGGCACGGTCGCAGCCACCGGTGGCGACGCCCGCGCTGCGCAGGCCTACTACCGCGCGTACGCCACCAAGGACTCGATGATCGCGGTCGCCTGCCTCACCCCGGTGCTGCGTCGGAAGATGGCGGAGGCGATGGGCATCCACGACGTCCGCCACGAGCGTCAGATCCGCCGCGACAGCGAAGAGGGCATCCGCGTCGCCCACGAGGTCACCGCCGCGATCACCGAGCGCATGGCGGAGCGCACCACCGCCGAGTGGCTCGAGGTGCTCGACGGAGCCGGAGTGCCGGCCGGACCGGTCAACGACATCAAGGACCTGCCGGACGACCCGCAGGTGCTGGCCAACGACCTGGTGGTCACCCTCCCCCACCCGCTGGTGGAGTCGGTGTCCATGGTGGGACCCGTCATCCGCATGCACGGCACCCCCACCGCTGCCCAGTTCGGGCCACCGACCCTCGGCCAGCACAACGACGAGATCCTCGGAGAGCTGGGGTACGACGCCGAGCGCATCGCCGCCCTGCGCGCCGACGGCGTCATCAAGTAGCGGTCAGCTCCTGCCTCAACCGATCATCGTCGAGGACCCCGACGATCCAAGGCTCGCCGACTACCGGCACCTCACCGACGTCGAGCTCAGGAGGGCGACGGAGGCGTCCGGCGGGGTGTTCATCGCCGAGGGCAAGCTGGTCATCGGCGAGCTGCTGCGCTCTCGCTTCTCGGTGCGGTCGCTCCTGCTCACCCCGCTGCGGCACTCCGAGATGGCCTCCCTGCTGACCGACCTGATGGCCCCCGTCTACGTCGCTCCGCAGGCACTGCTCAACTCGATCACCGGCTTCAACCTGCACCGTGGCGCAGTCGCGTCCGCCTCACGCGGCGTCCCGCTCGAGCCGAGCAACCTGCTGGAGTCGGCCCGCCGCATCGCAGTGCTCGAGAGCCTCAACGACCTGGAGAACCTCGGCTCGCTGTTCCGGAACGCCGCCGGGCTGGGAGTCGACGGCGTGCTCCTCTCCCCCGGGTGCGCCGATCCGCTCTACCGAAGGGTGGTGCGGGTCTCGATGGGCCACGTGCTGCACGTGCCCTTCGCCCACCTGCCGTCGTGGCCGGAGGGCCTCGACCACATCAGGGCGCGTGGCTACACGGTGGTGGCGCTCACTCCCTCCGGCGACGTCGACCTGGATGATCTGGCGCCGGCCATGGAGCGAACGGCGGTGCTGCTCGGCGCCGAAGGGCCGGGCCTCACGCCGGGCGCACTGGGAAGAGCCCACGTGCGGGCCCGCATCACCATGGCATCCGGCGTCGACTCGTTGAACGTGGCGACGGCCGGCGCCCTCGCGTTCCACCACCTGCGCCCTCGCTAAGGGTTCCGCACCAGCTACATGCGCTCGAGCAGCTGCACCTTCTTGGCGTCGAACTCGGCTTGGGAGATGACGCCGCGCCGGCGCAGCTCGTCCAGCTTCTCGAGCTGCTCGGGGAGCGAGAGATCCCGTCGGCCGCTCATGCGGTCGGCGTCACGGGCCTGGGCCGCCTCGATCGAACGGTGGATCTGGTTCTGCACGGCGGCCGGGCGGCGAATGTCGTAGAAGTGCTGTTGCCCCTGGGTGCCGCCGGACTCGATCATCAAGTCACCGCTTCCCATCAGTCGCTCGAACGCGCGCTGGTTGAAGCTGATGTCGTTGATCCGCTCGAGCGGGATCTCCTTCCCCTTCTTGGCCAGCACGCCGCTGCGGTACACGAGCCGGTCGGTGGTGACGACGAAGTTGATCGAGCTCCATCGGATGAGCCGCCCCGCGAGCCAGACGGCCGCGACTGCGGTGAGCGCGGCCAGGGCCACGAGCAACCACTCGTTGATGTCCTGCACCAGCACGAACACCGTGGCCACGGCGAGCACCACCGCCAGCACGAGCTGCTTGGCGAAGAACCACCAGTGCGGCCGCAGGTCGAGGACGATCTCCTCGCCCTCGTACAGGAGCTTCTTGGAGAACGGCACCGGCAGAACCTACGCCACACCCTGGTCGGCGACGGGTGCGGCCACGGTCACGCCCATCCCAGCTCGTCCAGGCGGTCGTCGTCGATGCCGAAGTGGTGGGCCACCTCGTGCACCACGGTGACGCGAACCTGCTCGACCACCTCCGCCTCGGTGTGGCACATCGCGCACACCGACCGCCGGAAGATGGTGATGCGGTCCGGCATCACCAGGCCGCCGTAGTCGGCCCGTTCGGTGAGCGGGATCCCTTCGTACAGCCCCAGCATGCTGCCCGGTGGTGCGTGGTCCTCGATGACGATGCTCACGTTGTCCATCTGCTCACCCAGCTCGGGCGGGATGGCGTCGAGGGCGTCGGCCACCAGCTCGGCGAACCGCTCGGAGCCGACGTCGACCACTCAGGCCAGCTTGGAGCTGATCGAGCCGGCCGAGCGGAGCGCGCTGCCGTCCGCCCCCCGGGTGGAGAAGGCGCGGGCCGGGCCACGCGTGGCCTCGGCCAGCAGATCGCCGAGGAGGGTGGCGAACGGGACGGGCGGGTCGACCCAGAGGTGCTTGGTGAGAGAGCCGGGGATCGTGTTGATCTCGTTGACGAAGAGGTCGTCGCCGTCGAGCAGGAAGTCGACGCGGGCCACTCCACGCACGCCGGCCACCTTGGCCACCGTGGTCGCCGCTTCTCGAACCCGGGCCACGAGCGGATCGTCGGCGGCCATCACCTGTCGAGGCGCGCTCACCATGCCCTCGCCGCCCACGTACTTCTCGCGGTAGCCGAGGATCGACGCATCCCCCCGCAGCGGCTTCGAGGCCGCCGAGAGCTGGAGGTCGGGGTAGGCGCGTACGGCGATCTCGACATCGTCGATGCCGGGGCGGAACGGCTCGACCACCGCGCCATCACGCAGGTTGGCCTGGGGCGCACGGCAGAAGGCGGCCAGCGAGGCCCAGTCGTCGAACGTCTCGATGCCGATCGAGGAACCGCCGAAGCGCGGCTTGACGATGTACGGCCCGTCGAAGGGGGCCGGCCCCTCGGGGTCGACGACCACGCAGGGGAGGTGCGGGAGGCCGGCCGCCGACACGGTGGCGGCGAAGGCCAGCTTGTCCATGCCGAGGGCTGCGCCCGCCGCCGAGGGCCCGGTGTAGCGGATGCCGGCCAGGTCGAGCGCGGCCTGCAGGCTGCCGTCCTCGCCGGGTCCGCCGTGGCAGCAGTTCAGCACTGCGGTCACGTCGAGGGCACGGCTCTTGCGGCCCAGCCCTCCTCCGCCCTCCGGGACGAGGCCACCCTCCGCACCGATCTGAAGACGAAGTGCCCGAGCCTTGCGGGGGACTCCCTCGAGGAAGTCCTCGGCCTCGAGCGCGCCGTCGAGGAGGAACAGCTCCCCGCCCTTCGACCAGTACACCTGGTCGACCTCCTGCCCGGCCGCGGCAAGGGTGCGAGCAGCCAGCAGGCCGGTGAGGATGCTGATGTCGTGCTCGGGTGACGGCCCTCCGAAGAGGACGACGGGACGGCTCACACTTGGTTCCTCACGGTCGACTTCCTCAGGGGAAGTGGTCGGGCAGGTGGTTCTCGTAGAGGACGACGTCCCCCGGGCCGACATTCTCCTTCACCCACTGCCGGGCGGCGTCCATGCCCTCCACCGCCACGACCCTCGCCGCTCCCCCGGTCGCCCCGTCGACCAAGGCCCTGCGGTTCGTGGCCCCCACCACCACCACGTCCGTGGCGACCGACGCAGCCCGCTCGCCGAAGCGGCGGTTCTCCTCCACCTGGCGAGCCCCCAGCTCGATCATCCCCGGCGTGACGACGACGATGCGCCCCGCTCCGTCCGCCATGCGACCCAGCGTTCGCAGAGCCACCTCAGCCCCGGCCGGGTTCGAGTTGAAGGTGTCGTCGAGCACCTTGGCACCGCTCATGCCGGTCGTGACGGCCAGCCGGTTGGCGGCTACCGGCAGAGTGGCGAGGCGCTTGGCGATGGCGTCGGGCGGCGCACCCGCCTCCAGCGCGAGGGCCACCGCCACCGCCACGTTGGTCGGCGGCACGTCGAGGCCGGACGCTCGCGCGATGACGTGGCCCGCCTGGCGGACGACGAGCTCGTCACCCTCGACGCATGCGCTGACGTCAGCGGCCGTGTCGGTGGACGAGCACCGCACGACCCGCTTCCCCTGGGCCGCCAGGTCCGGCACCAGCGGGGCGAGCCAGGGATCGTCCACGTTGAGCACGGCCACCTCGGCGGTGGCGAAGATCTCCGACTTGGCCCGAACGATGGTCTGCTCGTCCCTCATCCGCTCGAGGTGCACGGGGCCGATGGCGGTGATGGCCGACACAGTGGGACGCACCCAGCTGCAGAGATCGGCGATCTCACCCGGTCCGTAGGTGCCCATCTCGGCGATGAAGACCTCGGTGCCGAGGGTGAGGTGCTCGTTCACGGCGCGGGCGATGCCGGCGGAGTTGTTGTAGCTGCGAGGCGTCGGCACGACGCTTCGCGTGCCCTCGACGAGATGGGCGACGTACCCCTTCGTCGAGGTCTTGCCGTACGACCCGGTGATGGCGAGGACCAACGGGGATACCGACTTCAGCTTCGTCGTGGCCCGCTCCACGAAGGGCATCCCCAGCCGGCGCTCGATCGGCCGCGTGATGGCGAGGGCGACATCCACCACCGCCGGGGAGAGCACGGCCAGCACGGCCGCCGGCACCACGGATCCGAGCCCCAGACCGATCGCGGCGGGGGCGACGGTGAGAAGGCCCCAGACGCCGGCCAGCGTCCTCATCCGACGCGTCCAGGCGAGCGGACCGGGAGCCACCCCCTTGAGGCGCAGACCGAACGGACCCACACCGACGCCGAGGGCCACCAGCACCGCGAAGGGCGCGAAGGCGGCCGTGAGAACGAGGTTGACGAGGACGCCGAAGAGGAGCAACCGGTTGAAGCCGGCCCCGAGCCACCAGCGGAGGGCGAACCGGATCGTGGAGCCGGGGAGGTAGTGCTCGCGCTGGGCGACCCGGAGCCAGCGCATGCCCGCGAGGCCCGCCCCCACCAGGCAGGCGATCACCGCGACGGCCGTCACGGCGCTACTCGCTCGATCGCTTCACGCAGAGCATCCGGCCGTCGCACCGGCAGGAAGTGGCCGACGCCGGGCACGACCGTGAGCTTGCCGTGGGACAGCAGCCCGGCGGCACGCTCGGCCACCTCCACCGGCACGGCGTCGTCATCGGCTCCCCACACCAGCTCGACCGGGGCCGCGATGGCCGCCAGCTGCCGCTCATAGGTCTCGTTGACCACCCGCACCAGCACGTCGCGCATCACACCAGTCGCCGCCCGGTAGTCGGCCGAGCCGTGCTTCCGCTTCATCTGCTCCATCCGAGTGTCGGAGACGATCCTCCTGTGGTGCAGGGCCCGCACCACGCGGAACGCCAGTGGTGCGCGCCTCGACGGCCGATCGGCCCGCGCCAGCAGCGGCACGCCGGTGAGCACGACCCCGGCCACCCGAGCGGGGTGCGAGGCGGCGAGGTGCACCGCCACCCGACCACCGAACGAGTGACCGACCACGACCACCCGCTCCGCCATCGCGTCGAGCACGGGGGCCACCGCCTCGGCGTACTCCGCCGCTCCCCACACCTCGGGCGGCTCGGCCACGGCCCCGCCGAAGCCGTGGAGGTCGAGGGCCACGCCGGCGGCTCCCGTGAGCACGGCCTCGAAGTCCGAGCGGGTTCGCATCCACCCCGGCAGGGCGAGGACGGTCGCCGGGCCCGAGCCGAAGCTCTCCCCGAACAGGCGCCCGTCGTCGAAGGCACGAAGCATCGGGAGCCGCACGCTAGCCGAGCGTCCCAACGCCCTCGGCGGGTGTGGAGGGCGCCGTCCTCGTGATCCGAGATAGGACCGATCCACTACGCATCGTGGCAGGTCGGGGACCATCCGCGTCTGTGTCACACCGCCTCCGTAGGGTTCCGCCCGTGGGCCCCGCCGACCTCCTCCACGACCTCAACCCGGCTCAGCGCGAGGCGGTCATCACCGCGTCGAGCCCGCTCTGCATCGTGGCCGGGGCCGGTTCGGGGAAGACGCGGGTGCTGACCCGGCGCATCGCGCACCGCACGCTCACCGGCACCGCCGACGCGCCTCACGTCCTCGCCCTCACGTTCACCCGCAAGGCGGCCGGCGAGCTGCGCCAACGCCTGAGTGCGGTCGGGGTGCGGGAGTCGGTGGTGGCCGGCACCTTCCACAGCGTCGCCTACGCGCAGCTGCGCCGTCGCTGGGCCGACCGGGGGGAGACCGCACCCAACCTGCTCGACAGCAAGATCCGCATCCTGGTGCCGATCCTGGGGCGCGCCGCCAGCGGCAAGGCCGCCGTGCAGGCAGCCGACGCTGCGTCGGAGATCGAGTGGGCCAAGGCCCGCCTCATCCCGGCATCGCAGTACGAGCTCGAGGCCACCCGCATGGGCCGCACCCCACCCCTTTCCCCGTCGGCCATGGCCGCGGTGTACGAGCGTTACGAGACCGACAAGCGGCGCCGGGGCCTCGTCGACTTCGAAGACCTGCTGGGGCTCTGCGCGCGAGCCCTCGAGACCGATGCCGACTTCGCCGCCGGCCAGCGGTGGCGGTTCCGCCACCTGTTCGTCGACGAGTTCCAGGACGTCAACCCCGCCCAGTTCCGGCTGCTCAAGGGCTGGCTCGGCGATCGGGCCGACCTCTGCGTCGTCGGCGACCCGAACCAGGCCATCTACTCGTGGAACGGCGCGGACCCCCGGCTGCTGAACGGGTTCGACCGCCTCTTCCCGGGCGCCACGACCGTGCGGCTCGACGACAACTACCGGTCGACCCCCCAGGTGCTCGCCGTCGCCAACGCAACCCTGAGCGCCGGCGGCGTCACCTCCCCGCCCCTGCGGCCCAACCGGCCCGAGGGGCCGGTCCCCACCGTCACGTCCTACGACACCGACGTGGCCGAGGCACGGGGTGTCGCCGCCCGCATCCGCGAGGCCCATCGCCCGGGCGCGCCGTGGTCCCACGTCGCCGTGCTCCTGCGCACCAACGCCCAGTCGCTCGCCTTCGAGAAGGCGTTCCGCGCCGCCAACATCCCGTACCGGGTTCGGGGCGGCGGCAGCTTCCTGTCGCAACCGGAGGTGCGTGATGCGCTGCGCATCATCGGCCGGTCACCCGCCTCGGTGCCGTTCGCGTCGACGCTGCACGACATCGACGAGACCCTGCAGGAGCCGGGTGGCACCGAGGAGCGCAGGCTCAACCTCGAGGCCCTGCTGCAGCTCGGCCGCGAGTACGCCGCCCTCGACGTCCGCCCCTCCGCGGCCGGCTTCACGGCATGGCTCGCCGCCACCGTGAAGGGCGACGAGCCCGACCATGACGCCACCGATGCGGTGGACATCGTGACGTTCCACCGGGCCAAGGGGCTCGAGTGGCCGATCGTCTTCGTCACCGGTCTGGAGAAGGGCCTCGTACCTATCGCTCGGGCCGACAGCCCGGAGGCCGAGGCGGAGGAGCGACGCCTGCTCTATGTCGCCCTCACCCGCTCACACGAGCTGCTGCACTGCTCGTGGGCCACCCGGCGCACGTTCGGTGAGCGGACGATGAGCCGCACCGCGTCGCCGTGGCTCCGCACCATCGAGGCGGCCACCAAGGCGCTCCAGGTCGGCGGACCGAGCGCCGACTGGCGCCGCTTCCTCGCCGAGGAGCGCATCAAGCTCCGCAGCACGGCCGGGGGCCGCCAGGCCGCTGCCGCCGGTCCCGACGTCGACCCCGAGGTGCTGGCCGCGCTCAAGGCCTGGCGCTCCCGGGCCGCGAAGGCAGCCAACGTTCCCGCCTACGTGATCTTCCACGACATCACGCTGGCCGCGGTGGCCAGCGCCAAGCCGACCGACCGCAGGTCGCTGCTGGCCGTGCCCGGCCTCGGCCCGGTCAAGGCGGAGCGCTACGGCGACGATCTCCTGGCGCTCGTCTCCGAGCACGGCCGCACCGCCTGATTCCCCGGGCCGGGTAGAGCACCGATCGTGCGCTTCCAGATCGACCAACACCTGTCGGCCCCTCTGGCCGACGTCGAGTCCGCTCTCGTCGACCCTCGGTACATCGCTCACCTCGGCACCATCGCCGAGCTCGGGTCGCCCGAGCTGCTGAGCCAGGAAGAGCTGCCGGACGGTGTCCGCCAGCGGGTGCGCTACCGCTTCATGGGCGAGCTCAGCGGGTCCGTGCGCAGGGTGGTCGACCCGGCCCGGCTGACCTGGGTCGAGCACTCCACGCTCGACCGCCGCAGCCATCGCACGGAGTGGCAGATCCTGCCGGATCACTACGCCAACCTCCTGCGCTCGTCCGGCACGTTCCAGCTCGTCCCGGTGGACGGCGGGACCGTGCGGGTGGCCGAGGGCGACGTCGGCGTGTCCTTCCCGATGGTCGGAGGCAAGGTGTCGGCCGCGATCGTGTCGGGCCTGCGCCGCCACGCCGCCATCGAGCAAGACGTGCTCAACGCCTGGTTGGGCGCGGATTGACGTCTTTTCGGCGCGAAGCGGCCAAAAACGTTTACAGGCCGCGGCGCTTCGCCATACGATGCCGGTGTGAGCGCGCCGTACTGGATGTCGATAGAGGTGATCGACGGTGCCTTCCCGGCCTCGTTCTGGGCCGAAGCGTATGGAGACCGGCTGGTCGAGACCGCACTGCTCGACGGCGCGGTCGACTGGACCTGGCACCGCTCGACGTGGGGCGTGATCTTCGAGATCGCCTTCGCCGACGAGGACGCCTGGGAGCGGTTCCGCACCAACCCGGCGGTGGAGGCTGCGCTCGACGGCGTGCCCGACCCGGTCAGCGGCCTGATCGTCTATCGCGGCCGTGGTGGCAGCAGCTCGAAGCGCCAGCCTCGCAAGCCCCGTCCGCTCCTCGGATCGGGGGCCGCCGCGCTCCCGCTTCCGATCGAGGACGACTGGTGGGCTGTGCTCGAAGACGAGACCCGCCCGCTCACCAGCCTGGTCCACTAGCTCCGGTCAGCAGTCGAAGTCGAAGAGCAGCGGGGCGTGGTCGGAGGGCAGCTTGCCCTTCCTGGCCTGCCGATCGATGAGCGCGAAGGTGAGGCGCTCGGCCAGCGGGCGGCTCACCATGGCCAGGTCGATGCGCATGCCCTTGTGCTTGTGGAAGTCACCGGCCCGGTAGTCCCACCAGCTGAACAGCCGGTCGCCCGAGTGCTGTAGCCGGAAGGCATCGACGAGGCCCCACTCCACCAGCTCGGCCAGAGCCGAGCGCTCGGCCTCGCTCACGTGGGTGCCTCCATGGGCCCGGCTCGCATCCCAGACGTCGCGGTCGTCGGGCGCCACGTTGAAGTCCCCGCACACCGCCACCGGCTCGGCGGGATCGCAGGTCGCGGCTACGTGCGCCCGGAGCGAGCGCAGCCACTCCAGCTTGGCCTCGAAGTGCTCCGACCCGACGGAGCGCCCGTTCGGAACGTACACGCTCGACACGCGCACACCTCCACACGTCGCCGACAGCAGCCGCCCCTCGTCCAGGGTCGGGTCGCCCTCGTGGAAGCCGGCCTCCACGTCCCCGAGGCCGATACGGCTGGCGATGGCCACGCCGTTCCACCTCCCGGCACCATGGGACGCCACCTCGTAACCAAGGGCCTGGAAGGCCATCGTCGGGAAGGCGGCGTCGGCGAGCTTGGTCTCCTGCAGGCAGAGCACGTCCGGCTGCGCGTAGCCGAGCCACTCCTCCACTCGCGGCAGCCGCACCTTCAGCGAGTTGACGTTCCACGTGGCGAGGCGCATCAGCGCATCTTTCCCGCCGAGGGGAGCCGGGACGCCGCGTTCAGGGCGCTTCGGGAGGCAGCGTGCCCGCGGCTGCCGCCTTCTTGGCTGCGGTCGCCGCCTTCCGAGTCCTGGCTGCGGCCGTGGTGGTGGTGGCTGCGGCCTTCTTGGTCGGGGCCTTCTTGGCGGCCGCCGCCTTCTTGGCCGGCGCCTTCTTGGTGCTCGCCGTCTTCACGGGTGCCGGCTCCGTCGCAACTTGCTCGGGGGCCGTCTCCGTCGCTGCCGTCTTGGTAGCTGCCGTCTTCCTGGCAGCCGTCTTGGTGGCAGCCGTCTTCGTCGCCGCGGCCTTGGATGCGGCTGCCTTCTTGGTGCCGGCGGTCTTCCTCGAGGCTGTCGCCGGGGCGGCGGGCTCTTCGGCGGCCGAGGCCGCCTTCTTGGCCGCGGCCTTCCGAGTGGCCACCTTCTTGGGTGCCACCGGCTCGACCGGCTCGACCGGCTCGGCGCGCGCACTCGCGACCTTCTTGGCGGCTGTGGCCTTCTTCGACGCTGGGGCCTTCGTAGCCGCCGCCGTCTTGGCGACGGCGGCCTTCTTGGCCGTTGCCTTCGTCGGTGCCGGCGTCTCGGCCGGTGCTGTGTCGGTGGCGGTCGGCTCGGGCGCGTCCACCACCTTTGCCACCGCCTTTCGCGAACGCCCGGCGGCCTTCTTGGGAGCGGCCGGTGCTGTGTCGGCGGCGTCGCCGTCCACCTGCGCCTCGACCAGGGCGTCGTCGGCCACGATCTCCGGGGCCACGGCATCCGGCCTGGCGGCACCGGAGCGCTTGCGGGCGCCGCTCGCCTTCTTGGCCGGCCGGGTGCCGGCGCTCTTCGTGGATCGGCGGGGCGTGGACGGCGCGTCCGTTGCGCCCGTCGCTTCCTCGATCTCCGCCTCCACTGTCTCCTCGGTCGGCTGTCCGGCCACCCGCTCGAAGCCCGGCAAGGCCAGCTCGATGCCGCGTCGGGGGGCGTCGAGGGCCTGCAGCACGAACTGCTGCTCGTCGCCACGGGACAGGACCTCCCGGGCGCTGCGGGGTGAGGGCGTGCCCATGGCCGACAGCGGGATGTAGCAGCGCGCGTTGCCCACCATGACGAAGGCCCCATGCGATGCGAAGCCGTCGACCACACCGGTCACCGCCGCGCCGAGCTTGTTGTCCGCGATGAACTGGATGAACGTGAGTGGGTCGTTCACGGTCGGCAGCTCCACGATGCCGCCCTTGCGCTTGCGTCGTCGCTTCCGGCCCGAGTCATCGGCGCCTTCACCGACCTCGCCCGGTGCCACGACCTCGTCGACCGCCTCGGCGATCGCCCGCTCGAGCTTCTTGTCGGCCTTGCGCGCTCGAGGCGCCTTGCCCGCCCCACCCGCAGCCGGGGCCTGGGTGGCGCTCGTGCGGGGCGGCGGCGCCTTCGGCACCGGCATGGGTGCGGAAGCGTCCTTGGAGCCGATGCGGACCTGTGTGCGCTTCGCCTCCTTCACCGACTCCCTACTCTTCGGTCCGCGCACGGGGGTGCGGGCCACGAAGATCCATCCGATGCCGGGCACCGGCGTGCCGCCGACGAGACGCCCCTTGGTGAAGAGCCAGTCGTGCTCGCCGTGGAACTCCTGGAAGCTGTCGTTGGAGAGGACGATGGCGCCGGTCTTCTCCGCGATCCGCAACAGGAAGGCGTCTCCGCGACCGATGGCGCCGGCCGGGGGGTACACGAGCTCGTTGTGCGACGCGGCCTCTTCGAACTCCGCTCGCTCCGAATCGTCGATGCGGTGCGCGAACGTGGCATCCACGACGACGGTGATGTCGGCGTCGGGATTCTCTTCCTTGTAGGCCCGCACGGCCTCGTCGAGCTGACGAAGGCTTGGCAGCGACCGACCTTCGGTTGCGATGTTGGAGCCGTCTACGACGACTCGGGTCGGGGACATCGCCTGTCAGTCAACCATACGATCTGCCCGTGACGAATGACCCTGCGCCCGTTCCGACATCTGCGATCAAGGCGGCACTGTTCGACTTCGGGGGCGTGATCCTCTCGAGTCCCTTCGATGCCTTCGCTGAATACGAGGCGCGAAAGGGCCTGCCCGAGCGGTTCATCCGCACGCTCAACGCCACCAATCCCGACACCAACGCGTGGGCGCAGTTCGAGCGCAACGAGGTCGACTTCGACGCGTTCTGCGACCTGTTCGAAGCAGAGGCGGCCGCCGTGGGCCACACCATCGAGGCCCGCCAGGTGATGCCGCTGCTTCGGGGCGAGCTGCGCCCCGCCATGGTGGAAGCGGTGCGGCGGTGCAGCGAGAAGCTGAAGACCGCGTGTCTCACGAACAACGTGGTGGGCTTCAACGACTTCCCCCAACGTGCGGTTGCGCCGGGTCGGGAGGCAGTCCTCGCCATGTTCGACGCGATCATCGAGTCGAGCAAGGTCGGCGTGCGCAAGCCCGACCCGAAGTTCTACGAGATCGCCTGCGAGACCCTGGAGATCGAGCCTTCGGAGGCCGTGTTCCTCGACGACCTCGGCGTCAACCTCAAGCCGGCCAAGGCCATGGGCATGACCACGATCAAGGTCGGCGACCCTGCAGTCGCCATCGCCGAGCTCGAGGCCGTGGTGGGCTTCCCTCTGGCTTGAGCCGCCCGGGCGCAGCTAGGAGACGGTGATGGCCCGCATGACGATGTCCGCCTGCTCGAGCTTGTGCACCGCGTCCGAGCCTGCTGCCGGGCTGCCCGAGGCGACCCGGGCCACGTGCTGGACCTCGTACGCGTCACCTCGAAGCATGCGATGCAGCCGCTGGTGCACGAAGCTCCAGGCGCCCATGTTCTCCGGCTCCTCCTGGGCCCAGAGCACCTGCCGGGTGGCGGGATAGCGCCCGAGCACGGCGCGCACCTGCTCCTCGGGCCAGGGATACAGCTGCTCGACCCGGACGACGGCCACCGGCGCTCCGTCGGCATCGCGCTTCGCCATCAGGTCGAAGGCAACCTTCCCCGAGCACAGCACCACGCGCTGCACCGCAGCCGCGTCGGCCACGCCCGGGTCGTCGAGGACCTCGGAGAAGCCTCCCTCGGCCAGGTCGCTGACCGGCGAGCGGCTCCACGTGGCGCGGAGGCCGGACTTGGTCGTGAAGATCACGAGGGGCGTGCGGCTGCGGTGACTGCCGCGCACCTGACGTCGGAGCACGTGGAACAGCTGGGCGGCGTTGGTGACGTTGGCCACCTGCATGTTGCCGTTGGCGCACAGCGTCAGGAACCGCTCGATGCGGCCTGAGCTGTGCTCTGGCCCCTGGCCCTCATAGCCGTGGGGCAACAGGAGGACGAGACCGGCCGTCTGCCCCCACTTGTCCTCGGCGGCTGCGAGGAACTGGTCGATGATGATCTGCCCGCCGTTGACGAAGTCGCCGAACTGCGCCTCCCAGGCCACGAGTGCGTCGGGTGCCGCCACCGAGTAGCCGTACTCGAATCCCATGGCGGCGTACTCCGAGAGTGACGAGTCGTAGATGAAGAACCGGCCCTGATCGCCTCCGAGCGCGTTGAGGGGGACGATCTCGTTCTCGGTCTCCGTGTCGACGAGCACGGCGTTGCGATGTCCGAAGGTGCCCCGGCCGGTGTCCTGCCCGGCGAGCCGGACGTCGTGCCCTTCGAGCAGCAGCGTGCCGTAGGCCATCGCCTCGCCGAGCGACCAGTCGACCTGGCCCTCGGCGTACAGCTTGGTGCGCGCCTCGAACACCTTGGCCAGCTTGGGGTTGAGGTTGAACCCCTCGGGCCCGGTGGTGACGAGCCGGGCGATGCGATCGAGATCCCCCTGTGACCGGTAGGCGGTGTCGCTCGGCTCGAACACCTGCTCCCGGGGCGGCGGGGGCAGCTGGGTGGGCTTGGGCGGCGCCGTCGAGCGCGTCTCCTCCAGGGCGACGGCCAGCCGCTGCTGGAAGTCTTCCATCGACTTCTCGGCGTCCTCGAGGGAGATGTCGCCCCGCTTGATCAGGGCCTCGGTGTAGAGCTTGCGCACCGTGCGGCGACTGTCGATGCGCTCGTACATCTTGGGCTGGGTGAGGCGGGGGTCGTCGGTCTCGTTGTGCCCCATGCGGCGGTAGCACACCATGTCGATGACGACGTCCTTGTGGAAGCGCTGGCGGAAGGCGAAGGCCAGCCGGGCGACCCGCACGCACGCTTCGGGATCGTCACCGTTCACATGGAAGATCGGCGCCTGCACCATCTTGGCCACGTCGGTGGCGTAGACCGACGACCGGGCTTCGTCGGGGTTCGTCGTGAAGCCGACCTGGTTGTTGATCACCAGGTGCACCGTGCCGCCGGTGCGGTAGCCCCGCAGCTGCGAGAGGTTGAGGGTCTCGGCCACCACGCCCTGCCCGGCGAAGGCGGCATCGCCGTGCAGGAGGAACGACAGCACCGGGTAGGCGGCGCCCATGTCGAGGGCGTCCTGCTTGGCCCGCGCCATGCCGACGACGACAGGGTCGACGGCTTCGAGATGGCTGGGGTTGGCTGCGAGCGACACCGGGATGTCGAGACCCGACATGCCCACGAACTTGCCGGTGAAGCCCTTGTGGTACTTGACGTCACCCGAGCCCTGCACCGTGTCCGGATCGATGTCGCCCTCGAAGTCGCGGAAGATCTCCTTGTAGGACTTGCCGACGATGTTGGCGAGCACGTTGAGGCGGCCGCGGTGGGCCATGCCCATCACCGCCTCGTGCATGCCGGCCTTGGCCGCCTCGTCGAGCACCGCGTCGCAGATGGCGATGGCCGCCTCTGCGCCGTCGATGCCGAACCGCTTGGCGCCGATCCACTTGGTGTTCAGGAAGCGCTCGAACGCCTCGGCTGCGTTCAGGCGGGACAGGACGTGCAGCTGCTCGCCGGTGCTGAGCCGCCCCGGCACGCCCTCGATCTGCTCCTGCACCCAGCGCTTCTGGTCGGGCTCCTGGATGTGCATGTACTCCACGCCGATGGTGCGGCAGTACGCATCGCGGAGCACGCCGAGGATGTCCCCGAGCGTCATGAGGTCACGGCCGGCGAGGCCGTCGGTGAAGAACTCGCGGTCGAGGTCCCAGATGGTGAGCCCGTACGTGGCGGGATCGAGCTCGGGGTGCATGCGCGGCGGCTTCGCCTGCAGCGGGTCGAGATCGGCGATGAGGTGGCCGCGAACCCGGTACATGTTGATGAGGGTCTGCACGTGCACCTGCTTGCGCAGGTGGGTGCGCTCGGCATCCACGGGGTTGACGTCGCGGTGCCAGGCCACGGGCTCGTACGGCACGTCGAGCGAGCGGAAGACCGACTCGTAGAACTCGTCCCCGCCCGTCAGCAGCTCGTGGACCCGCTGCAGGAACAGGCCGGACTCGGCGCCCTGGATGATGCGGTGGTCGTAGGTAGACGTGAGCGTCATGACCTTGCTGATGCCGAGCTCGGCCAGCTTGGCCGGGTCGGCACCCGTGTACTCCGCCGGGTAGCCGAGCGAACCGACCCCGATGATCGTCCCTTGGCCCGGCATGAGCCGCGGCACCGAGCTGACCGTGCCGATGGTGCCGGGGTTGGTGAGGGTGAGCGTCGCCCCGGAGAAGTCGTCCACCGCGATCTTGTTGGTCTTGACCTTGCGGATGATCTCCTCGTAGGCCTCCCAGAAGGCCTTGAAGTCCATCTCCTCGGCGTGCTTGATGACGGGCACGAGGAGGCTGCGGGTGCCGTCGCTCTTGGGCACGTCGACGGCGAGGCCCAGGCCGACGTGGCGGTTGCGCAGGATGTGGGGCTTCCCGCCGACCTCGACGTAGGAGTTGTTCATCGCAGGCACGTCCTGCAGGGCCCGCACGAGCGCCCACCCGATGAGGTGGGTGAAGCTCAGCTTCCCGCCCCGGGTCCTGCTGAGGTGGTTGTTCGCGATCTTGCGGTTGACCTCGAGCAGCTTGGCGGGCACAGGCCGCACGCTCGTGGCCGTCGGGACGGTGAGGCTGGCACCCATGTTCGACACCACGCGCGCCGCCGCCCCGCGCAGCGGCTCCGGCGACGGGCCGGCTGGAGCGTCGGCGACGCCGTTGGTGGACGGGGGCGAGGACGCCGAGCCGTTCGAGGTGCCGGCCGGCGGCGGCGCAGGCCTGCTCGCGGGCGGGCTCGATGGAGCGGGGGCCGGCGTGGTGGCTCGGGCGACCTGCGGCGTCGCCGTCGACGGGTTGACGGCCTCCGCCGGCTTGGAACCGGATGCCGGCTCCTGGCGGTAGTCGGCGAAGAACTCACGCCAGCTCTCGCTCACCTTCGAAGGGTCGCTCTTGTACTGGTCGTACATCTCCTCGACCAGCCAGGCATTGGGTCCGAACGTGGGAGGCTGTTCGTCAGGCATCGCCCTCCAGCCTACCGGCGCGACGAAGTTGATCCCGGGAGTCGAATGGCCCCCGATCCGCCCCTGGCCACGTGGTCCGGCAGCGGCGGCGGACAGGCGCGCAGCCGGTAGCGTCGCCTGCCATGGCACCGCAGTTCATCTACACCATGCGCGACCTCCGGCGGTTCTACCCGCCCGATCGTGAGGTGCTCAAGGGCATCAACATCTCGATGTATCCCGGCGCCAAGATCGGGGTGCTGGGCTCGAACGGCTCCGGCAAGTCGTCGCTGCTCAAGATCATGGCCGGTGCCGACGACGGCTACACGGGTGAGGCCCGCCTCACGCCCGGCTCCACGGTGGGCTGGCTCCAGCAGGAGCCCGACCTCGACGAGACCAAGGACGTGCTCGGCAACGTGCACGACGGCGTGGCTGCCACCCGCGCCCTGCTGAGCGCGTACGACGACCTCATGGGCAAGTGGGCGGACCCCGACGCCGACTACGACAAGCTGGGCAACCAGCAGACGGAGCTGGAGACCAAGCTGGCGGCCACGGGTGCCTGGGACCTCGACCGCACCATCGAGATCGCCATGGACGCCCTGCGCCTGCCTCCGCCCGACGCCGACGTCACCACCCTCTCGGGCGGTGAGCGCCGTCGAGTCGCCCTGTGCCGGGTGCTGCTGCAGCACCCCGACCTCCTGCTGCTCGACGAGCCGACCAACCACCTCGACGCGGAGTCGGTGGCCTGGCTCGAGCGCTTCCTGCAGGACTACGCCGGCACCGTGGTGGCTGTCACCCACGACCGCTACTTCCTGGACAACGTGGCCCAGTGGATCCTCGAGCTCGACCGTGGCTCCGGCATCCCCTACAAGGGCAACTACACCGGCTGGCTCGAGCAGAAGCAGGCGCGGATGGTGCAGGAGGAGCGCACCGACGTCAAGCGTCAGAAGACCCTGGAGCACGAGCTCGAGTGGATCCGCATGGCCCCTCGTGCCCGGCAGGCCAAGGGCCGGGCCCGCTTGAACTCCTACGAGCAGCTGCTGGCCGACGCCGCCGCCGGGCCGGACCGGGCCGAGAAGCTCGAGATCATGATCCCGGCCGGGCCCCGCATGGGCGACATCGTGCTCGAGACGAAGGACCTGGTGAAGGGCTTCGGCGACCGCCTCCTCATCGATGGCCTCGACCTCTCGCTGCCACCTGGCGGCATCGTCGGGATCGTCGGACCGAACGGCGCCGGCAAGACCACGCTCTTCCGCATGATCACGGGTCGGGAGCAGCCCGACTCGGGCACCCTCCGACTGGGGTCCACGGTGCAGCCCGCCTACGTCGACCAGAGCCGCGACACCCTCGATGCGAAGAACACCGTCTACGAGGAGATCACCGGGGGTGTCGACTACATGGTCGTCGGTGGCCGGGAGATGCACGGCCGCTCGTACGTCTCGTCCTTCATGTTCAAGAACGCCGACCAGCAGAAGCTGGTGGGCAACCTCTCCGGAGGCGAGCGCAACCGGGTGCACCTGGCCAAGGTCCTGAAGTCGGGGGGCAACCTGCTGCTGCTCGACGAGCCCACCAACGACCTCGACGTCGACACGCTCCGTGCGCTGGAGGAGGCGCTGCTCTCCTTCGCAGGGTCCGCGCTCGTCATCAGCCACGATCGTTGGTTCCTCGACCGCATCTCCACCCACGTGCTGGCCTTCGAGGGCGACTCTCAGGTGCGCTGGTTCGAAGGGAACTTCAGCGACTACGAGGTCGACCGGAAGCGGCGGCTCGGGGCCGACGCCGACCAGCCGCACCGCATCAAGTACAAGCCGCTCGTGCGGGGCTGAGCCCGGCCGGCCGGGCGCCGGAGCTCCGACTCAACCGTGGGCCGTCCGATGCCGATGTACAGGTGTGACCAAGCTCCTGACGATGACCAGTCGCTGCGTCCTCCGGTCAGTGGAGGCAGGCAGCTCGGCGATGTGCGTCCACTGCCGCGCCCAGGTGAAGTTCGCTGCCCGCGTGCAGCTCAAGCAGGTGATCGCCAACGTGTACGACAAGGGCGTGTGGCAGCGGGTCGAGCACTACCACGCGGACTGCTACGAGCAGGCCGAGAAGCCGTACGGCGTTCCCGCCGAGAAGTCCTGACTCAGCGCCGGCGCGCTACAGGGCCACCCTCGAGCTGATCGCGGCGAGGGCTGCCTCCGCCTCGTCGACGAACCGCCGCACGAGCTCGGCCGCACCGACCAGCTCGTCGATGGCTCCGACGCCCTGGCCCGCCGGGAAGAACTCCTTCGTGGGGTCGATGCCCTCGGCGTCGGATGGTGCCCCCAGGTGGAACGCGTTGTCGGCGGACGACCGGCGGATCTGCGCCGGGAACGGCTGCAGCTCGGTCGGGTGGTCGTCGAAGTACTGCGTGTACGGGTTGCGGATGACCCGGCACGTCTTGCCCGTGTAAGCGCGCGAGATGGTGGTGCCGTCCTCGCCCGTGACAAGCAGGGTGTCCTTGTAGCCGGGTACGGCCCGTGCCTCGGGCGTGGCGATGAACCTGGTGCCCACCCAGACGCCGGCTGCGCCCAGAGCCAGCGCCGCGGCCAACCCTCGGCCGTCGAAGATCCCGCCCGCGGCCACCACCGGCACCCGGTCACCGACCGCATCGACGACCTGCGGCACCAGGGCCATGGTGGCCACCTGGCCGGTGTGGCCCCCGGCCTCGGTGCCCTGGGCCACCACGATGTCGCAGCCCGCCTCCACCGCCAGCACGGCGTGGCGAACCTTGCCGCACATGTTGACGACGAGCACCCCGCGGCTGTGGCAGAGCTCCACGACGTCGCGTGGGACGCCCAGACCGGCCACGAACACGCTGGCGCCACCCTCGATGATCCGGCGTACCGCTGGCGTGAGATCCGCGGTGGCGGCGGTGAGCAGGTCCACACCGAAGGGCTTGTCTGTGGCGGCGCGGACGGCCCGCATCTCGGCGCCCATCTCGTCGGTGCCCATGGTCGACGCTCCGAGGCAGCCGAAGCCGCCGGCCTCCGACACGGCCGTGACCAGTGGGGCGTAGGAGACACCACCCATGCCGGCCAGCATGACCGGGTGCTCGATGCCAAGCAGGTCTGTGAGCGCGGTCTGCATGGGGCCACCCTAGGTTCGACCACGTAGGAACGGCGGGTGCCCAGGGTGCATCACGCGCCCCTCGGTCGTGTGCCATCGTCTGGGCGTGCACCGGCTCCTCCGAGGTTTCTTCGTCGCGCTCGGGGTCGTCGCCGTGCTCGTCGTGCTGGTGCTGGTCGGCTGGTTGGTCGATGTCCGCAACCACGAGGACCGCGTGCTCCGCAACGTCGAGCTGGTCGACGCCACACCGGTGGGCGGCCTCCGTCGCCCGGCGGTCACGGCGGAGGTGGAGCGGCTCGCGGCGCAGTACGCAGCCGCCGGCGTGCAGATCGAGGCCGAGGGCACCACCATCGCCACCTCGACGGCCGAGCTGGCCTCGGCCGTGGACGTACCTGCGTCGGTCGAGGCGGTGTTCGACATCGGCCGCGGCGGCAGCGCCTGGAGCCGCTTCCAGGGGTGGGCCGTCGCGCTGGTCGGTACCCGGACCTCCGACCTGGAGGTGACCGTCGACCGCCGGACCGTCCAGTCGGTGGTGACCGCCAAGGACACGTCCCGCAAGCCTCCCGTCGAGCCGAAGGTGGTGTTCCAGGACGGCTCGTTCCAGGTCGTGAACGGAGCCGGTGGCGAAGGGGTCGACCACGCCTCGGTGGCCGAGGCCATCCCCGAGGCCGCCCAACGGGTCGCGCCGCTGCGGATCCGTGCGGAGCGGGGCCCCGTGCCCCCGCGCTTCACCGACGACGAGGCCAGAGCGCTGGCGTCGGAAGCCGCCCGCCTCGTGGCCACCCCCCTGCCCATCCGGGCCGGCGACGCGTCGGCGGAGGTGCCGGTGGACAGTCAGCGTTCGTGGGTCACCAGCGTGGTCACCGATGCCGGCCTCCGCCTCGCCGTCGACGCAGCCACGGCCCAGCCCGAGATCGAGAAGCTGTTGGAGCGGGCCGGTGAGGCCGCCGTGGAGACCCGCTTCACGGTGGAGGGGGGCGGGGTCCGGATCACTCCTGGACGGCCCGGCACCCAGTGCTGCGACGCGGCCGCCGTGGCCCGAGTCCAAGAAGCGGTGCTCGTCGACGCACCCGTGCCCCCCGTGCAGCTCCCCCTACGGCCTCGGGCACCTTCGATCTCCGCCGAGGAGGCCGTCCAGCTGCAGATCGCCGAGCCGATCGGCTCGTTCACGACCGCACATCCCGGCAACCAGGGCCGCGTGAGGAACATCCACCGCATCGCCGACCTGATCCGCGGACAGGTCATCAAGCCGGGCGAGACGTTCTCGGTGAACGACTTCGTGGGTCGTCGCACCGCCGCGAAGGGCTTCGTGTCAGCGGGCGTGATCGAGAACGGTGTCTTCACCGAGGACATCGGCGGAGGCATCTCCCAGTTCGCCACCACCACGTTCAACGCCGCGTTCTTCGCCGGGCTCGACATCCCCGAGTACCAGAGCCACAGCATCTACATCACCCGCTATCCGTACGGACGGGAGGCCACCCTCAGCTTTCCCAAGCCCGACCTGAAGCTCAAGAACAACACCCCCTACGGCGTGCTCCTGTGGCCCACGTACACGGAGACGTCGATCACCATGACGATGTACTCGACCCGCTGGGTGACCGGTGCGCAGACCAACCAGACCCGTGGTCGGAGCGGCAACTGCACACGCGTCACGACCGAGCGCACCCGCACCTACACCGACGGACGTACCGAGAAGGACGAGGTGTTCGCCACCTACCGACCCGCCGAGGGCGTCAACTGCTGAGCCGCCCGTAGTCTCCGGTCATGCGCATCGTCGTCACCGGCTCGAGCGGGCTCATCGGCACCGCTCTCGTCCGCAGCCTTCGGACCGACGGCCACCAGGTGGTCCGGTTGGTGCGCCGGGCTCCAGGCGCCGATGACGAGGTCCGCTGGGATCCGGCCGGTGGCACCATCGACTCGTCGGGCCTCGAAGGCGTGGACGCCGCCGTGCACCTCGCCGGTGAGAGCATCGGCGCTCGGCGCTGGACGGGCGAGCAGAAGCGCCGGCTGCTCGAGAGCCGCACGCTCGGCACGGCGCTGCTGAGCCAGTCGCTGGCCGAGCTGCCCGGCCGCCCGGCGACGCTGCTGAGCGCTTCAGGGATCAACGCCTACGGCTTCGATCGGGGCGATCAGGTGCTAACCGAGGCGGACGGTGTGGGCGGCCCGAAGGGTGGCGGGTTCCTCGCCGACCTGGTGCGTCAGTGGGAGGCGGCCACTGCTCCCGCCGAGAAGGCGGGAATCCGGGTCGTCCACCTGCGGAACGGCATCGTGCTGAGCCCGAAGGGTGGCGCGCTGGCGCGGCAGCTGCCGTTGTTCAAGCTCGGCGTCGGAGGTCGGCTCGGGAGCGGGAAGAACTGGTGGAGCTGGATCTCCCTCGGCGACGAGGTCTCCGCCATCCGGCACTGCCTCGAGTCCGACGACCTCGAGGGCCCGGTCAACTGCTGCGCCCCCAACCCCGTTCGAGGCGGGGAGCTGGCCAAGGCGCTCGGGCAGGCGCTCGGGCGGCCAGCAGTGATGCCGGTGCCGCGGTTCGGGCCGGGGCTCGTGTTCGGGTCGCAGATGGCCGAGGAGGTCGTGTTCGCCAACCTGCGGGTGCAGCCGGCGGCCCTTCTCGCGTCGGGCTTCCGCTTCGCTCAGCCCGACATCGGGCCCGCTCTGGCCACGATGCTGCAGCGGTAGCGTCGCCCGGGTGATCGCCACCGACGTCGCGGTGGTCGGCGCGGGTCCCGCCGGCGCGGCCGCCGCCATCACCCTCGCTCGCGCCGGGCGGCGGGTGGTGCTGGTCGACAAGGCCGTCTTCCCCCGCGACAAGTGCTGCGGTGACGGGCTCACCACCGGCGCGCTGCGGAGGCTCGAGCAGCTCGGTATCGAGCCGGAGTCGCTCGCTTCCTGGCAGCCGGTGGACGCGGTCTGGATGCGGTCGCCCCGTGGCCGCCGGGTCCGCTTCCCGCTCCCCGGCGGGCCCGGCACCTACGCCGCGGTGGCGCGACGGGAAGAGCTCGACGCCGCGCTCGTGGGCCTGGCCCGTGCCGCCGGCGTGCAGGTGCACGAGGGGCATGCCGTCGTCGCGGTCGAGTCGAGAGGCGATCACGTCACCGTCGGGGTCGACGGCATCGGCCCGGTGGTGGCGCGCTATGTCGTGGCGGCCGACGGCATGTGGTCGAACGTCCGCAAGCTCACCGGCGCAGGCGACGCGCCCGGGTACCTCGGCGAGTGGCATGCGTTCCGGCAGTACTTCACCGACGTGGCCGAGCCGGCGGCGACGCAGCTGTGGACGTGGTTCGACGCCGACCTCCTGCCGGGCTACGCCTGGTCGTTCCCGCTGGCCGGCGGGAGGGCCAACGTCGGCTTCGGCATCCTCCGTCGACCCGGAGAGCCCACCCGGTCGATGAAGGCGCTGTGGACGGAGCTGCTCGACCGGCCGCACATCCGTGACGTGCTCGGCCCGGACGCCACGCCGGAAGCAGCTCACAAGGCGTGGCCGATCCCCGCCCGGGTGGCCTCGACGGAGCTGCACGCCCTGGGCGGGCGTGTGCTCTTCGTCGGTGACGCAGCGCGAGCCACCGACCCGTTGACCGGTGAGGGCATCGGCCAGGCCCTGGAGACGGGCGAGCTCGCCGCCGCAGCCGTGCTGGGGGCCGGCCCCACCTGGGCGGCCGTCGCCGCCGAGCGCTATGGCGAGGCCGTGCACCGCAGCCTGGTGGTGGACCACCGACTGGCGCGTGGGCTGTCCAGGGTCCTGTCCGTGGAGCCCGCCGCGGCGGGAGCCGCAGCCGTTGCGGGAGCGACGGAATGGACCCGTCGGAACTTCGCCCGCTGGCTGTTCGAGGACTACCCGCGAGCCGTGCTGGCCACGCCGTCGCGCTGGCACAGGCGGATGCTGGCCGGGCCCGGCGCCTTCGCCCGCGCTCGCGAGCACCCCTGAACCGACCACCTTCCCTGCCAGACTCTCGCCATGCCGAAGACGCCACCGGTCGAGCTCGAGGTCGCGGGCCGCACGGTGAAGGTGACCAACCCGGACAAGGTCTTCTTCTCCGCCCGGGGCGAGACGAAGCTCGACCTGGTCCGGTACTACGTGGCCGTGGGAGACGGTGCCCTGCGAGGCGTCTTCCTGCGCCCCACCGTGCTCAAGCGGTTCCCCGACGGGGCCGAGGGTGAGCCGTTCTTCCAGAAGCGGGTGCCGGCCAAGGGCCGGCCGGAGTGGCTCGACACCGTGACCGTCAGCTTCCCGAGCGGCCGGAGCGCGGAAGAGCTCTGCCCCACCGATGTCGCACATGTGGCGTGGGCCGCCAACCTGGGCTGCATCGACCTGAACCCGTGGGCCGTCCGTCGCACCGACGTCGACAAGCCCGACGAGCTGCGGATCGACCTCGACCCCCAGCCCGGCGTGACCTTCGAGGGGGTCCGCCGCGTGGCGCAGTGCGTGCACGAGGTGCTCGACGAGCACAGCCTGCGGGGCTACCCGAAGACCTCCGGGTCCCGCGGCATCCACATCAACCTCCGCATCGAGCCGGCATGGGGGTTCCTCGACGTCCGCCGTGCCGCGCTGGCCCTCGGCCGTGAGGTGGAGCGCCGGATGCCGGAGATGGCCACCACGGCCTGGTGGAAGGAGGAGCGGGGCGAGCGCGTCTTCATCGACTACAACCAGAACGCTCGCGACCGCACCATCGCCTCCGCCTACTCCGTGCGGGCCAACGCCGAGGGTCGCGTGTCGTGCCCCATCGAGTGGGACGAGCTGGCCGACGTGGACCCGAGCGACCTGACGCTGGCCACCGTCCCGGCCCGCTGGGCATCCGGCATCGACCCCGACGCCGGCATCGACGAGGTGGCCCACTCGCTCGAGCCGCTGCTGGAGCTGGCCCGGCGGGACGAGGCCGGCGGGCTCGGCGACGCGCCATGGCCCCCGAACTTCCCGAAGATGGCCGGTGAGCCGAAGCGCGTGCAGCCGAGCCGAGCCCGGCCGGAGACGCCCGAGCCGTAGAGCGGAGCGACGCCGAGCGGTTCAGTCCTCGCCGAAGTCGTGGTCGGGGTTGTTCGGCACTCCCTGCTTCCAGTACCCGCGGGTGACGATCGAGGCCGGGTCGAAGCTCCGCTCGACCAGCAGGTGGCTGCGGATCCGTCGGATCACGGCCGCCTCCGCCCCCACCCAGACCCGGTGCGCGGTCGGGACGAGAGCGGCGTCGCGGATCGCAGCCTCGAGGCGCTCACTTCTGCTGCAAGGAGCTCCTACATGTTCTCTCGGTCCGGATCACGACTGGCTTCGCTCGCCCTTTTGGTGGCGGTGGCCGTACTGGGTGCCTGCGGCGAGGGCGGCGGTGGTGGCGCGCCGTGAGGGCCCAGCCGGACGGTGGCGCTCCCAAGGTCATCCGTCACGCCCAGGGCGAGACCACCCTCGCGAGCAAGCCGAAGACGGTGGTGGTGTTCGACCTCGGAGCGCTCGTCACGCTCGACGACCTCGGGGTGACCGTGGACGGGGTGGTGCCTTCACCGGTCGGCAGCTCGACCAGCTGTCGGGCGGCCAGCGCCAGCGCGCCTACGTGGCCATGGTGCTGTGCCAGGACACGGACTGCGTGCTGCTCGACGAGCCGCTCAACAACCTCGACCTGCGCCACGCGGTGCAGACGATGCGCATGGTTCGCCGCCTGGCCGACGACCTGGGCAAGACCGTGGTGGTGGTGCTCCACGACATCAACTTCGCCTCGTTCCACGCCGACCGCATCGTCGCCATGAAGGACGGCCGCGTCGTGGCCGAGGGCGACACCGCCTCGATGATGACGCCCGCCACCCTGAGGCTCCTCTACGACATGGACATCGACGTGCACGAGGTCGACGGTCACCGCGTCAGGGTGTACTTCGGCTGAGGCGCCCCTACCGGGCGAAGACCGAGGCGAGCTCCTCCGGGACGACCACCTCGAGCTGCGCGTAGGTGCACGACGCCGTGTCCCGGTCGGGGCGCCAGCGGCGGAACTGCCCGGCGTGGCGGAACCTGTCGCCCTGCAGCTGGTCGTAGGCCACCTCGACCACCAGCTCCGGCCGCAACGGCTCCCAGCTGAGATCCTTCTTGGCGTTCCACCGGCTCGTGGCGCCGGGGACTCGCTGCCCGCCGGCTTCCGCCGCCGCGGACGCTTCCGCCCAGCCTTGCCACGGGTGGTTCTCGAGAGCGCCCTCCCGGTAGGGCGCCAGCTCGTCGACCAGCTCCTTGCGGCGCACCACGGTGAAGGCTCCGGCCACACCGACGTGGTGCAACGTGCCCCCGTCGTCGTAGAGGCCCAGCAGCAGCGAGCCGATGATCCCTCCCGACTTGTGCCAGCGGAAGCCGGCGACCACGCAGTCGGCCGTGCGCTCGTGCTTCACCTTGAGGTGCACACGCTGGTTCTCCAGGTACGCGGTGTCGAGCTTCTTGGCCACCACCCCATCCAGGCCTGCGCCTTCGAAGCGGGTGAACCAGTCACGCGCACGGTCGGCGTCGGTCGTCGACGGGCTCAGGTACAGCGGCGGCTCGACCTCGTCCATGAAGCCGGTCAACAGCCCGAGGCGCTCGGCGAGGGGCAGCGGCCGGGCGTCGTGATCGCCGAGGGCCAGCAGGTCGAAGGCGACGAAGGAAGCGGGTGTCTCCTTCGCCAGCTTCTTGATGCGGGACTCGGCCGGATGGATGCGCTGCAGCAGTGCATCGAAGTCGAGCCCCTGCGCCGCCGGGATCACGATCTCCCCGTCGAGCACGACCCGGTCCGGCAGCTGCTCGCGGATCGGCTCGAGCAGCTCGGGGAAGTAGCGGGTGAGCGGTCGCTCGTTGCGGCTGCCGAGCTCGACCTCGTCCCCGTCGCGGAACACGATGCAGCGGAACCCGTCCCACTTCGGCTCGTAGAGGTAGCCCTCGCCCAGCGGGAGGCCCTTGGTGGCTTTGGCGAGCATCGGGGCGACCGGGGGCGACACGGGCAGGTTCACCCCGTCAGCCTGTCAGCCGGTCGACCGGCCCGTGAGGACGTCGGCGATGGAGCGCACGCGCGGGTCGGCTTCGATGTCCTCGAGCGGCGCCGGAAGAGCGAGCGACCAGTTGGTGCCGCCGGTGGTGCCCGGGTAGTTCGGGCGCTCCACCTCGCCCAGCGCATCGTCGAGCGACGCAGTGACGATGGCCGAGGGCGACTCGCCCAACAGCTCGTAGAGACGCTGGGTCACCTCCGTCACCGAGGCGTCCGGCGCAGCCCGTGTCCACCGCGCGAGCTTCGACCGCAGCTCCTCGGTCGACTCCACGTTCGGCTCCATGCCCCGTGAGCGCTGCGCCTCCAGATCGGCCCCCGTCCAGAGGCCCGCCACGGTCGGCAGGTCGTGGGTGGTGACGGCGCCGAGCGACTGCTTCGGGAAGTGACTCGGCGGATCGGGCTCGAACCAGGCCAGGCGGTACGACAGCACGTTGCGCGCCGCCAGCTCCTTGCGCACGTCCGGCTCGACCGTGCCGAGGTCCTCCCCTACGACGTAGGCGCCACTGCGATGGCTCTCCAGCGAAAGGATGTCGAGCAGGTCGGATGACGGGTACTGCACGTACCCGCCGGCCGCTGGGCCGCCTCCGTCCTGCGGGATCCAGAAGAGGCGGAAGAGACCCATGACGTGGTCGAAGCGAAGCCCTCCCGCGTGGCGGAACCCGGCCCGAACCGTCTGCACGAACGGCTCGTAGCAGGCGGCGCGCAGCTTCCACGGGTCGAACGGCGGGAGGCCCCAGTCCTGACCCTTGGTGTTGTACTCGTCCGGCTGCGCCCCGACCGACACGCTCGGCACGAGCGCGTCCTGCCACAACCAGGCATCGGCGCCGTTCGGGTCGACACCGATGGCCAGGTCCTGCATCAGGTCGATGTCACGGCCCGCCGCCTCGAGCTGGCGATCCACCAGCCACTGCAACCACATGTGGAACCGCACGCGGCCGTCGTGGGCATCGGCGAAGGCGGCCACCCCGCCCGCCCTCGGGTGACCGAGACCATCGGGCCACAACCTCGAGTCGGACCCGTGCTGCTCCACGATCGTGCAGTGGATGGCGTAGCTCTGCAGCACGTCTCCCCCGTCACGCGTGAACGCGTCGAAGGTCGGATCCCCGGGGAACAGCTCCCACAGCCGCCCGAGGGCGGAGAGCTTCAGCGAGAACACCGCGTCGCGATCGATCCGTCGATCGCGGTTGAGCGAACGGCCGCCCGCGATCACCTCGTTCAGCTGGTCACCCAGGGCGGCAGCGCCTGGCACGTCCTCCACCCGGAGGTAGAGCGGGTTCCGGAACGACCGGCTGCTCGGGTAGTAGGGGCTCGGCTCCTGCTGAGGCGTGGGGGCCGCCGCGTGCAGCGGGTTGAGCAGCAGCAGCCCCGCCCCATGCGCCTTCGACCAACCTGCGAAGCGTCGCAGGTCGCCCAGGTCGCCCATGCCCCAGCTCGACGCCGACCGCAGCGCGTACAGCTGCACCGACCAGCCCCACACGTCGAGATCCGCCGGTAGGTGACACGCGCCGGGCGACACGATGAGCCGCTCTCGAGAGCCGTCGTCCTCGGAGATCAGGTCGTGGTAGCCGAGGGGCGCGCCGGAGAACCCGTGCACCACCGGCTCCTCCCCACCGTCCTCCGTGCGGAGCACCCACCGGCCCTCGAGGTCGAGCGGCTGCCCCGCTCGTACGATCCGCAGGGCCGGTGCCGCCGGTGGCTCGTCGCCCTCTGCGCCCATCGCCGCAAGCAGCGCGGATGTCGTCTCGGCCGTTGCATCGCGCCAGGTACCGGCCGCGTCGGTGTAGCCCGAGGCGATGCCCCAGGCGCTCGGATTCGCCACGCGGCGGACACTACCCACGGGATTCGCAGACCAGTCCGCTGAGTAGCCTGCAACGGATGCCCGACGCCGTCGTCATCGGAGCCGGGCCGAACGGCCTGGCGGCGGCCAACGTCCTCGCCGCCCGCGGCTGGACGGTCGCCGTCCTCGAGGCCCAGTCCCAACCCGGCGGCGCCGTGCGCTCGGCGGAGCTGATCGAGCCGGGCTACACGAACGACCTGTTCAGCTCCTTCTATCCGCTGGCAGTGGCGTCGCCGGTGTTCGGGGCCATGGACCTGGCCGACCACGGCCTCCGGTGGTGCCGATCGCCGCTCGCTCTGGCCCATCCCACCCTCGACGGCTCGTGCCCCGTCGTGTCGAGCGACCTCGACGAGACCTGCGCGTCACTCGACGCCGGTCATCCCGGTGACGGCGACCGCTGGCGCGACCTGTACTCCCGATGGCAGCGGCTGGAGCCGAGCATCATCGGCGCCCTCACCGGGCCGTTCCCGCCCGTGCGAGCGGGTCTCCGCCTCGTGGGGTCCATACCTCCGTCCGAGCTCCCGGCGTTCGTCCGCTTCGCGCTCCTGCCCGTGCGGCGGATGGGCGAGGAGGAGTTCCGAGGCGAGCAGGCCCGCCGCCTGATGGCGGGGAACGCCCTTCACGCCGACTTCAGCCCCGAGGCGGCCATCAGCGGCTTCTTCGGGTGGCTCCTCATGGGCCTGGCCCAAGGTCACGGCTTTCCCGTGCCCGAGGGTGGCGCGGGAAGCCTGACCGCAGCCCTCGTGGCGCGGATGCAGTCCCACGGCGCCACGCTGACGTGTGATGCCCCCGTGACGTCGGTGGTGATCCGCAGAGGCCGGGCCGTCGGCGTCCGCCTGGCGGATGGAACCGAGGTGGAGGCCAAGCGGGCGGTGATCGCGGACGTAGCCGCCCCGTCGCTGTTCCTCGACCTGGTCGGTGAGCAGCACCTTCCGGCCTCCTACCTCGAGGGGATCCGGCGCTTCCAATGGGATCTGGCCACCGTCAAGGTCGACTGGAACCTGGACGGGCCGATCCCGTGGTCCTCACCCGAGGCCCGGCGGGCCGGCACGGTGCACGTGGCCGACTCGGTCGACGCGCTCACCATGGGCACGGCCGCCCTCTCGACCGGTCAGATACCGGACCGCCCCTTCCTCCTGGTCGGCCAGCAGAGCATGGTCGACCCGACCCGGCAGCCGGCCGGCAAAGAGTCCGCCTGGGCGTACACCCATGTGCCCCAGCACGTGCGTGGTGACGTCGGCGGGGAGGATCTTCGCGGCGTCTGGGACGAGCGCGAGACGGAGGTCTTCGTCGCCCGAATGGAGCACGAGATCGAGATGCTGGCGCCGGGATTCGGCGCGCTGATCCGGGGACGGCACGTCTTCACTCCGTCGAAGATGGAGGCAGCCGACGCCAACCTGCGTCACGGCGCGATCAACGGCGGCACCGCGCAGCTGCACCAACAGCTCGTCTTCCGGCCGGTTCCGGGCGCGGGCCGGCCGGGAACCCCGGTGAAGGGCCTCTTCCTGGGGTCGGCCTCCGCGCATCCGGGTGGCGGCGTGCACGGCGCGTGCGGGGCCAACGCGGCCCGGGCTGCGATCGCGGCGGAGTGGCGACGGGCTGTCCCCTTCCGCCGCTGAGTGGAGCGGATTCCGGCCGGGCGACCCTCCGGTCCGAAGGTCAGGCCCGGGCGGACATCGGGGCGAAGCGCTTCCGCATGGTGAGCACCGTGCCCCGACCATCCGGACCCTTCGCCATGTCGACCTCGGTCATGAGACCCCGGATGATCGACAGGCCGCGACCCGACAGCGCCTCCGGCGACGGCTGGGGAAGGCTCGACGGCTCGAAGCCCGAGCCTTCGTCCGTCACCACCACCACCGCCTCGTGGTCGGACAGGTCAGCGCTGAGGCGGAAGCTCCCATCTGCGTCGGACGACTCGCGGTACGCATGGCGGATGACGTTGGCGCACGCCTCGTCCATGGCGAGCACCACCTCGTCGGCCACCTCCCGAGCGACACCGAGGTCTTCGAAGAAGCCGAAGAAGACGCGCCGTATCCGTGGAAGCAGGCGAGCCTCGAGAGGAAGGGTCACGTCGAAGGCAAGTCGCATGCGCACAGGGCGAGTACCCGGTGGTGAACATGGACAAACCACTCGGCCGGAGGGCCGGACGTGCCACTGCGTTACGGTGCCGCCGTGCCGGCGATCACACCCGATGGCGTCCACGTCGCGACCTATGACCTGGGCGGTCACGGCCCTCCCCTGCTGCTGGCCCACGCCACCGGGTTCCATGGCCGCGTGCTCGGTCCACTCGCCACCGAGCTCGCCGGTCACTTCCACTGCTGGGCCTTCGACGAGCGGGGTCACGGCGACACTCCGGCCCGGTCGGACGGTGACTTCGACTGGCGGGGGTTCGCGGCCGACGCGCTGGCCGTGGTCGACACCGTCGGACTCCAGCGTCCGTTCGCCTTCGGCCATTCGTGCGGCGGCGCCGCCCTCCTCCTGGCTGAACAGGCGAGGCCCGGCACGTTCGCCGGGCTGTTCCTCTACGAACCGGTGCTCTTCCCCCCGCGGCCGGACGGCTCCGCCACGCCGGGTTCGGGCACACCACTGGCCGCCGGTGCGCGTCGCCGCCGGGACGTGTTCCCCTCGCACGAGGACGCGTTCGCCAACTACGCCTCGAAGCCGCCATTCTCCCGGCTCGACCCGGCCGCGCTGCGGGCCTACGTCGACCACGGCTTCGTCCGAGCCGACGACGGCGTCCGCCTCAAGTGCCGTCCCGAGAACGAGGCCAGGACCTACGAGGCGGCGGCCACGCACACCGCCTTCGACCACCTGTCCGAGGTGAGCTGCCCGGTGACGATCGCGTGCGGCGAGCATGCCGACACCTTCGACGAGGCCCTGATCGTGCAGCAGGCGGCCCGGCTGCCGCACGGCAGGACCATGGTGCTCCCGGGCCTCAGCCACTTCGGGCCCATGGAGAACCCGGGCATGGTGGCGCGGGCCGTGGCGGACGCACTCGCTGCCGGGTAAATCACACGCGTGTCACACCTCAGGTCTACGGTTTGGAGGCGATGAGCCTTCCCCTTCCCACCTCGCTGACGCCTTCGAAGGTGTCGTCCTTCAAGGACTGTGCGCTGGCCTTCCGCTTCTCGGCGATAGACCGCCTCCCGGAGCCGGCCTCCCCCGCCGCCTACAAGGGCACGCTCGTGCACCGGGCCCTGCAGCTGCTGTTCTGGGACGAGCCGGCCGGCTCCCGCTCGATGGCCGCGGCCATGGCCAAGCTCGAGCAGGCATGGGCTGAGGCACAGGACGATCCAGAGTTCGTCGAGCTGTCGCTCACCGAGGCCGACGTCACCGACTTCCGGGCCGACGCGGAGCTGCTCGTGCGCCGCTACTTCGAGCTGGAGGATCCCGACCAGGTGCAGGTCATCGGCACCGAGCTGCGGCTGGAGGTCGAGATCGGCAGCTTGAAGCTGCGAGGCATCATCGACCGTCTCGAGCTCGACAGCAACGGCGACCTGGTGGTCACCGACTACAAGACCGGCAGGTCGCCCGGCGCCAGCTTCGAGCAGAGCCGCATGGGCGGGGTGCACTTCTATGCCTTCCTCTGCGAGCAGGTGCTCGGGGTGCGCCCGGTCCGGATCCAGCTGCTGCACCTGCGCGAGCCGGTGGCGATCAGCATGGTGCCGTCCGACCAGTCCATCCGCGGTCTCCAGCAGCGCACCCAGGCGATCTGGTCCGCCGTCGAACGAGCCTGCGAGACCGACAGCTTCAAGCCCAAGCCTGGGCGACTGTGCGATTGGTGCTCGTTCAAGGCGTACTGCCCGGCGTTCGGCGGTGACCCGCAGGGGGCGCTCGACGTGGTGGCCGCCCGCTCGACGGCCGGTTCCACCACATCCACCGCTGTAGCACCACACCTCTCCGTCGCCGTCTGACGCATCCCGCCGGCGCACTACGTTTCTGCGGCATGAAGCGCACGCTCCGGCTGCCCCTGCCGTACGAGCGGCGGGTCGCCGCCTTCGACGCCGCCGTCGACCGGCAGTTCGACCGGCTCCGGGGCCGGCGACTGGCCGACCGCGTCTTCTACGGCGCGTCCACCGTCGGTGACCACGGCATGATCTGGCTGTTCCTCGGCGCGCTGCGCGGCCTGCGCAGCAACGCCCACTGGCCCGCCGCCGTGCGCCTCGGCATCGGGGTCGGGGTCGAGTCCGCGATCGTCAACCTCGGCATCAAGTCGTTCTTCCGCCGGCCTCGGCCCGTGTCGGAGATCGTGCGGCCGCTCAAGCTCCGCACCCCGCTGACGAGCAGCTTCCCGAGCGGCCACGCCACCTCCGCCTTCATGTCCGCCGGGCTGCTGTCCGACGGCGACCGACGGCTGCGGCCCTTGTACTACGGCCTCGCCGTCCTGGTGGCGTCGAGCCGGGTCTACGTCAGGATCCACCACGCCTCTGACGTGGTGGCCGGCGTCCTGGTGGGCGTGGGCCTCGGAGCGCTCGGCCGGAGGCTCTTTCCGCTGCCGGTGGCGCCGGTGCCCAGCTCGCTGCCGGAATCCTGACCGGCCGGCGGGGGTTGACCTGAGGATGAGCACCTTCTCCGTCGCCTGGGACTACCGCTGCCCGTTCGCCCGCAACGCCCACGAGCACCTGATCGCCGGGTTGCGAGCCGGGGCGCAGTGGGACGTCACCTTCGCCCCGTTCTCGCTCGGGCAGGTGCACGTGGCCGACGGAGAGCCGGACGTGTGGGACGACGACACCAAGACGTCCGGCCTGATCGCCATGGAGGCCGGCATCGTCGTGCGGGACACGTATCCCGACCGCTTCCTCGATGTCCACCAGGCCTTCTTCGACGCACGTCACGACGAAGGCCGGGACATCCGCGAGCCCGAGGTCGTGAGGGGTGTGCTCAGCGAGCATGGCGTGGACGCCGATGCCGTCTGGGCCCAGATCGAAGAGGGCGGGCCGCGCGAGGTGTTTCGCAAGGAGCACCAGACCATCGTCCAGGAGCACAAGGTGTGGGGCGTACCGACGTTCATGGCGGGCGACGCCTCCGTCTTCGTCCGCTTGATGACTCGCCCCCAAGGTGATGCCGAGCTGGCCGTGAAGACCATCGACCGGGTGATCGACCTGGTCACCGGCTTCCCGGAGCTGAACGAGTTCAAGCACACGTCCATCTCGCGCTGAGGCCGGCCGTCGCTGGGTAGCCTGCGCCCAGTGGGCGGAAGCGACGAGCCCGAGGGCCGCATGACGGAGGCCGAGTCGCTGCTCTGGCGCCTCGACGCGGACCCTCGCCTGCGGTCGTCCTTCGTCACCATCAGCTTTCTCGAGGCACCACCCGACTTCGATCGGTTCCGTCGTCGCATGGCTGCGGCGGTGATCGCAGCTCCTCGCCTGCAACAGCGGCCGGCCTCCGGGGCGCCGTGGATGGTCCGACCGGTCTGGCAACGTGACCCGGCCTTCGACCTCGACTTCCACCTGCGGCGTCTACACCTTCCCGCGCCCGGGTCGGACCACCAGCTCCTGGAGTGGGCGGCGGGGCAGCACAGCGAACCGATGGACACGACCCGGGCGCTGTGGCAGTACACCGTCGTGGAGGGCCTCGAGCGGAACAGGGCGGCGCTCGTGACCCGCATGCACCACGCCCTCACCGACGGCCTGGGGGGCGTGCGGCTGTCGGCCCTGTTCATGGACGCGAGCCCGTCGCCCACCGAGGCGCTCCCGCTCGACACCGAACACCTTGTGGTGACTGACGACGAGGACGAGACCGCCGCACCGGTCCGGGCGCTCGGCGAGGTGCTCGGCGGCCCCCTCCGGTTCGGACGCCGGGTGGCTGGCGCGGCGGTGTCGACCGCACTCGCTCCGCAACGTGTGCCGGCTGCGGCCGGGGACGCCACGGAGATGGGGCGCTCGCTGCTGCGTCAGCTCGTGATCACCGACCGGGCGCGGTCGCCGTTGTGGCGCGGTCGGCGTTCGACAGCCCGGCGCTTCGTCGTGACCAGCATCGATCTCGAGAGGCTCCGCTCGGCCGCGCATGCTCTCGGCGGCACGATCAACGATGCCTACGTGTGCATCCTGGCCGGGGCCGCAGGGACGTATCACCGCGAGAGAGGTGCTCCGGTCGACGAGCTGCGCATGTCCATGCCGGTGAGCACCCGCACCGACCGCTACGCCGGTGGCAACGCGTTCGCGCCCACCCGGGTGCTCGTACCGACGGGCGTCGCCACCCCGCCGGATCGCTTCGCCGAGATCGTTCGGCGCCTCGCCACCACCAAGGCGGAGCGGTCTCTCGGCCTGCTGGACCCGCTGGCCGGGTTGCTCCACGTCCTGCCCCCGCCCGTGCTCACCGCCCTCGCCCGGTCCCAGGCCGACACGGTCGACTTCGCCGCGTCGAACGTGCGCGGCGCCCCGTTCGACCTGTACGTGGCGGGCGCCCGAGTGGAGCGCAACCACCCGATGGGTCCGACCGCAGGGACGGCGTTCAACGCGACCGTCATGTCCTACAACGGCCGGCTCG
This sequence comes from uncultured Acidimicrobiales bacterium, assembly GCA_902805655.1. Classification (GTDB taxonomy): domain Bacteria; phylum Actinomycetota; class Acidimicrobiia; order Acidimicrobiales; family CADCTF01; genus CADCTF01. The sequence continues at coordinate 112,831 of CADCTF010000053.1, forward strand.
ATCTCGGTCTCAACGTGGATCTGGCCGCCGTGGACGACCCTGAGGCGTTGCTGCGCCACGTCGACGAGGCCGCAGCCGAGCTCGTGGCCTTCGCCTAGTGCCGGACGGCGATCAGCGCGACTTGCACGCGCTGGGTCTCAGAGCCGGTGAGGCGGTGCGCTTCCGGCGCTTCGCCGACGGTCCGTGGCGAGCTGGTCGGGCCGTCGGCATCGAACGGGACGGAAGCCTGGCCATCACGGACGAGAACGGCGCAGCTCGGGCCATACCGATACCGCTGGTCGAGGTCGGTGCGACCGGCCCCCGCGGCGCCAGGCTCTGGGAACCCCTGACCCGACGCGCCCAGCGAGCCGATCAGCTCTCGTTCTTCTGACCCCGGAGGGAGGGTCCTCGGGACGGCGGTGGCTCAGCGGGCCGGCAGGTGGTCGCGCGGTTCCACCGTCGCGCCGCTGATCCGCACCTCGAAGTGGAGGTGCGACCCGGTCGAGTTGCCCGTCGAGCCCACGCTTCCCACCCGAGCCCCGCTCTGCACCGGATCGCCGGGCCGGACGTCGACCTTCGACAGATGGGCGTACAGCGTGGACATCCCGAACCCGTGGTCGATCAGCACCATCGTGCCGTAGCCGGAGTAGCCCGACGGAGCCGCACCGGCCGTCACCACGACACCGGCCGCGGCGGCCCACACCGGGTCGCCGGTGTCGCCGTTGATGTCGATGCCCGCATGGGAGTGCCCGGGACGGCGCTCGCCGTAGGTGCCGGTGATCGGCCCCGCAGCCGGCCACGACAGTGCAGGACGAGTGCGGCCCCGCGACGAGACCGCTTCGCGCACCAGCCGCTCGGAGAGGGCTCGGGCCATCTCGGCCGCCTCGGCTTCCGCCGCCTGCACCGCGGCGTGCCACGTGACGGCGGCGTGCCAGGCAGCCGCCTCCTCCTCTGCGACGCGCGCGGCGGCCTGGGCGGCCTCCTGCTCCTCGGCCAGGCGGGAGTCGATGCCCGCCTGCAACGAGGCCGAGGCCTCGTTGCCGACCGGGCGGGTCGCTACGGGGTCAGCCGCGCCGAGCGGGGTCGACGAGGCCAGCGCCGGCCGCAGCGCAGCTGCTGGGGCGACGGCCAGTGCGACGACGAGCCCGAAGGTGACGGCGGGGCAGGCGCGCGACGGAAGAGAGGTGAACGGCAGGGGGATCGCAGGAACGTAGTCGCAGGGCCCCGCCGGACTCCAAACGTCAACCCTGAGGAGCGAGGTCCCTCACGGCCTGTTGCGCATCCATCCCGTAGGGCAGCACCGCCAACGTCGGCGTGGTCACCCCGTTCTCCATGTACCGGGCGATGTGCTCGCGACACTCGCCGGGCGAGCCGTACACGATGAGATCGTCGACCACCGCATCCGGGATCGCAGCGGTGGCGGCCTTCCGGTCCCCCGCCTTCCACAGGTCCCACATGGGCTGCAGCTGCGGCCCGCGGCCGAGCCACTCGTGGAAGGCGGCGTACACCGGCACGTTGAGGTAGGAGGCGATCAGGCGCCGGGCGAGGCCGCGCACCATGTCGGCATCCTCTGAGGGGCAGACGTAGATCCGGGCCACGATCTCCTTGCCGGCGCCGACCTCCGGCACGATGCGCGCCACGTCGGCCGCCGAGAGCCAGTTGATGATCGTGCCGTCGCTCTCCCGGCCGGCCATCCGCAGCATGCCGGGCCGCAGCGCGGCCACGAGGATGGGCGGCACCTGCTTGGGCACCCGACCGAGCTTGAAGCCCGAGCTCTGGATGGTGTCGAACGGCCCCTCCACCTTCTCGCCCGTGAGGGCCTGCTTCACGAAGCGCACCATGTCCCGCGTGCGCTTGTAGGGCTCCTCGAAGGGGATGCCGTTCCACCGTTCGACGATCACGTTGGAGGAAGCACCGATGCCCATGGCGAACCGCCCGGGCGCGGCCTCGGCCATGGTGGCCACGCTCTGGGCGAGGAGGGCCGGCCCCCGCGTGTACGCCGGGATGATGGCCACGCCCAGCCGCACATCGGGCACCCAGGCCGCAGCCATCGCAAGGGGGACGAACCCGTCGGCGGCATCGGCCTCACTCGACCAGAAGTCCGTGTAGCCGAGGTCTCGGCACTCCAGCAGCCGGTCTTTCTGCGCGTGCAGCGGACCGCCCAGAGGGATGGTTATGCCGTATGGGGACGTCATGGCGCGGGACTCTAGTTCCGGGCATGACCAGGCCTTCGGAGGCGTTGTACGGAGGTGACATGACAGTGCACGAAGCCTCCCCCCGGAAAGCTGTCACACCCCCTCCCCACAATGGGGACATGCAGCGACAGCTCGTTCTCATCGACAAGGCGCCCCGCTCGTGGCAGCTCGACGAGCGCACCCGTGAAGTAGGCCGCAAGGGCCTCGCCGAAGCACGCCGCGCCCTTGCGTCATCGTCCCGCACGCGGCGCGCCGCCTGACCCCTCGCGGGGTCGACCGGCTGTCTCACCCGCCCGCCACACTGTGACGGTGCACCTACGGTCCCGTGCCTCTGCCCACCGCCTCGTCGTCGGTGCACTGGTGGTCTCCGTGCTGGTCGGAGCATGCGGTGACAGCGACGACGCGGTGGCCGGCGCCGAGGCGGCGCTCGGCGAGGCGACGGTCACCAAGGTGACCGACGGCGACACGATCCGGGTGCGGATCTCCGGGCAGGACGAGCCGGTGCGCCTCATCGGAATCGACACTCCCGAGACCCATGGCCAGGGCGGCCTGCGCGAGTGCTACGGCAGCGAGGCGTCCGCTCGCACGGCGGCGCTGCTACCGATCGGGTCCAAGGTCCGCCTGGTCCGCGACGCCGAGGCGCGAGACCGATACGGCCGGCTGCTGGCCTACGTGTACCGGGACTCCGACGATCTCTTCGTCAACCTGACGCTGGCGCGGGAGGGGTACGCCGCGGTACTGACCATCCCGCCCAACGTGGCCCACACGGAGGCCTTCGTGTCCGCCGCAGCGAGAGCACGGGATGAGCAGCGCGGGCTGTGGGGCCGCTGTGGAGGAGCGGACACCCCCTTAGGCTGAGGCCGTGCCGTCCCCGCTCGCCGAACGCCTGGGTCACCCGGCCGACGCCAGGCTCGTGATCATCACGTGTGACGACCTCGGTTCGAGCCATGCGGCCAATGCCGGCATCTTCGAAGCCCTGGCGTGCGGCGGGGCCTCCACCGCGTCGCTCATGGTGCCGGGTGCCTGGGCGCGCCAGGCGGCGGCGAGCTACCGCGGCGAGGACATCGGCGTCCACCTGACGCTCAACGCCGAGCACGACCTCTTCCGCTGGGGGCCCATCACGGCCGCCCCTTCCCTGCTCGACGGCGACGGCGGCTTCCCGCGCACCGTCGAAGATTTCTGGGACCACGCCGACCTGGACGAGGTGCGCAAGGAGCTTCGCGCTCAGGTCGAGCGTGCCGTCCTGTGGGGGTTCGACGTCAGCCACCTCGACTCGCACCTGGCGGCGCTCCAGAACCGGCCGGAGTTCTTCGACGTCTACCTGGAGCTGGCGGTGGACTTCCGGCTCCCCCTGCGCCTGTCCGGGCCGGCGACGGAACGTTCGACCGGCTTCCCCTTCCGACGGCTCGCCGCGGCCGAAGGAGTGGTCTTCCCCGACGACCTCGCCTACGTGCACGGCCCCGACCGGCGCAGCCGCTTCGAGCAGGTCCTGGCCGACCTCGCCCCCGGGGTCACCGAGATCTCGCTCAGTCCGGCTCTCGACACCGGCGAGCTGCGAGCCATCACGCCCGACTGGTCCGAGCGGGCCGGTGACCACCGGGTGCTCACCGGCGAGCCGACCGTCGGCGAGCTCCTCGCCCGGTCCGGAGCCACGCTCGTTGGCTATCGCGCCCTCCGCCGGATCATGCGCAAAGCATGACATCGCTCGACGCCGTTCGATTGGTGGTCCGACGCCCGAACCGGCTACGTAGGGACACGCAGGGAACCACTCCCCGACCAGGAGACAGCCAGATGGAGATCAGCGAGGCCTCGCTACGCGCGATGGTCCGAGACGTCGATGACGAGCACCGCTCGGGCCTGCCCACGCTGCAGGACGACATCCGGGCCCTGCACGCCGAGACGCGGGCGCAGCGCACCAGCCGGCGAACCGTGCTGAAGCGGGTGGGCCAGGGCGGTGCCGTCCTGGCGATCGGTGGAGCCCTGTGGCCCGCGGCCGCCCGACCCGCCGGCGCCCAGGCGGCCACCCCGGAGCCGGACGACGCAGAGATCGCCGCGTTCGCGGAGAGCGTCGAGCTGGCCATCGTGGAGGCGTACCGCCAGGCCGTCGCCGGCGGCAAGATCCGCGTCGCAGCTGGCAACGAGGCGCTGACCACGTTCGCCGGACACCACCAGCAGCACGCCACCGCGCTGTCGACGCTGGCGGCCGCCAAGGCGACGAGGCGGCCGAACCAGAGCATCCTGACCAAGGTCACCGACCAGCTCCGCGCCGCGAGCACCGAGAGGGACGTGCTGAAGCTGGCCTACGAGCTGGAGAACGCGGCCGCCTCCACCTACCTGCAGAGCCTGGGCTCGCTCGACAGCACTGCCGCCCTGCAGCTGGCCGCGTCGATCCTGCCGATCGAGTCCCAGCACGCCGTCGTGCTCGGACAGGCGGCCGGCGTGACCCTCGCCGGCGAATCCGGCTACGTGCCGACCTTCCAGCGCAGCGACCAGGGTGTCAGCCCCGACGACCACCCCTTGAGCCAGTGACCGAGAACCCGCAGCCCGGAGGCGCACCGATGGACATCTCGAACGACTTCATCCGGCGCGAGCTCCGCGAATCCCGGGCCGAGCAGGCCGCCGCCATGGCCGGGCTCCGCAGCCTGCTCGGGCGAGTCTTCGGCGGAGGCTCACCGCAGCCGGCCGCAGCCAAGGCAGACCTGCTGCTCGGTGGTCTCGACCGTCGCGGCTTCTTCCGGATGGGGGGCGTCACCATCGCCGCTGCCGCCGTCTTCGGTGCCTGCGGCGGCGACGAGCCCGCCACCGTGGCCGCACAGGAGGAAGAAGAGGACGCTCCGGTGTCGCGCGGCGACATCAACATCCTCCGCACCGCCACCTCTCTCGAGCTGGTGGCCGTGGATGTGTACAAGTCGGTGGCGGCCGGCGGCCTGGTGACCACGCCGGCGGTGCGTGAGGCGACCACGGAGTTCGCGAAGCAGCACCAGGCGCACGCGGACCTGCTGAAGGGCCACACCGTGAAGGCGGGGGGTCAGGCCTACGACCGCCCCAACCCAACCCTGCTCGCCTCGTTGCAGCCGGCCCTGGCCGCCCTGACGAGCCAAGCCGGCGTGCTCGCCCTCGCCCTCGACATCGAGACGGCCGCCGCTCACACGTACCAGGCGAGCGTCAGCACCTTCACCGACAAGGGCCTCAATCGCATCGCCATGAGCATCGGCGGCATCGAGGCCCGCCACGTCGCCGTGCTGCGGGCCGCCGGAGGTCAGACGGCCGTGACCGAGGTGTTCCAGACGACGCCTCGGGCGGTGCCCACGAGCGCCGCCGTCTGAGCCGCTGCTGCCTCAGTAGTCGGTGACGGCTCGGAGCTTCTCGGCCAGCTCCCGGTACTCGGGGGACGACGTGATCGGCAGCAGGGCCATCAGCTTGGCCATGTTGCCCTCCACCTTGATGCGGCCCTGCATGAACGCCGCCTGCTCGTCGAGCTCACCCGTCTGGATCTTGCGGGCGTCGTCGTAGCTCATGGTGAGGGTGAGATCGGCGTCCTCCAGCCGGCCGAGTGAGTCCTCCAGCAGCTTGCCGTCCTCCAGCACCCAGTAGTACCGGATCTCGCCATCGGGTCCACCGGTGAGCACGTACTGCATCCGCGCCGTGGCTCCGGGTCGCTCGGGCTGCGCGTCTGCGAGCTCGCGCTGCGCGTCGAACCAGGGTTGGGTGAGCCACGTGGGCATGCAGACGTCTCCTCGGAGGGGGCGGACGCCGGCGGATGCTACCGGTCGGCTGTCTCCCGCACGCCGGCGAACAGGTCGTCCTCGAACCCTGATCCAGCCGGCGGCAGGTCGACGAGCGACCGGGCCAGGACCCAGTCCTCGATCGGGTACACCTTGCGTGACACCTCGGGAGGGAGCCCGAACCAGAACGGCGACTCCGGGTCGATCTGGGTGGCGTGGGCGAGGAGCGCCTCACGACGGACGTCGTTGTAGTCGGTGACGTCGATCTTGGTCGTGATGCGATCGTCCTGCGACGGGCGCTCGAACCACTTCTCGTCGTACGGCGACTTCAGCCCCAGCTCGACGAACTTCTCGTGGGTCGCCAGCATCCGGGCACGCGACCAAGCCGAGTAGTAGAGCTTCAGCGGCTGCCACGGCTCACCGGCGTCGGGGTAGGCGTCGGGGTCACCGGCCTTCTCGAATGCCGGCACCGAGATGTCGTGCACGCGCAGGTGGTCGGGGTGCGGGTAGCCCTGCTGGTCGTCGCCGTAGGTGATGATCACCTGGGGCCGGGTGCGCCGGATGATGGCCACCAACCGGCCCACGGCCTCGTCGAGGTCGGCCTTGGCGAAGCAGGCCGGATCCTCGTTGAAAGGGGTGCCCGGCATGCCGGAGTCGCGGTAGCCGAGCAGGACGACCTCGTCGTAGCCGATGATCTCCGTGGCCCGACGCAGCTCCTCCATGCGGACGGCGTGCAGGTTCTCCTTGACCTCGGGCCTCTCCATGGCCGGGTTCAGGATGTCGCCGGCCTCGCCGCCCGTGGCGGTGACGAGGACGGTGTGCACGCCGGCCGCGCTGTACTTGGCCACGGTGCCGGCGCCCTTCGACGACTCGTCGTCCGGATGGGCGTGGACGGTCAGAAGGCAGAGGCGGTCGGGCATGGGTCGGAGGCTACCGGCACCTCGCGGGCTCGGCCCGGGTCAGCCGCGGGAGTACGCAGTGACCACTTCCACATGGGGCGTGTGCGGGAAGGCGTCCACCAGCTCCACATCGGTCAGCTGATAGCCGGCCTCCGTCAGCAGGCGGGCGTCCCGGCCGAGCGAGCCTGCGTCGCAGCTCACCAGCACCACTCGTCGAGGCTCGGCCGCCAGGAGGGCCGACGTGCCGGGGCGACCGAGCCCGGTGCGGGCCGGGTCGGCGACCACGACGTCCGCGGGCTGCGGCCTCCAGCGGCCGACCTCGCAGCGGACGACCCGCGCGTTCGCACCGAGGTTGGCCCGGGCATCGCGGGCTGCATCCGGCGAGCTCTCGAGCGCGACGATCGCCGCCGCCGACCGGAGCGCGGTGGCACCGAACAGGCCGATGCCGGCATAGGCGTCGACCACCGTCGCCGCCTCCAGCCCGTCATCCACGAGGGCCCGACCGACCGCAGCCACCAGCGCTTCTGCCACCGCCGGCCCGGATTGGAAGAACGACTGCGCCGACACCCGCAGGGGCACGCCGTCCACCTCCTCGTGGAGGGCTGCTCGTCCCGGGCGGGCGGCGTCGACCACCACCACGCCGGGCGGCACGACGGCCTCGGCCGGCATCGGCGTCACGACCATGCGCTCGCCGGTGGCGACGGACGTCCGCAGGACGACCTCGGGAGCCGAGCCGAACCGCCCCTCGAAGACCAGCTCCTCCAGCGACGGGTGGAGCACCCCGCAGCCTACGGTCGGCACCACCAGGTCGCTGCTGCGCCGCCCCCGGTACGCCACGCGCCCGGACGTCGCCGGGTCGGGAGCAAGCCTCACCGTGGTCCGCAGCGAAGGGGAGCCCACCGGCTGGGTGAACCGGATCGGCGGCACGGACGGCAGGCGCCCGGTGCGCCGCAGCGCCTCGGAGACGATGGTCTCCTTCAGCTGGCGCTGCGAGGCGAAGCCGACGTGCTGCCAGCCGCAGCCCCCGCAGCCGCGGGCCACGTTGGCGCAGGGGGGCGCCGTCCGCTCCGGCGCCGCCTCGAGCACTTCGACCACCCGACCCCGCACGTAGTCACGACGATCGTCCACGATCTCCACCAGCACCCGTTCACCGGGCAGCGCGCCCTCGACGAACGCAACACGGCCGTCGGGGTGGCGGGCGATGCCGTCGCCGCCGGTGGCCACACCGGTGGTCGCAACCTCGAGCACCCGTCGACGCTACCCGTGCCGGGGCTGCCCTACCGTGGCCGGGTGCCCGACATCGTCCTGTCGACCGGATCGTTCTATCCGAACACCGAGCTCGGCTTCCGCATGGCGGCCGAGCACGGCTACGACGGCGTCGAGGTCATGGTGACCCACGACCGCAAGAGCCAGTCGATCGAGGACGTCCGCGAGCTCATGACCCGCTACGAGATGCCGGTGCGGGCCATCCACGTGCCATGCCTCGTCGTCACCCAGCACGTGTGGGGCTGGAACCCTGACGGCAAGCTCCGGCGCAGCTATGACATGGCCACCGCGGTTGGCGCCGACGTGGTGGTCGTGCACCCACCGTTCCGGTGGCAGCGCGAGTACGCGGACGGCTTCCTCGCCCTGGTGCGTGAGCTCGACTCCCAGCCCGACGGCCCGAGCGTCGCGGTCGAGAACATGTACACCGTCGCCGCCCTTGGCCGGCGCCACGACCCGTATCTGTGCAACGACGACCCGTCCTACGCGGCTTTCGACTCGCTCACCCTCGACACCTCGCACGTGGCCGCCGCACGCCAGGACCTGCTCGAGCAGTACCACCGCATGGCCGGTCGCATCCGGCACCTCCACCTGTCCGACTCCACCTCGAGCCGAGGCGACGAGCACCTTCCGCCGGGTCAGGGCACGCTGCCGCTGCGGGACCTGGCCGACACCCTGGTCGCCGACGGCTTCGACGGCCAGGTCGTCCTCGAGGTGGCCATCGGTCGGCTGCCCGACGGAGTCCGCACCGCCACCGCCGGCGAGTGTCGGGATTGGGCGGCAGAGGCCTTCGGTACGGTGACCAGGAGATGAGCGACCGATCGTCCTACGCCATGGTCAACCAGTACTTCGACGAGGGTGCCGAGCTGGTGCGGCTCAAGGACGAGATGTACGACGTCTTGAAGTCGTCGTACCGCGAGATCGCGGTGCAGGTTCCGGTGCGCATGGACTCCGGGGAGCTGCGGGTCTTCCTCGGGTACCGGGTGCAGCACAACGGCGCCCGCGGGCCGTACAAGGGCGGCATCCGCTACCACACGTCGGCCAACCTCGACGAGGTGCGGGCCATGGCCTCCCTCATGACCTGGAAGACGGCGCTCCTCGACGTGCCGTTCGGCGGGGCGAAGGGCGGGATCACCGTCGACCCGACCGACATGTCCCCTCGCGAGGTCGAGGCCATGACCCGGCGCTTCACCCTGGCCATCAGCCACATCCTCGGCGACAACCGCGACATCCCGGCGCCCGACCTCAACACCAACGCCCAGACGATGGCCTGGATGATGGACGCCTTCTCCAGCCGCTACGGCTACACCCCGGCGATCGTCACCGGCAAGCACGTCGACCTCGGTGGTGCCCCCGGTCGGGAGGCGGCCACCGGTCGAGGCGCCGTCTATGTGCTCGAGGGCGCCGACCGCAAGTGGGGGCTCGACCTCTCCCGGCAGCGCGTGGTTATCCAGGGCTTCGGCAACGTCGGCTCATGGGCCGCCCGCGAGCTGCACCAGCGAGGCGTGAAGATCGTCGGTGTGTCGGACGTCAGCGGCGGGCTCTACTCCGATGCCGGGCTCGACATCCCGGCCCTCCTCGGCTGGGCCTCGACGCATCGACCGCTCGCCGACGCCACCGGCGACTTCGACGCGGTCACCAACGACGAGCTGCTCGTGTCCCCCTGCGAGGTGCTCATCCCCGCCGCCCTGGGCGAGGTGATCGACGAGGACAACGCCGGGCAGGTGCAGGCCGCCGTCGTGGTGGAGGCGGCGAACAACCCGGTCACGCCCGAAGCCGACAAGATCCTGCACGACCGGGGCATCAAGGTCATCCCCGACATCCTGGCCAACGCCGGCGGTGTCACCGGCTCCTACTTCGAGTGGGTGCAGAACGTGCAGCGGTTCCGCTGGAAGGAGGACCGGTTCAACGCCGAGCTGGCCGAGGCCATGCAGCGCGCCTTCAACGTGACCTCCGCCTTCGCGGACGCCCACTCCGTGCCGCTGCGGCGCGCCGCCTTCGCCATCGGCATCGAGCGAGTGGCCCGTGCGTCGAAGCTGCGCGGGTACGTCTGACGACCGGCCGCCCGAGCCGGATCCTCGTGTACGGGGTCACGGGTTCCGGCAAGACGACCCTGGCCCGACAGATCGCCGACGCCACGTCGCTCCCTTGGCACTCCGTCGACGACGAGATCGGTTGGCTGCCCGACTGGGTCGAGCGGCCCCGAGACGAACAACGGGCACTTGCGTCACGCATCGCCTCGTCCGAGGCGTGGGTGCTCGACAGTGCCTACGGCCACTGGCGCGACGTGGTGGTAGCGCGCGCCGAGCTGATCGTGGCGCTGGACTATCCCCGGCTCGTGTCCCTCACCCGACTGCTGCGCCGGACGGCCAGACGCGTCGTCACCCGTGAGCTGGCCTGCAACGGCAACAAGGAGTCGCTCCGCCAGGCGCTCTCCTCGGATTCCATCGTCGCCTGGCACTTCCGCAGCTTCTCCCGCAAGCGGGAGCGGATCGCCGCATGGCAGGCCGACCCCTCGGCTCCGACCGTCGTCCGACTGCGCTCACCGCGCGCCACTGCGGAATGGCTGGCGACTCTTCGGCAACCGCAGACGCGCCTCAGCTGAGTGGCGCAGTCCCGGCGTCGGGGGCCTCGTCCTCGGCCGGCAGGGGCGTCGCCATGCGCAGCTCCAGGTCGTCGAGCAGCCGCTCGAACCGCTTGTCCAGGTCGGCGTTGGTGACCACGTCGGACAGGGCGATGCGGATCGAGGCCAGCTCACGTCCGAGGAACTCCGTCTCGGCCAACGAGCGGGCGTTGGTCTCGCGATCCCGTTCTGTCTGGAAGCGATCGCGCTCGGCCTGGCGGTTCTGGGCGAGCAGGATCAGCGGCGCGGCGTAGGCGGCCTGGGTGGAGAACGCCAGGTTGAGGAGGATGAAGGGGTACGGGTCCCATCGCAGGCGTGCGGCGAAGACGTTGACGACGATCCAGAGGGTGACCGCCGCCGTCTGGAAGACGAGGAACTTGCCGGTGCCCAGCAGCCGGGCGATGGACTCGGAGAACCGGCCGAAGGCCTCGGTGTCGTAGTGAACACCGAAGCGGATGCCGCCACGCGGCATCGAGAGATCGCTCCCCCGCCTCACCGGCGTCGCCGCCAACCTTCGGGCAGGACGTGGTCGAGCACGTCGTCCACGGTCACCGCGCCAACCAGTCGACCGGCGTTGTCGCAGACGGCTATGGACACGACGTCGTACGCCGCGAGCCGG
>CADCTF010000054.1 GCA_902805655.1 uncultured Acidimicrobiales bacterium
GCGCCGCCGCCCTGCGCCTCGGTGCCGACTGGGCGCTCCCGGCCTTCTGCCTCTTCTTCGCCGCCCTGCTCGCGGTGGCGCTGATCGACCTCGAGCACTTCATCGTGCCGAACCGGATCGTGTTCCCGATGCTGGCGATCTCGGTGCCGCTGCTCGCCGCCGCCTCGCTCATCGAGCGGGACGGCTGGCCCCTCGCCACCGGCGTGCTGGGTGCGCTGCTCGCATCGAACGCCCTGCTGCTCATCAACCTCATCAACCCCCGCGGGATGGGGATGGGTGACGTGAAGCTCGCGCTCCTGCTCGGCCTCTTCCTCGGCTGGCTCGGGCTCGGCCACGTCGCCCTCGGGCTGTTCCTCGGCTTCCTCCTCGGTGCCGTCGGGGGGATCCTGCTCATCGCGCTGGGCCTCAAGACCCGCAAGGACCCCGTGCCGTTCGCACCCTTCCTCGCCGCAGGCGCCGTGACCGCCGTGCTGGTGGGCGAGGTGCTGCTCGACCACTACCCGGTCTGAGCGGCGACCGGCGTCAGCCGGGAGAAGGCGGCTCACGGCTCAAGGTGGGCGCCGTCCCGGCCGTTGATCAGGTGTCCCCCTCCGTCCGAGCGATCGGACGCCGACCTGATCCGAGTGCCCCCTTGATCGAGCTCCGTCCCCACCTCCACGGCGCGACCGGCGAACCGGTGGCCAGCTGATGGCCCGCAAGGTCATCGGCCTCGACGTCGGCACCCACGCCGTCCGTGCCGCCGAGCTGTCCTTCGGTCGTGGGCTCCCGACCCTCGAGCGCTTCGGCCAGGTCTCCCTCCCGTTCGGCGCCGTCGTCGGCGGCGAGGTCGTGGACGCACCGGCCGTCTCCGCTGCGCTGCGCCGCCTCTGGAAGGAGGTCGGCTTCAGCTCCAAGAAGGTCGTCGTCGGCGTCGCCAACCAGCGGGTCGTCGCCCGCACCGCCGACCTCCCGTCCCTGCCGGAGGCCGAGCTCCGCACGGCGCTCCAGTACCAGGTGCAGGAGCTCATCCCGATCCCGATGGCCGAGGCCGTCACCGACTACCAGATCATCGAGCGGATCACCGACGGCGCCGGCCAGGAGACGCTCCGCCTCCTCGTCGTGGCCGCCCACAAGGACATGCTCCGCTCGCTGCTCGGCGCGCCCGAGGGAGCTGGCCTCGCTGCCAGCCGGGTGGACATGGTGCCCTTCGCGCTGATCCGCTCGATCCACGTGCCGGGCTTCGACCTCGGTGACGAGGACGGCCGCCCCGTGGCCGAGGCGATCGTCGGCGTGGGCGCAGGTGTCACCAACGTCGTCGTGCACGAGGCCGGCATCCCCCGCTTCGTAAGG
>CADCTF010000055.1 GCA_902805655.1 uncultured Acidimicrobiales bacterium
GTTGACGACGCCATGGGACGTGCGTTCCGGCTCGAACAGCACGGCCTTGGCCTCGAAGTAGCGCTCGATGGTGCCGTGGAAGTTCAGGTGGTCGCGGGCGAGCATGGTGAACACGGCCACGTCGAAGGCGACGGCATCGACGCGGTGCTGCGCGAGCCCCTCGGACGACACCTCCATGACCACGGAGCCCACGCCCGAGGCTCGGAGCTGGGCCAGGTGGGCCTGCAACGCCGGACCCTCAGGGGTGTTCAGGCTTCCTGCGCTGAGGTTGCCGAGCGCCTCGACCCTGCGGCCGTCGGCGGCGAGGATCGCCCGCACCATCTGGGCGGTCGTGGTCTTGCCGTTCGTGCCGGTGATCCCGACCATCTCCAGGTGGCGGCTGGGGTGCCCGTGCAGGGCGGCGGCCAGCCACGGCATGGCCCGGCGCGTGCTGGCCACGCGCACCTGCGGCACCGGAAGGTCGATCAGCCGCTCGACGACCAGCCCGACCGCACCGGCACCCACGGCGGCGGCGGCGAAGTCGTGGCCGTCGACCTTGGTGCCCGGCACGCAGCAGAAGAGCGCACCCGGTGCGGCCTCAGCGGAGACGTGGGTGACGGAGCGCACCTCGACGGAGCCCGGGTCGCCGGCGACGTCGAGCACCTCCAGGTCGTGGAGAAGGCCGGAGAGCTGCATGCCGGCTCAGGGCGTCGTGGACGGCGGGCGACCGGCGGTCGGAGAGGGAGCGGTGACGGTTGCGGCGCGGGGTCCGGGAGGCGTTCCCCCGGCCCACTGCGTGCCACCTGCGCCGCCGGCCATGACGCCGACCGAAGGCTGAGGAGGCGGCGGGATGCGGAGGTGGCGCAGGGCGTAGCGAGCCACCTCGGCGAAGACCGGCGCCGCCGAGGTGCCGCCGTAGATCGACGTCCCCGGCTCGTCGAGCACGGCGATGATGGTGATGGCCGGCTTCTCGGCCGGCACGAACCCGGCGAAGCTGGCGAAGTAGGCGCCCGCCTCGTAGCCGCGGCCACCCTCGATGGGCTTGCGGGCCGTACCGGTCTTGCCGGCCACGGTGTAGCCGTCGATCGTCGCCGCCTTGCCGGTGCCCTGCTTCACCACCTCGGTGAGCATGGTGTTCACGGCGGCCGTGGTCTCGGGGGAGATGACCCGGCGGCGCACGGAGGGCGGCGTGAGGTGCTTCTGGCCGGCCGAGTCGACGGTGGCGTGCACGAGCTTCGGGGCCACGTACTGGCCGCCGTTGGCCATCGTGTTGTACGCAGCCAGCATCTGCAGCCCGGTGACGGAGACGCCTTGCCCGATGGAGATGGTGGGCAGTGAGGTGCCGGACCACTTGGCCGGGTCGAGCATGATGCCCCGCGACTCGCCGGGGAAGTCGAGGCCCGTCTTCGCCCCGAAGCCGAAGGCGCGGAGGTAGTGGTCGAGCTTGTCCTTGCCGAGCTTCTGGCCGATCTTGATGGTGCCGACGTTGGACGAGTTGGCCATGATGTCGGTGATCGACTGCTGGGCCGGCAGCGGGTCGTGCTCCTTGAACAGGTGGTCGGCCACCTGGATCTGCCCGGGCACGGCCATGACCTCGGTCGGCTGGATGAGCTTCTCCTCCAGCGCGGCGGTGATGGTGATGAGCTTGTTGGTCGAGCCGGGCTCGAAGACGTCGGTGACGGCGGTGTTGCTCGGCGCCGGCTGGGGCGGCCCGCCCGCCTGGGGCGAGGCGACGAGGTTGGCGGCGGCCAGGATCTCGCCGGTGGCCGTCTCCATGATCAGCGTCATGCCGCCCTTGGCGCCCGTCGCCACGATCTGGGCGCCGAGTGCTCGCTCCGCCTCGAACTGGAGCGAGCGGTCGATGGTGAGCACCAGGTCGTCACCCCGCTCCGACGGCACGTCCTTGCGCACTCCACCTGTGATCTTGTTGCCCTTGCGGTCGCGCTCGACCACGAGCTGACCAGGCTTGCCGACGAGCACGCTCTCGAACTGCTGCTCGAGCCCACCGAGGCCGTTGTTGTCCAGGCCGACGTCTCCCAGGATCGGCGCGGCGAGGCTGCCGGACGGGTTGAAGCGCTTCGGCTCGTCGTAGGAGAAGACGCCGGCCTGTCGCAGCGCCTTCACCTGAGCCGCTACGGGGTCGGACACCTTGCGGGCGAGGTAGACGAACCCGGCGTCGCGACTGAGCCGGTCGCGCAGCAGTGCGGCGTCGAGCCCGAGGATGGGTGCCAGCGCGTCGGCCTGGCCGGCCGGGTCGGTGACCAGCCGCGGGTTGGCCCAGATGGTCTTCTGCTGCACGGTGAGAGCCAGCTCGCGCTCGTTCCGGTCGAAGATCGATCCCCGGTTCGCCGGGCGGTCGATGGTGTGGACCAGCTGGGACTCGGCGAAGGCGGTGTAGCGGTCGGAGCCGACGGCCTGCACCAGGGCGAGCTTCACCCCGAGCGCACTGAAGGCGAGGATCAGGACGACGAGGAGGCAGGCCAGCCGGAGACGGGCGTGCCGGGAGGTGGCTCGGGGGTTCGGAGGGGACGGCGGGCGGCGCCGGGGCGACGCCCGACCTGCGTCCGTCGGCCCACCGGAGGGCGGGCGCCGGGGCGGACCGGCCCGCCCGACGGCGCGGCGATGCGTCGCCGCGGCCGGACCGCGGCTACCGGGCGGCGTCATCAGCGCTCGGCCAGGTGGGACTTGGTGGTGAGGTACCCGGAGGTGACGGGGGCCTGAGCCGAGGTCCGTTGCTCGGGGATCGTGACCGTCGCGGCCGTCGTGCTGGGCCCCCCGGGCAGCGACGGGCTCAGGTACGTGGTCGTGGCGGGTGCCACCATGCCGAGGCGCTGCTGGGCCACCACGATGATGCGCTCGGGCGACTCGAGCTCGGACATCTCCAGGCGCCGGCGCTCGTACTCCGCCTGCTTGGCGCGTGAGTCGCCTTCGAGCTCGGCGAGGGTGAACTGGTTCTGGGCCAGCACCACGTGGGCCACCACGATGCCGAAGACGATGAGGGCCACCAGGGCGGAGACGGCGAGGGCCACCAGGGCGGCGCGGCGCCGACGACGGAGGGCCTGTTCTCGCTTCGCGCTGCGGACGACCCGCAGCTCAGGTCTGGGACGGCCCCTCTCCGGCCGCGACGGCATGGCGAGCGGTGCCGGTGCGGGGCGAGAGGGTGGCGTGCGGGCCGGGACCGTCCTGGCTGCCGTCATGCTGGTACGTCCTCGTCTGCGAAGGCGTTGGCTGGGTCGGATGCGAAGGGGAGCCGCTCGGCGGCACGGAGACGGGCGCTCTCGGCCCGGGGGTTGGCGGCGATCTCCGTGGCCTGAGGCTTGCGGCTGCCGCGGTTGAGCAGGCGGACGGTGCGGACGGCACCGCAACCGCACGGCAGGAGGGGTGGGCACGTGCAGCCGCCGGACTCGGCCTGGAGGAAGCGGTTCTTCACGATGCGGTCCTCACCGGAGTGGTAGGCGAGCACCACGCAGCGACCACCGACCGCCAGGCGCTCGATCGCCGCGTCGAGCGCGATCGGGAGGACGTCGAGCTCGCGGTTGACCTCGATGCGCACGGCCTGGAAGACCCGCTTGGCCGGGTGCCCGCCGGTGCGCCGGGCGGCGGCCGGGATGGCGTC
The DNA here is from genome assembly GCA_902805655.1 of uncultured Acidimicrobiales bacterium. Classification (GTDB taxonomy): domain Bacteria; phylum Actinomycetota; class Acidimicrobiia; order Acidimicrobiales; family CADCTF01; genus CADCTF01. Next base: position 3,596 of record CADCTF010000055.1, read on the forward strand.
GCGCACGACGTCGGCCAGCTGGGTGGTCGTCTCGATGGGCCGGGCGGCGACGATGGCCCGGGCGATGCGGCGCGCGAACTTGCCTTCGCCGTTGGCCGCGAACAGCCGGGCCAGATCGGCCTCCGGGTACGTGTTCACCATGTCGGCGGCGGTGCGGTCTGCGGTGCGGTCCATGCGCATGTCGAGCGGCGCATCGGCCCGGTAGGAGAAGCCTCGCTCGACCCAGTCGAGCTGAGGAGAGCTGACACCGAGGTCGAACAGCGCCCCGGCGAGGGGGCGAACGCCGAGCTCGTCCACGACGTCGCCGAGCCGGTCGAACCGGGCGTGGCGCAGCGTCACCCGGTCCTCGAAGCGGCGCAGGCGCTCGCCGGCCGCAGCCAGGGCGTCGTCGTCCTGATCGAGGCCCAGCACCTGGATGTCGCCGCGGGCCTCCAGCAGTGCCTCGGCGTGCCCTCCCCCGCCGACGGTCGCGTCGAGCACGACCCCCGCCGGCCCGCCGGCGAGGAGATCTATGACCTCGTCCACCATGACGGGCCGATGCGAGAACGGTGCCGAGCTCATCCGCAGCCCCCCGACCAGACGGTCGCCGTCGGGATGTCTCCCCGATCGGCCTCGGCGAAAGCGGGCGGAGTGGGGTGCTTCCACCGTGCCAGCCGAGGGGCTGCGCATGCTCCAGGCACGCGGCCGTACTTCACCTACGCGTCGGTCAGCTGACGCTCGGAGGGCTTGACCCTCTCCTCCCATGCCTCGGGCGACCACAGCTCGATCCGCTCGATGGCCCCGTTGATCAGGACGTCCCCGTCCAGCTTGGCGAACTCCCGCAGGTGCGGCGGGATCGGCATGCGGCCGTTGCGGTCGATCTCCACCTCGTGCGAGCCCGCGGCCCAGACGCGCACCAGGTTGCGCTCCTCCCTGGAGCCGGCCGCCGCCGCGGCCCGCATCGTCAGCATCTTGTCGGCGAACTCGTCGATGGTCCACAGCGCCAGGCAGCCCTCGTTGTGCTGGCTGAGGAAGCCGCCGTCCTCGAAGGCCGAGCGGAACTTGGCAGGGAGGATGACCCGCCCCTTGGCGTCCAGTGAGTGCTCGTACCTCCCGACGAACAGCGCCATGTCGCTCCGAGCCCTTCACCGCGTAACCACCGGTCCCAAAATTCGCACGCGGGGTCCCTCCCCTTCGCGCCACCTCGCCCCACCCTACGCCCTTAGGCACCACCGGTCAACCACAATGGCGCCCGCAGACCCCGTCCACGCCTGACGCGGACCGTGGCGGGCTCACTTCGCTGCGTCGATCTCTCGCCGGCGACACCTCCTCCTCTGCTGAGCACTCCCCCGCCGGGGTGGACGTGGCCGCACTAGCGGTGGCCTCGGGGCTTCGGGGCCGGCGCGGCCGGTGTCGCCGGCGGGAGGCAGACTCTCCCGGTGGCGAGGGCGGCGACGGGGTGGACGACCGAGCAGGTGCTCGAGCTCGCCCCCGACGCGGCCGGCGCTCGGGCGGCGCGGAGCCTGGCCCGGGCATCGACGTGGACCGACGTCGGCAACAACGAGTCGCTCCTGTGGGGCAAGTGCCACGGCTCGTCGAAGGACCCGTACTCCGTGACGGTCGACCTGACCGAGCCGGCCTTCCAGTGCAGCTGCCCCAGCCGGAAGTCGCCGTGCAAGCATGGGGTGGCCCTCCTCCTGCGCTGGGTCGACGGCGAACGGGGGTACCACGCCGGCTCGTCGCCGCCCGCGTGGGGACGCCCACCGGCTCGGCCGGCGTCGAGCCCAAAGGTGCCCGCTGACCCGGAGAGCTCGGCCAAGCGGCTGGCCGAGCGCCTGCGCCTGATGACCGGCGGGCTCGACGAGCTCGAACGATGGTTGTTCGACCTGGTGCGCACGGGCACGGCTGCGGCCCGGCGGCGGCCACTCTCGGCATGGGACGCCATGGCCGCGCGGCTCGTGGACGCGCAGCTCCCGGGCCTCGCCGACCGAGTGCGGGCGGCACCCGCTCTGCTCGCCCGCGAGGACTGGACGGAGGCCCTGCTCGCCGAGCTCGGGCGCTGGTACCTCGCGGTGCGCGCCTGGCGCCGGCGGGAGGACCTGGACGAGGACACCGTGGGGGACCTGCGAACCTACCTCGGTTGGCCGCGGCGAACCGAAGAGGTGCTCACCGGCCGGCGGGTGAGCGACCGCTGGCTCGTCGTCGGGCGCCGGCTCGACGACGACGGACGCCTGGCCTCCCAGCGGACCTGGCTGCAGGGCCTCGACACTGGCCGGACGGCGCTGCTGCTCGACTTCGCCGCCGCAGGTGCATCCCTGCGCCGACCGGGTCTCGTCGGTTCGATCCTCGAGGCCGAGGTGGCGGTCTACCCGGGTGCCGCGCCCTCACGCGTGCTGCTCACGGGGGACGAGCGCGTCACCGAGCCGGCGACGGCGTTGCCCGGGGCGGGGCCGATCGGCCAGGCGTTCGGCACGGTGGCCGCTTGGCTCGCGGGGAACCCGTGGTCGGATCGCCTGCCCATGACGCTGGCGTCGGTCACGATGCTCGATGCCCCGGCGACGCTCGTCGACGCCGAGGGCAGCGGCATCCCATTGAGCCTGCGCTTCGAGCCCTGGACGCTCCTTGCGCTCACCGGAGGCCGACCGGCGGATGTGTTCGGCGAGTGGGAGCGAGGAGTGCTCCATCCCCTCTCGGTGCTGGTCGACGGCCGCATCGAGGATCTGTGACATGACGACGTGGACCGAGCTGGTGGGATCGGCCCTCATCGGCACGGAGCGACGCCCCGTGGCGGTCGACCTGCATGCCCTCGAGGGCGTGGAGGTCGACTCGCCCGAAGCCGCCGTGCTGGCCGCGGCGGCGGTGCTCGCCACCGCCCGGGCCGCCGGCTTCACGCCCGAGAGGGCATCGGGCCCCGCGATCGAGCCCGCCCCGGTCGATGCTCGGCCGCCGGCGGCCGCCACCGCGGTGCAGCTCCTCGAGCTGCTGCTCGCCGGTTGTG
>CADCTF010000056.1 GCA_902805655.1 uncultured Acidimicrobiales bacterium
CAGCTCGCCACGGCTGAGGCCGCGCAGCTCGGCGGCGGTTGCGGTCTTCGCCATCAGATCTCACCTGCTTCGCGCTTGATGAAGCGCGCCTTCATCGGCAGCTTGTGGATCGCCAGGCGCATGGCCTCGCGGGCCACGTCCTCGGTCACCCCGGACAGCTCGAACAGCACCCGGCCCGGCTTGATGTTGGCGATCCACCACTCGGGCGAACCCTTACCGGAACCCATCCGGGTCTCGGCCGGCTTCTTGGTCAGCGGGCGGTCGGGGTAGACGTTGATCCACACCTTCCCGCCACGCTTGATGTGCCGGGTCATCGCGATACGGGCGGACTCGATCTGACGGTTGGTCAGGTACGAGGGCTCCATCGCCTGGATGCCGAACTCACCGAAGGCCAGCTTGGTGCCGCCCTTGGATGCACCGCGCCGCGTGGGGTGGTGCTGCTTGCGGAACTTCACCCTGCGAGGGATCAGCATGATTAGGCCTCCTGTCCTGACGTCTCTGCGGGGGCGGCGGACACGCCGGCCTCCACCGGAGCCTCGGTGGCACCCTCCACGCGACGGCGACCGCCACGCTCCGGGCGACCCTCGGCCCCACGGGTCGGGCGACCGGCGCGCTGCGGGCTGGCGCGGCCGCCGGCGGCGTTGCGGGACGCCTTCTGAGCGGCACGCTCGGCGCGGGAGCCGGAGACGTCGCCCTTGTAGATCCAGACCTTCACGCCGATCCGGCCGAAGGTGGTCTTGGCCTCGTAGAAGCCGTAGTCGATGTCCGCGCGCAGCGTGTGCAGCGGCACCCGGCCCTCGCGGTAGAACTCCGACCGGCTCATCTCGGCGCCGCCGAGACGACCCGAGCACTGGATCCGGATGCCCTTGGCCGCACCGGAGCGCATGGCGCTCTGCTGGGCCTTGCGCATCGCACGGCGGAACTGCACGCGCGAGGCGAGCTGCTCGGCCACGCCCTGGGCGACGAGCTGGGCGTCGGTCTCGGGGTTCTTGACCTCGAGGATGTTCAGCTGGACCTGCTTGCCGGTCAGCTTCTCCAGCTCGCTGCGCACGCGCTCAGCCTCGGCCCCGTTGCGGCCGATCACGATGCCCGGACGGGCCGTGTAGATGTCGACGCGCACCCGGTCCCGGGTCCGCTCGATCTCGACGCTGGAGATGCCTGCGCGCTCGAGGCCCTTGACCAGGAGCTTGCGGATCTTGACGTCCTCGCCCACGTAGGAGGAGTACAGCTTGTCGGAGTACCAGCGGCTCTTGTGGTCCGTGGTGATCCCGAGGCGGAAGCCGTACGGGTTGATCTTCTGGCCCATGCTCAGGCCTCCTTCGGCTCGACGACGACGGTGATGTGGCTGGAGCGCTTGAGGATGCGGCTCGCGCTGCCCTTGGCCCGCGGCCGGATGCGCCGCATGGTCATGCCCTCGTCGACGAAGGCCTGCGACACGAAGAGGTCCTCGCTGCGCAGGTTGTCGGTGTCGGCGGCGTTGGCCGCCGCGCTGGCGACGACCTTGTAGACCGGGTCGCTCGCGGCCTGCGGCGCGAACTTCAGGGTCACCAGGGCGTCCTGGACGCTCATGCCACGCACCAGGTCGACCACCCGGCGCGCCTTGGTCGGGGAGACCCGGACCTGGCGCGCCACGGCGAACGAACCCGGACGGTCACCGAGCAGCGCCTCGCGGCGGCTCGGACGTGAGTCCTTGCTCATCTGATTCGATTCCTTCTCTGCGTTCGCACCGCGTCAGCGGCGGCGAGACTTCCGGTCGTCCTTGACGTGGCCACGGAACGTCCGCGTGGGAGCGAACTCCCCGAGCTTGTGGCCCACCATGGAGTCGGTCACGAAGACCGGCACGTGCTTGCGTCCGTCGTGCACCGCGATGGTGTGGCCGATCATGTCCGGCACGATCATCGAGCGGCGCGACCAGGTCTTGATCACGTTCTTGGTCCCGCGGCCGTTCTGCACCTCCACCTTCTTGGCGAGGTGGTCGTCGACGAACGGGCCCTTCTTGAGGCTGCGTGGCATCTGTTTTCCCTAGCTCCTGCTCAGCGCTTCTTGCCGGACTTGCGGCGGCGGACGATCATGCGGCTGCTGGCCTTGTTCTTGTCGCGGGTGCGGCCCTCGGGCTGGCCCCACGGCGAGACCGGGTGGCGGCCACCGGAGGTCTTGCCCTCACCACCACCGTGCGGGTGGTCGATCGGGTTCATGGCCACACCGCGGACGGTCGGGCGCTTGCCCTTCCAGCGGTTGCGGCCGGCCTTGCCCCAGTTGATGTTCGACTGCTCGGCGTTGCCGACCTCGCCGACGGTGGCCCGGCAGCGGACGTCGACCAGGCGCATCTCGCCCGACGGCATGCGCAGCGTGGCGTTCTTGCCCTCGCGGGCGACCAGCTGGATGCTCGACCCGGCGGAGCGGGCCAGCTTGGCGCCACCGCCCGGACGCAGCTCGACGGCGTGGATCGTGGTGCCGACGGGGATGTTGCGCAGCGGGAGGTTGTTGCCCGGCTTGATGTCCGCGCCCTCGCCGGCCTCCACCGCCGCACCCTGGGACAGGCCCTGGGGAGCGATGATGTAGCGCTTCTCGCCGTCCGCGAAGTGCAGCAGCGCGATGCGCGCGGTGCGGTTCGGGTCGTACTCGATGTGCGCGACCTTGGCCGGCACGCCGTCCTTGTCGTAGCGCTTGAAGTCCACCAGGCGGTAGGCCTGCTTGTGGCCGCCGCCGATGTGCCGGGTGGTGATCCGGCCGGTGTTGTTGCGGCCACCGGTCTTCGGGCTGGGGACCAGGAGCGACTTCTCCGGGGTCGAGCGCGTCAGCTCGACGAAGTCGGCCACGGACGAGCCGCGCCGGCCCGGCGTGGTCGGCTTGTACTTACGGATACCCATGTCTGTTCCTTACCTGTCCTCAGCCTGCGGGTGCGGAGAAGATGTCGATCCGCTCGCCGTCGGCGACGGAGACGATGGCCCGCTTGGTGTCGGGACGCTTCCCGACACCGGCCCGCGTGCGGCGCTTCTTGCCGGTCCGGTTCAGCGTGTTCACGCCGGTGACCTTGACCTTGAAGACGGCCTCGACGGCGATCTTGATCTCGGTCTTGTTCGCGTCGGGCGCGACGAGGAACGTGTACTTGTTCTCGTCGAGCAGCCCGTAGCTCTTCTCGCTCACCACGGGGGCGAGCAGGATGTCGCGGTGGTCGCGGATCTTCACGTTGGTCACTTCAGGTCTCCATTCGCCTCGGGCTCGGTGCCCTCGACCGGCTCGACGGCCGCGGCCTCCGACTCGGTCGCCACGGCCTTCGCCGAGCGGCCGGTGGCCGGGCCGGCCACGTAGGCGTCCAGCGCCGACGCGGTGAAGACGACCTCGTCGTTGACGAGCACGTCGTAGGCGTTCAGCTGGTCGACGGCGATGGCGTGCACGTCGGCGGCGTTGCGCAGGCTCAGCCAGGCCAGGTCGTCGTCGCGGTGCAGCACCACGAGCACCTTGGCGCTGGTGGCCACGGTGGCCAGCGCGGCCAGGGCGGTCTTGGTGGAGGGCACCTCGCCCAGCACCAGGTCGCTGACCACGTGCACCCGGCCGTCGCGAGCACGGTCGGACAGCGCACCGCGCAGGGCGGCGGCGATCATCTTCTTCGGGGTCCGCTGCGCGTAGCCGTGCGGCTGCGGACCGTGCACCACACCGCCGCCGACGAACTGCGGCGCGCGGGTGGAGCCCTGGCGGGCGCGGCCGGTGCCCTTCTGGCGGTACGGCTTCTTGCCACCACCGCGCACGTCGGCGCGGGTCTTGGTGGCGTGGGTGCCCTGACGGGCCGCGGCGAGCTGGGCCACCACGACCTGGTGGATCAGCGGGACGTTGGCGGTGACGTCGAAGAGCTCGGCGGGCAGCTCGGTGGTGCCGGTCTTGGCGCCGCTCGCGTCGAGCACGTCGATCTGACGGGACTCACCAGAGGTGACAGTACGGTTCTCGCTCATGCGGGGTCTCCCTTCTTGGCTGCGCTGCGCAGGACGACGAGGCCGCCCTTGACGCCGGGGATCGCACCCTTGATGAGGATGAGGCCGCGCTCGGCGTCGACGGCGTGCACGGTCAGGTTCTGCACGGTGACCCGCTCGACACCCATCCGGCCGGCCATCCGCATGCCCTTGAAAACTCGGCCGGGGGTCGCGCAGCCGCCGATGGAACCGGGCGAACGGTGCTTGCGGTGCACACCGTGGGAGGCGCGCAGACCGTGGAAGCCGTGCCGCTTCATGACGCCGGCGGTGCCCTTGCCCTTGCTGACGCCGGTCACGTCGATGACCTCGTCGGCGGCGAAGACCTCGGCGGTCAGCTCCTGGCCGAGGGTGAACTCGGTGGCGTCGGTGGTCCGGATCTCCACCAGGTGCTTGCGGGGAGTGACGCCGGCCTTCTCGAAGTGTCCGGCCGCGGGCTTGGTGACCTGCTTGGCCTTCACCGCGCCGAAGCCGAGCTGAACGGCTCCGTAGCCGTTCACGTCGGGGGTGCGGACCTGGGTGACGACGCAGGGGCCGGCCTGGACCACGGTCACGGGGACCACGCGGTTGTTGGCGTCCCACAGCTGGGTCATGCCGAGCTTGGTGCCCAGCAGACCCTTCACTTTCCGGTCTGAACTAGTCGATGCGCTGCTCATGGTGTCTTCGTCCTCAGAGCTTGATCTCGATGTCGACGCCCGCCGGGAGGTCGAGGCGCATCAAGGAGTCAACGGTCTTGGGGGTCGGGTCGATGATGTCGATCAGACGCTTGTGCGTCCGCATCTCGAAGTGCTCCCGGCTGTCCTTGTACTTGTGCGGAGAACGGATCACGCAGAACACGTTCTTCTCGGTCGGGAGCGGCACCGGCCCGGCGACCTGGGCACCCGTGCGCGTCACCGTGTCCACGATCTTGCGCGCGGAGGAGTCGATGACCTCGTGGTCATAGGCCTTGAGCCTGATGCGGATCTTTTGTCCCGCCACAGTTCGTCCTTACGTCTCAGTACATCCGGCATTGAATCCTGCACTTGCTCCCACCCCCGCGCTCGGGTGTGTCGGCCATCTTCCGGCAGACACTTCCCGCAGTTCCCTGCAGTGGGGGGTGACCTGGGCGATCCTGGGACCACCGTCCCCGGTCCGGACGGACCAGGAGGTCGGAGACAGCCAGGGCGCTGCTCCCCGCCCGGCCGTCCGAAGACGTCCTCAGGCGTGGCGCACCCCGGCAAACCTGCCAAAGCAACCTGGCAATCTTGTCAGACGCGGGCGGCGAGATCAAATCTGGGCCGCGTCCGCTCAGCCTCGCGGACCAGCGGGCCCACCCCGGCCGGGGCACCGCCCGGGACGACGTCCACCGGGCTGCTCCAAGCATAGGCCCTGGGGCGCCGGCCGTCGGCTCCGTCGTCCGCGGCCGTGGTCACGCCGCCGACGCGGAGGCGCCCCACCCCTACGCTGGGGCGGTGCGGATGAGGGCCGGGGTGGCTGCGGGCCACCCCTCGACGGCGGAGGCCGGCGTCGCGACCCTGAGGGCCGGCGGCAGCGCCGTCGACGCCGCGGTCGCCATGATGCTGGTCAGCTGCGCCGCGGAGACCATCTTCACCGGACTCAGCGGGGGCGGCTTCGCCACGGTCGTCGACCCGGCGGGCGAGGTCACCTGCGTCGACTTCTTCGTCGCGGTCCCCGGCCTGGACGGCACCTCCCCCGGCGCCGGCACCGCCATCGAGGTCACGTTCGTGGGCCAGCCGATGCCCTACGAGATCGGCCCCGCCACCGTCGCCGTGCCCGGCGTCCCGGCCGGCGCCCACCACCTGTGGCGGCGCTGGGGGCGGCTGCCCTGGGCCGAGGTCGTCGCCCCCGGCCTGGACGCCTCGCACGGCACCCCCTTCCCGCTGACCCACGCCGTGCTGCTCCCGGTGATCGCGCCCGCCATGTGCGTCGGCGACGGCCTCGAGGTGTACCGGCGCCCCGACGGCACCCTGCTGCAGGCGGGCGACCGGCTGGCCCACCCCGACCACCACCACGCCTACCGGCTGCTCAGCGAGGACCCCGACGCCTTCTACCGCGGTGCCTACGCCGACGCCCTGGTGGGCGCGGTCGCCGACGGGGGCGCGTTGAGCGCGGACGACCTGGCGGCCTACCGGGTGGTCGAGTCCCGGCCCCGGCCGGCCCGGTTCGGCGACGTCACCGTGCACGCCCGCGGCGACGACCTCGACGACCTGCTGGGCACGCTGGGCCGGGCGGCGGGCAGCGTGTCCGGTGACCCGACGACCGACCCCGCGTCGGCCCTGGGCCTCGTCGAGGCGCTGCGCGGGCCCGACCGCCGGGCGGAGACCACCAACGTCGTCGCCGTCGACGCCGAGGGCGGCGCCTGCGCGCTCACCACCAGCCTCGGTCTCGGCTCCGGCGTCTGGGTGCCCGGCTTCGGCGTCCACCTCAACTCGATGCTGGGCGAGGGCGAGCTGATCCGGGAGAACCTCGACCCGGGCCTGCGGATGGGCTCGATGATGTCGCCGCTGGTGGCGCTGGACGCCGACGGCTCGCCGGTGGCCGTCGCCGGCGCCGCGGGAGGCAGCCGGATACGACCGGCTCTGCTCCAGGTGCTGGTCCGGATGCTG
>CADCTF010000057.1 GCA_902805655.1 uncultured Acidimicrobiales bacterium
CCGGTGGCCCGGGCCTTTCCGACGGCGTCGATCTCGTCGATGAAGATGATGGCGCGGTCGTGCTTGCGGGCCTTGGCGAAGACTTCGCGTACACGGGCGGGGCCCACGCCGACGAACATCTCGACGAAGTCAGAGCCGGAGACGGAGAAGAACGGAACGCCGGCCTCCCCGGCCACAGCCCGGGCGAGCAGGGTCTTGCCGGTGCCAGGAGGCCCTTCGAGCAGGTAGCCCTTCGGAATTCGTGCTCCGGTGGAGGTGAAGCGGGTCGGGTCCTTGAGGAAGTCGCGGACCTCGGTGAGCTCTTCGACGACCTCGTCGATCCCCGCCACGTCGGTGAAGCGCGTCGTCGGCACCTCGACCTCCTTGGTCGACTTCTTGTTCATCTTGCCGAGGCCGCCGGCGCCCCCGCCCTTCTTCAGCAGGAAGAAGTAGATGAAGCCGATGATGACCACGATGGGGATGAGCGAGGGCCCCACGCTGGCCAGGAACCCGGGCTCGACGAGGGGATCGGTGGTGACCTCGACGCCGGTCTTGGCCAGCTCGTTGACCAGGTCGTCGGAGTACCCGATCGGGAAGTCGGCGACGTTGGCGGGGTCGTCGGCGCCGTTGTAGTGGACGAAGGCCTTCCGAGCTCCGTCGTCGACGACCACCTTGGTGACGTTGGTGGCCTCGCCGGATGCCTCGACGAGCACCTGGGTGATCGGGATCCTCTTCGGCTCGGGCTTGTCGTCGGTGTCCATCAGCAACGGCGCAGCCACGGCCAGCGCCCCGAGGAGCAGAGCAAAGGCCCACAACAGGGCCCGCATGGCTGACTTCGGCGCCTTCGGGGACTTCGGCTGAGGGAGCATGCGTTGGACCGCCCGCTGGCCGAGCGACCGTGCACTCACCCTCGGTCTCGCGGCCCCGTCGACCCATCGCGTCTTGTCGTCGAAGCGGCCGGCCTCGAAGGGCCGAAGGCGGGCGGCCCGGCTACCTCAACGCGCCGTAGACGAGCGAATCGAGGACCTCAGGCCGGCTGCGGGACACCGCTGCCGAGCCGAGGAGCTGACTCAGCCGAATGACGACGAGATCCTCCTTCGGGTCCACGAAGAAGTAGGTGAACGCCGCGCCGCTCCAACCGAACCGGCCCACCGAGCCGATGCCGGGCGTCAGGGTCACGTCCTGCAGCACGCTGAGACCCAGTCCCCAGCCGTGGCCGGGGGTGACGCCGGCGAGCGGAAGGCTTCCGGTGTGGCTGGCGGTGATCCGTTCGACCGACTGCCTGCTGATGATGCGGACACCATCGAGCTCGCCGCCGTTCAGGAGCATGTGGGCGAAGCGTGCGTAGTCGTGGGCGGACGACACGACGCCTCCGCCCCAGCCGTCCCCACCGAACTGCACCTTCGGGCCGTTGACCTTGTCGCTCGAGTAGACGTTGGACCGCACCAGTCGAGCGGCAGCGCCCTGGCCGCTGGACACGTACTGGGTGACCAGCCTCGAGGCCTTCTCGGCCGGCACGAAGAACGACGTGTCCCCCATCCCGAGGGGGCCGAAGATCCGCTCCTGGAAGAACTCCTCCAAGGTCCGCCCGGACACGATCTCCACGATCACGCCGGCCACCGCGATGCCGAAGCCGTACTCGTACGCCGTGCCCGGCTGGAAGTTGAGGGGAAGCTCGGCCAGCCTGGCGACCAGCTGGCTCATCGGCATCTCGGTGTCGATGCCCGGGTCGGTCAATCCGATGCCATAGGTCGGCACACCGGCCGTGTTGGTCAGGACGTCACGAATCGTGATCTGCCGGCTGGCGGGAACCGTGGTGCCGTCGGGGTTCCGCACCACCATGTTGCTGAACGCGGGGATGTACTTGGAGACCGGATCGCTCAGCAGCAGACGGCCCTCCTCCAGGAGGATCATGGTCGCCGTGGCGGTGATGGGCTTGGTCATCGAGTACATCCGGAACAAGCTGTCCTGCTCCACCGGGATCCGGTTCTCGATGTCCGCCCACCCCTGAGCTTCGAGATGGGCACGCTGCCCGTGCCGGGCGATGAGCGTGAGGTAGCCGGGAACGAGGCCGGCGTCGATGTCCTGTTGCATCACCGGAGCGATGCGTCCCAGGCGCTCGGACGAGAGCCCCAACCGTTCGGGCCTCGGACCTCGCTCCTGTCTCGCCTGCGTCGAGAGCTCCGCCGGAGCATCCGTTCCGCATGCCGTGAGGAGCACGGCGAGCGTCAAGAACAGCGCCGACAGTCGGGACTTCGCGTGTGGTCTCATGATTGCCCTTCCGAGGCATTGAACGTGTGTCGGATCGTGCTTCCATCAACGCTCGGAGACCACGCCGAGGTCGGTCGTCTGCCCACCCGCTATGAGCGAGCGCCTTCCGCGACCACGGCGCAAGGCCGGTACTGGAGCCCCCTTCTCGTCCCCCCGAACGATCGCGGGAGCCTAGGCATCGACACCGCGGCCAGCAAGCGGTGCCTCGAGTCGTCGGCTGATCCGCCGGTCAGTCGGGCCCGAGTGCGGCCAACAGCTTGCGCAGGACCCGGTCGAGCTGCCGGCGGTCGTTGGCGCTGAGGAGCCCGAGGAGCAGCTCCTCGTTCGCCAGGTGGTCGACGACGGCGGCGTCCACCCGGCGGAGGCCCGCAGGCGTGAGGTGGATGGTCGTGCTGCGTCGGTCGTCGGGGTCGGCCCGGCGCTCGAGCAACCCCGCAGCCTCCAGCCGGTCGAGGCGGCTCGTCATGCCGGCGGGGGACAGCATCAGCATGCGGGCCAGTGCGGTGGGGGTGAGCTCGTGGGGGCGGCCCTGCCGGCGCAGCGCGGCCAGCACGTCGAACTCGCCGATGGAGAGCCCGTGGGCCTCGAACACCGCTTCGATGGTGCGCGTGGCGAGGGCCACCACCCGGCCGAGGCGGCCGACGGTGGCCATGGCGGCGAGCTGCGGCTCGAGGTCCGGGCGCACGCGCCGCCACTGCTCGACAAGTTCGTCGACGACATCAGCCATGGGCGCAGCGTAGTTCGGAGTCGTAGTGTCGTCCGCCTGACGGTTCGACGACAAACTATTCGTCGCCGAAGGAACTGCGCGGCACTATAGAGCTATGAGAACCATCGTGATCGATGCAGAACGGGACGTGCCGCGGACGGCCGCCGAGGTGTGGGCTGTGGTCGCTGACTATGCGCGGGACCCGTCCTGGCGGGCCGGCGTGGTGGCGATGGAGCCCACTCCGCCCGGCCTGGTGCGCCCGGGCACCACGACGCGCGAGGTCCTGCGCTTCGCCGGTAGCACCCGGCGCACCGAGGGCATCGTGGACGTGGTGGAGCCCGGGCGCACCTTCCGGTGGCGCACCACCCGCGGGGTGGACGCCGAGGGCGCCAGAACCGTCATCCCGCTCGACGGCGCCTCGTGCCGGGTGCGGCTGGAGCTGACGGTGCGACCCCGGGGCGTGGAGCGGCTCGCCGCGCCGGTGCTCAAGCGACTGCTGGCGCGCAACCTCGCCGGCGACACCCGGCGCCTAGCGGGGTCTTCGGGCTGAGCCGGCTCTCGCGGCTGCGGCGCTTCACCCCTGGGCGCGTTCGCCGTTGGCCGCCTTGGCGACGATGCTCTCGATCCTTCGCGCCCGAGTGGCCTGTTGCGTCGCGCTGATGACCCACCACAGCATGGCCTTGCGGGCGCTTGGAGGGAACCCGTTCCACGCCACACGGGCCGCGACGTCAGCGTCGAGAGCCAGAGCGAGCTCGTGGGGCTCGACCAGGTCCTCCACGGGATCGAGGATCGTCCACCAGCCGTTGGCCTGGGCGGCCTCGGCAACGCGGCGGCCCGCCTCGGTCATCCGCCCGGACGATTCCATCTCCGCGAAGCGCCGGCGGTTCAGCCTCGTCCACGTGCTCTTGGGCCGGCGCGGAGTGAGGAGCTGCAACCCCCGCTGTTCGTCGAGGACGTTCACCGTGGAGTCGATCCATCCGAAGCAGATCGCCTCCTCCACCACGTCGGGGTACGCGCACCTCGGCTTCTCGGAGGTGGCGCGCCATGAGCAGAGCCAGACGCCGTGCGCCGTGCTGTGGTTCGCCTCGAGCCATGAACGCCATTGCGGCCCTGTCTCCGCGTGGTAGATGGGATAGCCGAACTTCCACGTTCCTGGGTGATCCGACGCCGACGCCGGCACTGACCGCACCGGTCAGCCCATCGACTTCGCGCCGTCGATCGACTCGCGGATGATGTCCGCGTGCCCCGCGTGCTGGGCGGTCTCAGCGATGATGTGAACGATGGTGCGCCGAGCGCTACGGGTGGCTCCAGGCGGGAACCACGGAGCGTTCGGCAGCGGGAACGAGCGATCGAGGTCCGGGAGCTCGAGGACGAGTCGGTCTGTTGCTTCGGCCACTGCTGCGTAGAGCGCCAGGATTTCGCTCAGCGACTCCGTGTCGAGGAGGCGGAAGCCCGCTTCGTACGCCTCGATCACAGCCGGATCGGGGTTCGACCAGTCGATGTCAGGACTGGAGCCTTCACCGCCGCCGCCACCGACCATGAACTCGGCCCAGTCCTTCTCCGTCAGTGCGACGTGCTTGATGATGCCTCCGATGGTGAGCTCGCTGACGGTCGACCGTATGCGGGCCTGCTCGTCCGACAAGCCCGCTGCGGTCTGGCGGAGAAGGGCGCGGTGCATGGCGAGTGCCTCGAGCAGGTCACGCCGCTCAGGTGAAGGCGTCGAGGTCTCGGTCGGTTCGGGCAACTCGGTGATGTTTGTCATGTGATCAGCATCGCCAAGGCTGCGGTCAGATCCTGTCCGCAATGCCCAAAGTCCGACCGGAGATGCGAACGGCGAGGCGCTCGAGGAAGCTGCTCGTCGCGGCGCTCGGCGTGGTGGCCGCGGTGGCCATGGCGGCTCCAGCATCGGCCCACGTGGTGCTGCAGAGCACCGAGCCGGCGCCCAGCGCCCAGCTCCGGGACGCCCCCAAGGAGGTGCTCCTCCGCTTCAGTGAACCGGTCGAGCTGCCGGACGGCGCTGTGCGGCTCTACGACTCCGACGGCACTCGGGTCGATGGCGGGGCGCGCGCGGTGGTACGGGGCGAGAGCGTCGCTCTGCCACTGGACCGAATCGGTCTCGGAGGTCATGTCGTCACGTGGCGAGTGGTGTCGTCGGACGGCCACCCGATCCGTGGCGCCTTCACGTTCCGCGTAGGGACCGGCGGGTCGGCCGTCGGTGACACCGACGCCCTCACCCAACGGCTCCTCGCGGCCGAGGGGGGCGACGCTCGCGTCGGGGGACTGTTGGCGGCGGTTCGAATCCTGACCTTCGGTACGCTCGTCGTGCTGGTCGGAGGCGCTGCCTTCCTCCTGACCCTGTGGCCTGGGGGCTGGGACGACGTCCGGGCCAGACGCACCCTGTGGACCGCCTTCGGTGTCGTGGCCGTCACGGCACTGATCGGCACGGGCCTGCAGGGCGCCTACGCCGCCGGGCTCCCCATCGCCGACTCGTTCCGCTCCGAGCTGTTCGTCGACGCGGCCGGCTCCCGCTTCGGGTGAAGGTGGATGGCTCGCCTCCCCCTGCTGGCCGTCGCCGCGGTCTCGCTGCGGCGTGCGCGTCGGGCGCCGCACGACGCCGCCGTGCTGGCCGGCGGCGCCGCGCTCGGCACGGCGCTGCTCCTGACCTCGGCACTCTCCGGACACGCCGTGTCGGGTCGCCTGACCGGCGCTGCAGTCGTCGCCGACGTGGTGCATCTGGCCGGCATCTCGGTGTGGCTGGGCGGGCTGACCGTCCTCGTCGTGGCGCTTCTGCGCACCGGTGATGCGACCGTCGCCGACCCGGTCGTGGCCCGGTTCTCGAAGGTCGCCCTGACCGCGGTGGCCGTGATCGCCGTCAGCGGCACGTTCCAGTCGTGGCGGCAGGTCGGGTCGCTGGAGGCACTGACCGGCACGACCTACGGCCGCCTGTTGCTCATCAAGCTGGCACTGTTCGCGGTTCTGATCGGCCTGGCCTCTTGGAGCCGCCAGTGGGTGCGCCAGCGCAGCGCCGGTCGCCGGCCGGTCGTAGCCGTGAGCCCGGGGCCGGGTGCAGTTGCGAGGTCGGCTCCGGGAACCACCATCGCCGGCCTCCGCCGCACCGTCGCGGTCGAAGTCGGGGTGGCGATAGCCGTGCTCGCCGTCACGGCCTTGCTGGTGAACGCCCCGCCGGCTCGGGGGGCGGTGGAGCGGCCGTACTCCGTCCAGGAGCAAGCCGGTGATGTGACGTTGGGCATCACCGTCGACCCCACTCGCGCCGGCCCGGTCGACGTCCACATCTAGAGCCTCGGAGTCGGTGGGGCCGTGCGCGCGGTGGAGGAGATCACCGCCACCTTCAGCCTCGACGATCCGTCGATCGGTCCGCTCGAGGTGCCGCTGCTGCAGGTGGCTTCCGGCCATCACTCGGCCTACGGGTTCGAGCTGCCGCTGCCCGGCCTCTGGCGGCTCGACGTCGTCGTCCGCACCAGCGACATCGACCAGTACCGCGTCACCACCACCGTCCCGATCCGCTGAAGCCCTCACCGTTCCTTCACTCGACCTCACCAATCAAGGAGATCGCACATGCGCACCACTCGTGTCGTCCCTGCCGTCCTGGTCGCCGTGGCCATGTCAGTGGCCGTCGCCGGGTCGGCCGGCGCCCACGCCACCGTCAACCCACAGCAGGCCACCCAGGGCAGCTACACCAAGGTCGCGTTCCGGGTGCCCAACGAGCGGCCGGACTCGGGCACCGTGAAGCTCGAGGTCAGCTTTCCGACGGATCGCCCCATCACGTCCGTCAGCGTGCGGCCGGTGTCGGGCTGGACCGTCGACGTCGAGCGCACGAGGCTGCCCACACCGGTGAGGGCGCACGGCCGGGAGATCTCGGAGGTCGTATCGAAGGTCACCTGGACCGGCGGCACCATCCGCCCCGGCGAGTTCGAGGAGTTCGACGTGTCCGTCGGACCCTTGCCGGAGGCCGAGCGGCTGCTGTTCAAGGCGCTCCAGACGTATGCCTCAGGTGAGGTCGTGCGGTGGATCGAAGAGCCCGTGGCGGGCGGCCCCGAGCCCGCCTTTCCGGCTCCCGTGCTCGAGCTCACGGCTGCATCGAGCGCCAGCGCGCCCGAGACGGAGCTGGCGGCGGAGACGACTGGCAGTGCCGCCGACGCCGGTGATGGCACCGACGCGATCGCCGTCGCGGGCCTCGGTCTGCGAGCCCTCGCGCTCGTCGTCGCCGTCGCCGCGCTGCTCCGCCGCCGTCCTGCCTGAGGCGCCGGTCGCGGGGCTTGGCCCGAGGCGCGCCTGACCGTCGCTGCCCCCGCTACCCGTCATGCTTGTGGGCACGGTGCTCTACCAGGACCATGGGCCTAACCCGGGGAAGACAGGGACGAGATGCTTGCAGGGACGCTGGCTCGCAAGGCGGTACGTACAGCACTCGTGGTCTCGCGGCGACGTTCATCGGCTTCGGTGCGTACACGCTGGTGGAGCCGGGACCCGTGCTGAGCGAGTACGGCCCCTTGCCGAGCCCGGTGCTCCACGAGCGCGCCGCGCCCGACGCCGCCGTTGTCGTGGAGAGGTACATGCGACTGCCGGAGGACATCGCCGTCCGAGCGATACGGGCCGAGGGCCTGCACGCAGTCGTCATGTGGCGTGACGGCGTCGCCGTGGAGCGCCAGCCCGATCCACGAGACGACCGCGTGAACCTCTACATCCAGGACGGCGTCGTGGTCGACGCTCGACGGTACTGAGCCGGCGGCCGCGGGGGGCGGGCTACTGCGGACTGGGGGTCGTCTCGGACTGGGCCGGCTCTTCGTCGTCCGTGAGGACGAGCGCGGGTAGCTCGTCGGTGGGGTCCTCGCCGATCTCGCCCTGGTTCGACACGTAACCCGTCCACCGGCTGCCGTTCCACAGCCGAAGCTCGTGTCGCCCCGACGGGTCCCGCACCCACTTGCTTGCCCTCACCTGCCACCCCCATGACTCAAATTCGTCCGCTTTGTGAGAATTACCGCCGGAGTGCGACTTGAAACACAAGAGGGCCCTCCGTGTCGGGTCGGTCGCAAAGGCGGTCTGGAAGACTGAAGGTTCGCCGGCAAACCGGGAGACCCGACCTTGAAGTCACACCAGCTCAGCTCGACGGTGACGAGGAACGGACAGCTCGAGCTGTCCCTGCTCGAGGTCGACCTCCCCGGGCCCGAGGCCGACGAGGTGGTGATCCGGGTCGAGGCGGCCCCCATCAACCCGTCCGACCTCGGCCCGATGTTCGGACCCGCCGACATGGGCACAGCCCGTTCGACAGGCGAGGGACCGGGCGTCACCGTCACCGCCGACATCCCTGAGGCCATGCTGACCATGGTCGAGGCCCGCATGGGGGTCCGGCTGCCCATGGGCAACGAGGGGGCCGGCGTCGTGGTGGAGGCCGGCTCGTCCCACGCGGCCCAGTCACTCCTCGGCAAGACCGTGGCCACCCTCGGCGGAGCCATGTACTCGCAGTACAAGGTCGCTCCGGCGCAGAGCTGTCTGGTGCTGCCCGACGGCACGACACCGGCGGAGGGCGCGTCCTGCTTCGTGAACCCCCTCACGGTGCTCGGCATGGTGGAGACGATGCGCCTCGAAGGCCATCACGCTCTCGTCCACACCGCAGCCGCCTCCAACCTGGGTCAGATGCTCGTGCGCCTGTGCCAGGCCGAAGATGTGCCGCTCGTCAACATCGTGCGTCGCCAGGACCATGTCGACCTCCTTCGTGGGCTCGGAGCGACACACGTCTGCGACTCGAGTGCCGAGGACTTCCGGGGCGCGCTGCTCGACGCCGTGGCCACGACCGACGCGACCATCGGCTTCGACGCCACGGGGGGCGGCCGATTGGCCAGCGACATCCTCACGGCCATGGAGGCGGCTCAGAGCCGCAAGCTCGGCGTCGTCGGCAACTACGGGTCGTCCACCCACAAGCAGGTGTACATCTACGGGGGTCTCGACCGATCACCGACCGAGCTCGTCCGGGCGTTCGGCATGGCGTGGGGCGTGGGCGGCTGGCTGCTCACGCCGTTCCTGCAGCGGGTCGGCCCGGAACGTGCGCAGGAGCTGCGCCAGCGGGTTGCAGCCGAGATTCGGACGACCTTCGCCAGCAGCTACACCGCAGTGGTGTCCTTGGAGGAAGCGCTCGCTCTGGACGCCATCGGTGCGTACGGCCGCAGGGCCACCGGCGAGAAGTATCTGGTCGCGCCGCACAAGTACACGACGAAGGGCAGCGAGGACTCCTAGCCGGCGGCGTCGGGCGACGGCGACGCAGAGCCTCCGGTCGGTGCCGTAGGAGCCATGAGCCGAACGATCTCGGCCCGGTCGGCGGCCGAGGGCACGCCCCAACCGGGCGCGTACCCGAAGATCTCGGCGAGCGGCGTGGCGTGCGTGCTCGCGTCGAGGAGCTCGATGGAGCCGGGCTCGATCAGCGACGGGTGCTCGACCCCGCAGGCCTCCGACACCTTGAGCAGGTCGCGCCGGAGGGTCTTCACGTAGTTGGCGGCGCGGACCGACTTGAGGGCGGGGTCGAGCCCTCGGCTGAGCCACGGGTCCTGCGTGGCCACGCCGGTGGGGCAGCGGTCGGTGTGGCACCTCTGGGCCTGGATGCAGCCGATGGCCATCATCGCCTCGCGGCCGACGTTCACCAGGTCGCATCCCAGGGCGAAGGCGATCACCGCGTTGTCGGGCAGGCCCAGCTTTCCAGCGCCGATGAAGACCACCTGCTCGTGCAGGCCCCGCGTGGCGAACACGGAGTACACCCGGCTGAAGGCGAGCCTGAACGGCATCGACACCGCATCGGTGAAGATGAGCGGCGCAGCTCCGGTGCCGCCCTCCCCTCCGTCGATGTTGACGAAGTCGACGCCGCGATCCGAGCTGGCCATGTGGTCGGCCAGGTCCTCCCAGAACTCGAGGTCACCCACCGCCGACTTGATGCCCACGGGTAGGCCGGTCTCGGCCGCCAGCAGCTCGACCCAGTCGAGGAGGCTGTCGGTGTCGCTGAACTCCGCGTGGCGTGAAGGACTGATGCAGTCCTGCCCCATGGTGACGCCTCGTGTGGCGGCGATCTCGGAGGACACCTTGGCCGCCGGAAGCAGGCCACCCAGCCCGGGCTTGGCGCCTTGGCTGAGCTTGATCTCGATGGCCCGCACCGGCGCCGAGGCCACGAGGGCCTTCAGGCGCTGGAGATCGAACCGCCCTCTGTCGTCCCGGCATCCGAAGTACGCCGTGCCGATCTGGCACACGAGCTCGCCGCCGTGCCGGTGGTGAGGGGAGATGCTTCCCTCGCCGGTGTTCTGGAGGCAGCCGGCCAGCGCCGCGCCCCGGTTGAGCGCCTCGACGGCGGGGCCGGACAGCGACCCGAAGCTCATGCCGGAGATGTTGACCACCGACTCCGGCCGGAAGGCGCCCTTGCGCCCGCGAGCGCCGCCCAGCACCTTGGCGCACGGAACCCAGGCCTCCTGCCCGGCATGCGGCGCGGAAGGGGGGGCCACGGGGCCGAAGGTCTTGTGCTTGATGATCGGGTACGAGGGGCTGTGCTCGATGTCGTTGTCGGTGCCGAAGCCGAAGTAGTTGTTCTCGAGCTTCGACGATGCGTAGACCCAGCGACGCTGGTCCCGGTTGAACGGCCTTTCCTCGCGGTTGGACGCCACGACGTACTGGCGCAGCTCCGGTCCGATCGCCTCCAGCAGGTACCTGGCGCGTCCGATGACCGGGAAGTTGCGCAGCAGCGCGTGCTGGCGCTGGAAGACGTCGTGGACGGCGACGGCCGTCACGGTGGCCGCGGGAACGGCGGCGGCGAGTCGGGTGGTCCACCTCATGGCCACACTGTGCCCCGTCGCGAGGAGCGGCGCCGCCATGCCGCTCGGCCTGCCGTCAGCGGCCAGGATGGACGGATGACGAACGAAGAGCCGATGCGCCCCGAGTCGATCGAGACCGTGCTCTTCGAGCCTGACCTCCAGCGAACCCTGGCCGTGCTGCCCGGCGCCGTCTGGCTCTCACCCGGCGACATCGTGGAGCTCGAGAACCCTCCTCGAGACGCTCGGGTGCTCTCGAGCCGGCTCCAGCTGCGAGAGGGCAGGGCTCGCGTGCTGATCGTCCTCGACGTCCCGGGAGGCCAGGACGACGTGCTCCGGGGCGACACGCCGACCGAGGCCGTCCTGGCGGTCGACGTCGACGAGGTCGTCCCTGCGCTGGGCGAGGACCTCGACCGCGAGCTCGAGGCGCTGGCATCGGACATCGAGGCGGTGCCCGAGGAGGGGTCGCCCACCTGACTCGGCAGGAGGGAACGCCCGTCAGCCGTTGACCGCGTCGACGAGCTGTCGGAGCGACGCGCCCGGCCCGCCGATGTGGACGGGGCGATTGGTGGACCAGCGAATGACGGCGGCTGCGACCTCGGCCGCAGCCACCGTCTCCGATCGAGTCGCGCTGATGACGACGAAGGCCGCTCCCTCGGCTCGCGCCAGGGCGGCCAGGTCGTTGACCGGCACTTGGGTGCTGAGGTGGTGCACGTGCCACCGATTGGCTCGTAGCGCCACGGAGGCCATGAGCGCAGGAAGCCCGTGCTCCTCGCCCTGCAGCGTCGCCACCACGCAGACCCCGCGCGGGCGGCCGGCGGGTCGCGTGTCCATGCGGGCGAGGAGACGTTCGCAGATCGCCGAGGCGCGGTGCTCCTCGGCGATCGACAGCGTCCCGGCCGCCCACTCCGCCCCGATGCGGTGCAGCACCGGAGCGAAGAGCTTCTCGCAGATGTCCACGACGTCGATCGGTGCCTTGGCCAGGCGCTCGGCCATCCGGCGGGCGCCCGTCTCGTCGCCCGCCACCAAGCGGAGGTAGAAGCGCTCGCTCTGGCGCTCCCAGTCCCGCACGTGCGCTTGCTTGGGCGGCGGCAGAGGCGCACGCCGCGCCGCACTCAGTCGTTCGACCGCCTCCTCGGTGACGTGGTACCCGGAAGGCCGCTTGACGGCTTCCAGCTCGCCGCTCCGAACCCACCCATAGGCCGTCTGGTAGTGCACCCCGAGCAGCTCGGCCGCCGTTCGCAGGTCCACGGCCTCCATTTAGCCAGATTTGGTGAACAATCAACAAGAGGCGCCGATCCGCCGCCTTCTACGCCAGCTCGAGCGCCTCCGGCGAGTCGAGAACGGCCAGGATCGTCTCGGCCAGGCGCCGGGCCGACGTGGCATCGAGCTCCAGGGCCATCCGCTTCGGCGCAGATCTCGCAGTGGCGCCCCGCTCCACCAGATCGACGCAGAGCGCATGGTCGACCGGTGCGTCCTGCGGGTGGTCGAAGTAGACGACGGCTCGGCCGACGCTGAACCATCCGTCGGCCCCGAGCCCGCTGCCGGCCACTTCCGTGTCCCTGGTGAGGTACGTGCACATGGCCTTCGACCTCAGGCCTCGGCCAGGTGCTGCCCGAACCATGCCCAGATCAGCTTCCAGCCTTCCTTCGCCGCATCGACCCGGTAGCTCGGGCGGTCGGTGGAGAAGAACGCGTGGCCGGCCCCCTCGAAGCTGTGCAGCTCGAAGGTCTTCCCGTGCGCCTCGAGCTCCTGTCGGATGCGGGCCACGTGCTCGGGGGACGGGTTGCGGTCGTCCGCACCGAAGAGGCCGAGCAACGGCGCCCTCATCTGCGCAGTCAGGTCGATGGGTGCCGTCGGATGGGCGGGGGACAGCTCCTCGGCGGTGGCGACGACGCGACCTCCGTAGCAGTCGACGGCGGCGTCGATGTCCAGCGTGCACGCGGCCAGGTACGTCTGCCGGCCTCCGGAGCAGTAGCCGATGACTCCGACCTTGCCGTTGGCGTTGGGCGCCCGACGCAGGTGCTGCACCGCGCCGGCCACGTCGCCCATCGCCTGCTCGTCGGGTGCACCTCCGGCCGCTCGCGCCGCCGCCGCGGCATCACCGGGTGACGCCCCCGGGGCGTAGCGATGGAAGAGGTTGGGGCAGATGGCGGAGTACCCGTACACCGCGAAGGTGCGGGTGATCTCCTTCGTGGCCCGGTCGTAGCCAGGCATGTGGTGGATGACGACCACCCCGGGAAAGGGGCCAGGCCCCAGTGGCCGGGCCGAGTAGGCCTCGATGTCGTCTCCGCCATGGCCGGTGATGGTGATGGTCTCGGCCAGTATCCCGTCGTACACGTCGTGCTCCTCGGTCGGCGCAGCTGCGTTCGGCTCCACCATGCGTCGAAGCCGACCGGGCCCGCCAGCGGCCTCCCCGAAGCACCTGGCGACGAGCCCACCGTTTGGGGGGCGGTCGCGCGTCGTACGGTCGTTGGTGTGACGAGCGACGAGACCACGATGGCCGGAGCAAGCGTGGCGCTCGATGGCCGGAGCTCCGAGGTTCCGGTGGTCGCCGTGTCGAACCGGTTGCCGGTGCAGCTCGGCGACGACGGGTGGGAGCTTGCACCCGGTGGCCTCGTCACCGCCCTCCGGCCGGTGATGCAGCGTCGGTCCGGCACGTGGGTGGGTTGGGACGGAGGGTCGGGCGCCACGCCGTCGCGGCTCCCGTCACTCAGCATCGATCTCGGCGCGGTGCAGCTCGAGCAGGCGGAGCTCGACGGCTACTACCACGGCTTCGCCAACCGCACCTTGTGGCCCCTTCTGCACAACGCGGTGGAGAAGCCGGTGTTCGACCGGGACTGGTGGGCCACGTATCGCGACGTCAACCGCAGGTTCGCCGAAGCGGCCGCAGCTGCGGTCGCGCAGCACGCCGACCCGGTCGTCTGGGTGCACGACTACCACCTCATGCTCGTGCCGCAGCTGCTGCGCGAACGGGATCTCGGCGGCGCCACCGGCTTCTTCCTGCACGTGCCGTGGCCCTCGCCCGATCTCTTCGTCCGCCTCCCGTGGCGGCGCGACGTCCTGCTGGGGCTGCTCGGGGCGGACGTGGTGTCGTTCCACACCGAGGGATACAGGTCGAACTTCGTCCGGACCTGTCGCCGAGTGCTGGGTGACGAGGCCACGTTCCGAGGGAGTGAGATCGTCCTCGGCGACCGGGTGGTGCGCACCACGTCGTCGCCCATCTCGGTCGACGCCTCCGAGCTGGCCCAGCTGGCCCAGACCACCGAGGTGACGGCTGAGCTGCAGGCGTTGCAGCGCCAGTTCGAGGGTCGGACGCTGCTGCTCGGCGTCGATCGCCTCGACTACACCAAGGGGATCATCGAGCGGTTGCTCGCGGTGGAGCTCCTGCTCGAGCGAAGTCCGCAGCTGCGAGGCCGGTTGGCCATGGTGCAGATCGCCGTCCCCAGCCGGGACGACGTCGTGGAGTACCGCGAGCTGCGGGCGACGGTGGAGCAGATCGTCGGGCGCATCAACGGCCGCTTCACCGTCCCGGGGGAGGACGTGCCGGTGCACTACCTCTACCGGAGCCTCGGTCAGGCGCCGCTGGCTGCCTACTACGCCGCCGCCGACGCCCTCTTGGTGACACCTCTGATCGACGGCATGAACCTGGTGGCCAAGGAGTACGTGGTGGTGCAGCAGGCCCGTCGGGCCAATGGCGTGCTGGTGCTCAGCGAGTTCACCGGCGCAGCTCTGGAGCTCAAGGACGCCGTGCTGTGCAACCCGTTCGACGTGGAAGGCCTGTCGCAGCAGATCGAGCGGGCGATCGCCCTGCCCGAGAGCGACCGGCGTCGACGGATCGCGGCGATGGCTCGACGGGTGCGGGCGCACGACGTGCATCGATGGGTCGCCGGCCAGCTCTCGCCGCTGAGCGACATGCTGCCGGCCCGGAGTCCGTTGGCGTCGAAGGCGTGACCGGCCTCGAGCTGACGACGGTGGCCGACGACGAGGTGGTGGCGTTCTCGGGCACGGAGGCGCACCGGTGGACCGGTCTCGTGCCTGACACCGAGCACCAGCTCGGACCCGTCACGGCTCGTACGCTGGTGCGCCCACCGGGGGAGCGGCTGGCGACGATCGCCACCGCCAACGACGTCCACTTCGGCGAGACGGTGTGCGGTGTGGTCGAGGGCAGCGACATCGGCCCCGTGCTGCGAACCGAACCCGACGAGCCCCCGTATCCGGAGACGATGAACCGGGCGGCCGTTGCGGAGATGCGTCAGCTCTGCGACGGCGCCGGCCCGGACGCCGTCCTGGTGAAGGGCGATCTCACGTCCGAGGGCACGGTCGCGGAGTACGAGGCGTTCCTGGCCTGTTACGAGCCGGTGTTCGGTCCCCGGCTCCATCACGTTCGCGGGAACCACGACGCAACGGCCGGAGCATCGTTCTCCTCCGCGCCGACCCAGGAGGTCGTGCTGCCGGGCGTGACCCTGGCCGTGCTGGACACGACCATCCCCGGAGCAGCCTCGGGCCGGGTCACTCGCGAGCAGCTCGAGTGGCTGGACGAGCTGGGCGCCCGAGCCGACCGAACCGTTCTCGTCTTCGGGCACCACCACGCCTGGGACCCCGGCGCGCCCACTCGGCCCGGGAGCTACTTCGGCATCGCTCCCGCCGACAGCGAGGCGCTGGTTGCGGTCGTGGCACGGAGGCCGGCGCTGGCCGGTTACTTCGCCGGTCACACCCACCGGAACCGAGTTCGCCGGTTCGCGGCGACGGCCGGCGTGCCGTGGGTGGAGGTAGCGGCCGTGAAGGACTTCCCGGGAGCGTGGGCCGAGTACCGCGTCTTCGAGGGCGGCATCCTGCAGGTGATGCGGCGGGTCTCGGCACCCGCCGCCCTGGCGTGGACCGACCGGACACGGGCTCTGTACGGGGGCACCTACGGCACCTATGCGTTCGGCGCGATGGCGGACCGCTGCTTCCCGATCTGGCCTCGAACCTGACACTCGGCGAAGGGGGGTCGACTCTTGTCGAGCCTGCATTGATCGCTCTGGGCGATCCGCTGTCACCATGGGAGTCATGGAAAACACCCCAGGCACGCCTCGCAAGGTCCGATCGGACCTGCGCAACGTGGCCATCGTCGCTCACGTCGACCACGGCAAGACCACCCTCGTCGATCAGATGCTCCAGCAGTCGGGCGCCTTCCGGGCCGGTGCGGCCCTCACCGATCGGGTCCTCGACTCCGGTGACCAGGAGCGTGAGCGCGGCATCACGATCCTCGCCAAGAACACCTCGGTCCGCTACGGCGACGTGAAGGTCAACATCATCGACACCCCCGGTCACGCGGACTTCGGTGGTGAGGTCGAGCGCGGCCTCTCGATGGTGGACGGCGTGCTGCTCCTCGTCGACGCATCGGAGGGCCCGCTCCCGCAGACCCGCTTCGTCCTCCGCAAGGCGCTCGAGGCCGAGCTGCCGGTGGTCCTCGTGATCAACAAGGTCGACCGGCCGGACGCCCGCATCGCCGAGGTGGTCGACGAGGTCGAGAACCTCTTCCTCGACCTCGAGGCGGAGGACTTCCAGCTGGAGTTCCCCATCGTCTACTGCGTCTCCCGCGAGGGCAAGGCCTCCATGACCCGACCGGAGGACGGCGCCGGGCTGCCGGACGGTGAGACGCTGAAGCCGCTCTTCGACGTGCTCCTCGAGCGGGTGCCGGCGCCGTCCTACGACCCCGAGGCGCCGCTGCAGGCGCTCGTCACCAACCTCGACTCGGACAACTACGTGGGCCGCATCGCCCTGTGCCGGGTCGTGAACGGCCACATCCGCAAGGGCGAGACGGTGGCCTGGTGCCGCACCGACGGCACCACCGAGCGAGCCAAGATCACCGAGCTCTTCGTGACGTCCGAGCTCGACCGGCTGCCGGCAGCCGAGGCGGGGCCGGGCGAGATCATCGCCATCGCCGGCATCCCCGAGATCACCATCGGCGAGACGCTCACCGACCTCAACGACCCTCGGCCGCTGCCGATCATCCGCATCGACAAGCCCAGCTTGTCCATGCGGGTCGGCATCAACACCTCACCGCTCGCCGGCAAGGAGGGGAAGCTCCTCACCGCCCGTCAGGTCAAGGCGCGGCTCGACCGCGAGCTGGTGGGCAACGTCAGCATCGCGGTGCTGCCGACCGAGCGCCCCGACACCTGGGAGGTGCAGGGCCGGGGTGAGCTGCAGCTGGCCGTGCTCGTGGAGCAGATGCGTCGAGAGGGCTTCGAGCTGACCATCGGCAAGCCCGAGGTGATCACCGAGGAGATCGACGGGAAGACCTACGAGCCGATCGACCGGCTCACCGTCGACATCCCGGAGGACTACCTCGGCGTCGTCACCCAGATGATGGGACTGCGCAGGGGCCGCATGGAGCGGATGGCGAACCACGGCACCGGCTGGGTGCGCATGGAGTTCCTCGTGCCCGCCCGCGGCCTGATCGGGTTCCGCACCGAGTTCATCACGGACACCCGCGGCACCGGCCTGTTGCACCACGTGTTCGAGCGGATGGAGCCATGGGCCGGGCCGATCAAGGGCCGGCCCAACGGTTCGCTGGTGGCCAACGGCCTCGGCGCCACGACCACGTTCGCGCTCACCGCTCTGCAGGAGCGCGGGGTGATGTTCGTCGGCCCCGGCGAGGAGGTCTACGAAGGCATGATCGTCGGCGAGAACGCTCGCGAAGACGACATGGACGTCAATGCGGTGCGCCCGAAGAAGCTGGACAACATCCGGTCGAAGACCTCGGACGGGCCGGACCGCCTCATCCCTCATCGCCCCGTGTCACTCGAGCAGGCCCTCGAGCTCATCCAGGTCGACGAGTGCGTGGAGGTCACCCCACACAGCGTGCGCTTGCGCAAGAACATCCTGCCGGCCACGCTCCGGGGTCGAGCGGCGAAGCAGGCGAAGCGGGGCTGACGCTCGAACGCTGCCTCAGCCGCGCCCGTGGAGGTGGGCCGGCATCGCCGTCGGGCCGAGGTGGCCGGCCAGCTGCTCGAAGGGCACCGGCCGGGCCAGGTGGAACCCCTGGCCGAGCTCGCAGTGCATGTCCCGCAGCGCCACCAGCTGCTCCTGGTCCTCGATGCCCTCGGCGACCGTCTCGAAGCCGAGGGCGTGGCCGATGCGCACGATCCACTCGGCCAGGCCCACCCGCGAGTCGTCGTCCATCCGCTCGATGAAGCTCTGGTCGATCTTCAAGACGTCGACCGGCAGGCGGTGCACGTAGCTGAGCGACGAGTACCCGGTGCCGAAGTCGTCGATCGCCAGCCGGGGCCCCCGGCGCTTGAGCTGCTTGAGCGTCTCCAGGGTGTCGCCCGAGTGCTCGATCAGCACCGATTCCGTCATCTCCAGCAGGAGGTTCGCCGGGGGCAGCTCGGAGGCGTCGAGGGCTCGCGTCACGTCGGCGACGAGGCCAGGGCTCTGGACATGGCGCCCCGAGAGGTTCACCGAGACGAAGGCATGGGGGTCGAGCAGGCCGCCTCGCTGGAGCTCGGCGGTCTGCGCGCACGCCTGCTCGAGCACCCATCGGCCGATGTCCAGGATCAGCCCGGAACGCTCGGCCATGGGGATGAAGTCGTCCGGTGACACGATGCCGCGGGCCGGGTGCTTCCAGCGGAGGAGCGCCTCCATGCCGGCCACGCGGCCCGTCTCGAGGGCGATGATGGGCTGGTAGTAGACCACCAGCTCGTCGCGGGCCAGCGCGTGGTGCAGATCGGTGTCCAGGTCGATGGCGTCGGCGGTCGGCCGCATGGCCACGTGGAAGCGCTCATACCCGCCGACACCCCGGGCCTTCGCTCGGTACATGGCCATGTCGGCCTCGCTGATGAGGCTGTCCGCCGTGTCGTCATCGTCGTTGGACACGGCGATCCCGGCGCTGGCGCTGACGAACACGTCTCGGCCGTCGAGCGCGATCGGCGCACGAAGCGCCTCCTGGATGCGGGTCGCGACCGCGAACGCCTCGGTCTCGCCGGTGGCGTCTTCGAGGAGGATGGCGAACTCGTCGCCACCGAGTCGGGCGACGGTGTCGGTGGGCCGAACGCAGGTGAGCAGGCGTTCGGCCACCTTGACGAGGAGCCGGTCGCCCATCGTGTGCCCGAGGGTGTCGTTGATGGCCTTGAAGTTGTCGAGGTCGCAGTACAGCACGGCCACCGACCGTGCGCTCCTCCGAGCACGGATGAGCGCCTGCTGCAGCCGGTCGTGCACCAGGGCGCGGTTGGCGAGGGTCGTCAGCGAGTCGTGGAACGCCTGGTGCACGAGCTGGTCCTCGAGGAACTTCCTCGTAGTGATGTCGCTCGCGTTGAGCACGAGGCCGGCCACGCTCGGTACGTGCAGCAGGTTCGTCACCGTCGCCTCGCAGCGACGCCACGCTCCATCGGCATGGCGGAGCTCGAACTCCGCCCGCTTGGTCGCCGCCGGCTTGGCGCTCACCTGGGCGAAGACCTCGGCGAGCAGCGCGCGGTCCTGGGGAAGCACGAGGTTCCACAACGGGGTGTCGACGAGCGGTGCCGGGTCGTACCCGAACACGGTGGTCACCGATGGGCTCTGGTAGCGGATGATCCCTTCGCGGTCGACGATGGTCACGACGTCGGAGGAGTGCTGCACGAGTGAGCGGAAGCGCTCCTCGTTGCTTCGCAGCTCGGCCGTGCGAGCGCGCACCCGGTCGTCGAGCGTCTTGGCCAAGGAGCCGTTCTCCACGATGGCCAGGTACTGCCGGGCCACGAGCAACGTCATGACGGCGATGAGCATTGCGAACCCCGCATCACCGAGCGATCCGTCGGAGAGTCGCTTGTAGGTGGCAACCAGGATCGCGGCGAGCACGGCCACATAGGGCGTCGCAACCGACACGGCACGGGGGAGGCCCGGCTCGTGCTCCTTGTCTGGCGCGGTGACCGGTCTCCGGGCCGCCAGGTAGAGCAAGCCGAAACCGAAGTACCAGGCGATGTCGATGGGGTGGCCCGAGACGTAGCGCTCGACCAGACCGAGGTAGAAGAAGCCGGTGTCCGCCACGGCCAGGCACACGGCCGCCCCGAGGAGCATGAGCAGGGTGACCGCAGGGATTCGAGCGGAGCGCCAGGAGGCGGCTAGCAGCGACAGGGCAATGGTGATCGTGATGGTGTCCCCGATCGGGTACGCCATGCCCAGCACGTGCTCCTGCCAGCTGTCGTAGTTCGCGTGGAGGGCGCGCTCGAGCACGAAGACCCAGACGATGAACACCAGGGACGCGGCGATGACCATGCCGTCGGAGGCCACGCGTGCCCGCCCGTACCGGGCTCCGTGGCCGACCGGCAGCAGCAGCAGCGCAGCGATCGCGAAGGGGATCGCCAGCAGGTAGCCGACGTCCGCGGCCGAGGGGAAGGGAAGTGGTCGATCGGCCACCTGCTCGTACCAGCTCCACACCGCCTGGCCGATTCCCCAGCAGCCCACCGACGCGGCGAAACAGAGCCACACCTTGCGGGTCTCGGGCGTCGTGCGATTCGCCCGGAGGAAGCACGCGCCGGCGGCGGCCAGTGCCATGAAGAGGAGGAGCAGGTTGGAGACGAGCTGCGTCGTGCCGTCACGTCGGACCACGAAGAGCAGGAGCGTGGCCGCGCCCAGAACCGTGACGACGATGGCCTCGGCGGACGCGAACCTTCGAGGGTGCTCGGGCGCCCGGTGCAGACCCACAGAGTGAGCGTAATGCTCGGATCGGGCATATTGGACGGATGTCACAGCGTTGGGATGGCGCCGCCTCAAGGGGACAGAAGGCACAGACGATGAAGATGGGGCCGAACCGTCGTTGACCGCAGCCATCAGGAACGAGGCCTCTCCGTGTCGTCCGTGAGCACTTGCCAGACCGAAGCGCAGGGTGAGGGGTTGACCCCCACGGCACTCGGAGCCCTCACCGGGGAGACGCCGTTCCTGGCGTGCGACACCTCCGTCGCCGGGCTGCAGCTCCGCGAGCTGTCCGCTCACCTCCCGGGCTTCGCCATCCACTATGCGGTCAAGTGCAACCCGACGCCACAGGTGCTGACCGCGCTCGCCGGCAAGGGATGCCGGTTCGAGGTGGCGTCGATCGGCGAGCTGGCGATGGTCGAGGCGATCGGCACGGCCGCTTCGGAGGTGCTGTTCAGCAACCCGGTGAAGCCACCCGCAGCCATCGCCGAGGCGCACCGAAGGGGGCTGACCCGCTTCGCGTTCGACTCCGAGTGCGAGGTCCGAAAGCTCGCGACCCACGCTCCTGGCAGCCGGGTCTACGTCCGATTGGCCGTGGACGACACCAACAGTCGCTTCCCGCTGTCCCGGAAGTTCGGGGCCGACCTGGAAGAGGCCGAGCGCCTGTTGCTGCTGGCCCGCGACCTGGGCCTGGTGCCCTATGGCGTCACCTTCCACGTCGGCTCGCAGTGCACCGATCCCTCCGCGTGGCCCCGAGCCATCCGACGGTGCGGGGACCTGTTCGAGGGCTTGTCGCGGAACGGCATCGTGCTGGAGATGCTCGACATCGGCGGCGGCTTCCCGGTCGAGTACACCGAGCCGACGCCTGCCCTGGCCTCTATCGCCGTCGCGATCCGGGCTGCGATCGACCAGCTGCCGTACGCGCCGAAGGTGCTGGTGGCCGAACCCGGCCGGTTCCTCGCCGCCGGCTGCGGGGTCATGGTCGCCAGCGTCATCGGCCTCGCCGATCGGGCGGATGGCCGGTGGGCCTACCTCGACGTCGGCGGCTACCACGGGATGATGGAGGCCGTCCAGACCGGTGGCCAGTGGCAGTTCCCGCTGCACACGTCCCGCCCGGAAAGCGACTCCGAGCCGCACGCGGCGTTCACGGTGACCGGCCCGACCTGCGATGCCAGCGACACGCTCTTCTACGGCGCCTCGCTCCCCGAGAAGCTCGAGGTGGGGGACCGCGTCTACATCGGCATGGCCGGTGCGTACAGCCTCAGCTACGCCTCTGCGTTCAACGGCTTCCCGCCGCCGGTGCTCGTGCTCGTCGACGGAGATCGCGCGACGTGAGCGCACTGCCGCTGATGGCGACGGCTGTCGCGGCCATCTGCTTCGGCGTCGCATCGGTGCTGCAGCAGATCGGCGCTCGGCGGGTGCCGGCCGGTCGGCGCCTCGACCCCATGTTGCTCGTCCGGCTGGCGTCGCAGCGGCCCTACGCCGTCGGCCTCGGGCTCGACGTCGTGGGCTTCGTGCTGTCGGCTTGGGCGCTCCGCTCCCTCCCCCTGTTCGTGGTGCAGGCCGGTTTGGGCGCCAGCCTCGCCGTCACCGCGGTGCTCTCGTCTCGGATCCTCGGTGAGTCTCTCCGGCCCCCGGCCTTCGCCGCCATCGCCGCGACGGCTGCCGGGCTCCTTCTCCTGGCCGCCTCCGCCGGCACCGAGCACGCCTCGCCGCCCGCCCTTCTGGCGCCGGCCCTCCTGGCGGGAGTGCCGGTGCTCCTGGCCCTGGCGGCCGCCGTGCACCGCCTGGCGCCCGAGCGCGCCAGCGTGGCGTTCGGCGTGTTGGCCGGGGTCGGCTTCGCCGGCTTCGCCCTGGCCGGGCGCGCTGCGGATCTCGACAGCTGGGCCGACGCGGCGTCCGATCCGACCGCCTGGGCGCTGGGGGCGTACCTGCTCATAGCGGTGCTGCTTCACGGCACGTCGCTCCAACGCGGGTCTGTCACCGTCGTCACCGCCGCCTACGTCGGCATCGAGGTGGTCGTCCCGGCGGTCGTGGGGGTGCTGTTCCTGGGTGACGTCTCCCGTCCCGGCACCGGCCTCGCCGCCCTGACCGGCTTCGTGTTGATCGTCGCAGCCGTCCTCGCCCTCGCCCGGGCGGACGGCCACGAGCCGCAAGGTGCCCCGCATGCGCTGCGCCTGGCGGGTCCGGGCACTCAGGCGTAGCTGCTGGCCTGAAGGGTGAAGAGCTCGGCGTAGAGCCCGTTCGCAGCCATGAGCTCTCGGTGAGAACCCGCCTCGGCCACCCGCCCGTCGGCGATGACGATGATGACGTCGGCCATGCGCACGGTCGAGAAGCGGTGGCTCACGAGCATCGTCACCGCGCCCCGGGCGCGCCCCGCCTCTGCGGCTGCTGCGGTGTAGCGCTCGAAGAGCTCGTGCTCGGTGTGGGCATCGAGGCTGGCGGTCGGCTCATCGAGCGCGAGCAGCAGCGGTGTGGTGCGCATCATGGCTCGGCCCAGGGCCACCTTCTGCCACTGCCCGATGGACAGCTCCACTCCGTCGAAGCTCCGTCCGAGCTGGGTTCCGAGGCCGTCCGAGAGGTGCTCGGGGAGGTCGCCGGCGCCGGCCCGCACCAGAGCGGCAAGGGCTCGGTCGTCGTCACCCATGTCGTCCAGCCGTCCGACGCCCACGGAGTCGCGTGTCGAGAACTGGAAGCGGGCGAAGTCCTGGAAGCCGGCCGACACCGCGCCCCGCCACGCGTCGATGTCGAAGTCGGCGAGCGAGATGCCGTCCACCGTCACCGACCCGGAGGTCGGCTCGTAGAACCGGCACAGCAGCTTCACCAGCGTGGTCTTGCCGGCCCCGTTCTCACCCACGATGGCGACGATCGACCCGGCCGGGAGGTAGAGGTCGGCTCCGGCCAGCACCGGTCGGTCGGTGCCGGGGTAGGTGAAGCTGACGTTCGAGAACCGGATGCCGTCGGCGAGCGCATCCGGCACCGGAACAGGCGAGCTAGGCCGCAGGTCGCGCTTCACCTGGCCCGAGTAGTCGAGCAGCCAGCGGTACCGGGTGAAGGCGGCCAGCGTTCGCGAGAACCAGCTGGTGTTGCTCACCAGCTCGGCGAGCTGGCTCGTGAGCTGCGCCCCCATGCTGAAGGTCACCACCACCGCTCCGAGGAGCTCGGTGCCTTCGAGCACGCGAACGGTGACGAAGGCCACGGCCGCCATGTAGCCGGCCGCGAACACGCCCCACGCTCCGGCCATCACCGCGCCGCTGCGGATGTTGAATCGAGTGCTCGCCCGGTCGAGGTCCCCGAACAGGCGCCGGTGCCGGTCGACCAGCAGCCCGCCCAATCCGAACAGCCGTACCTCCTTGGCCGCGACGGGTGTCGTGGCCAGCTCGAGCAGGTGCAGCATGACGCGGGTGCTCTCGGCGTGCTCCTCCCGGAGGGTGGCCCGCCTCCGCTCGGTCCACGTCGCGGCCCAGAGGGAAGGGAGGCCGCACACCGGTAGCAACGCAAGCCACGGTGAGATGGCGGCCAGGACGATGACGGTGGCTCCGAGCTGCACGCCGCTGGCCACGGTCCATGCGATGGGCATGAACGGGTTGACCAGATAGGGGCGCTCGAGGCGAAGCAGCTCGAGCTTGTCGCGGTGCTCCGGCCGTTCGTGGTGCTCGAGGCCCGGCACGCTCGCCGTCACGTCCATCACCTGCTGGTCGAGCAGGAGCACCGTGTGCTCCCGTAGGCGCATGCGGACGGTGAGCGAGGCCCACTCCAGCAGGCGGCCCACGGCCGTCAGCACGGCGACCAGCAGCACGCCTCTCGTGGCCGCCGCCGTGTCCCCCCGGTAGATGCCGTCTGCGGCCGCACCGAGCCCGATGGCCCGGAGCGGACGGGTCACGGGCAGGAGGGCGGTCGTCACGAAGGCACCCACCGAGCGAGCCCGGTCGGCCTCCCACGACGCCCGGACCATGAGCCTCATGTTGTCGACGAGGTCAGGCACTGACGGGCTCCCCACCCGAAAACCGGGCCGCCTGGAGCCGGTACATCCGGGCGTAGCGACCGCCGGCGGCCACGAGGTCGGCATGGGTGCCGTCCTCCACGATGCGGCCGTGCTCCAGCACCACGATGCGGTCCGCTCGCCGAACCGTCGAGAACCGATGGGAGATGACGATCGTCGTCACGCCTCGGGTCATCTCCAGGAACCGGTCGTAGACGGCGGCCTCGCCACGCACGTCGAGCGCCGCTGTCGGCTCATCGAGGATCAGCACGCCGGCCCCGTGAGCGATGGCGAAGAGGGCACGAGCCAGGGCCAGTCGCTGCCACTCGCCCCCGGACAGGTCGCTGCCGCCCGTGAGCTCCCGCGACAGCGGCGTGTCCCACCCGGCGTCCAGGCGCTCGATGGCCGCCGCCGCGCCCGCCCGTCGTGCGGCGTCCTCCACGCCGGCCCGGTCGTCGAGATGGTCCACCGCCCCGAGGGCCACGTTGTCGTGGGCGCTCATCTTGTAGGCCACGTAGTCCTGGAAGACCGCAGCCACCCGCCGTTGCCACTGCGCAGGGTCCAGCTCACGGAGGTCGACGCCGTCGACCGTTATCCGTCCGGCCGTCGGGTCGTACAGACGAGCCAGCAGCTTTACGAACGAGGTCTTGCCGGCGCCGTTCTCGCCCACGATCGCCAACGACGTACCGGCCGCGATCTCCAGGTCCAGACCGTCGAGCACTTCCCCTGACTGCCCGGGGTAGTGGAAGCGCACGTCGTGGAAGCGGATCGATTCCTGCGGCAGCCCGTCCGCCGGTCGGTGCCCACGGAGGTTGGCGCCGACGGTCGGCACCTCCCGCTCGAGGCCGACCAGCACGCGAAGCGCAGCAGTGCCCTCACTGACGTAGACCTGGGCGTCGTTGAAGACGCCGAGGTTCGACGCAGCCACGACGGCCTGGGAGTACACGACGACGGCACCGATGCCCAGTCGGCCGTCGAGCCCGGCCCGGACGATGGCGAGCAGCACCGCCCCCTCCAGCACCAGGAGTGCCGTCGTCGCGCCGAGCGAGATCAGCCCGCCGTTCCGACGCCGCTGCCAGATCGGCTCGAGCGTGTCGAGTGCGGTGACGCGGTAGCGATCCACGAGCCACGCCTCCAAGCCGAAGATGCGGGTCTCCTTGGCCGCAGCCCCGTCCACGGCCAGGTCGCGGAGGTAGTGGGAGCGGCGCAGCAGGTCGGTGCGCCCGTGGAGGACGTTGGTCACCTGGTCCCAGTGCCACCGTCTCAGCCGGTAGCTCACCGCGTGCGCGGCGATCAGCGCAACGGCCCACCACGGCGAGAAGGCGAAGACGATTACCGCCGAGAGCACGGCTTGGAGGCGCTGGGCCCACAGCTGAACCAGGTAGTACGCCGCCATCCCGGGCGTGATGGCTGTCACCGCGCCGAGCGACTGCGCGATGCGGTCGAGGACGTCTGGATCCTCCAGGTGAGCCAGACCTCGAGGCTGGGCCACGCTCGACATCACCCTGAGGGCCAGGTGCTCGTCGACCCGGCGCATGAGGGCGTCGCCCGCCGACTCGCGCACGGGGCCCATCACCAGGCTGAGGACGTACACGCCCGCGGCTAGGGCGAGCAGCAGCAGGATCCTCGGGCTCGGGGCTCGCACTCCTTCCTCCAGGGCCGACGCCACGGAGGCCACCAGCGCCCCGGAGGTGAGCGTGAAGACGGGGTTCAGCACGCCGGCGAGGACCGCAGCGAGCGCGGCAACCACCGTGAGCCGCGCACTGGCCTGGCGGAGCACGGCGAACAGGCGCGCTCCGTCGCCGAGCCGTCGTCTCAGCTGCTCGAGCCGCCCGCCCGGCTTGCCCTCCACCGGCGAAGTCTGGCTGGTCCGTTCGGGTGCCGCCGCTCCATTTCGCCGGGACGCCGGTCGCTAGGCCGGGCGAACCGGGGTCATCGACCCGCCGAGCGCGAGCCAGACCCGGGTGATGGCCAGCCCCATGACTGCCAGAGGTTGCCCTCGATGGTCACCGCCCCGCCGCTGAGGTTGATGCCCTTCACGAAAGACGACGACCACGGGCCTCATCAGCGCCGCCGCCGCACGGTGAAGGTCCACGTGCGGTCGGCGGCCAGGGGGTTGCCCGCTGCGTCGGTGACGCCACCGGTTCTGCCCTTCACCACGGCCGTGTAGGTGGCCCCGGCCACCAGGTCGGCGGACGGGTCGAGGGTGGCCACCCGGGTGGTGGCGTTGTAGGTCACCGAACCTGCCACCGGCGAGGTCTCACCCGAGCGGGTCAGGGTGAAGGTGGAGCCCGAGATCGACGATGCAGTCATCGCCTCGGAAAAGGTGGCGGTGACGTTGGTCGTGCTGGCCGCGTTGGTGGCTCCCGCTCCGGGAGTGACTGAGGTGACGGTGGGAGGCGTGGTGTCGGCCGGCGGGGGAGGCGGAGCACTGGCCACGGTGAAGGTCCACGTGCGGTCGGCGGCCAGCGGGTTGCCGGCTGCGTCC
>CADCTF010000058.1 GCA_902805655.1 uncultured Acidimicrobiales bacterium
CACCGCGGCGTGCAAGTAGCCGTTGGGCGCCAGGTGATGCGGCTGCAGGTCGAGCCGGGCCTGCAACATCCCCCTCTCGGCGGCGACCACCTGGAACCCCACGTGTCCGGGGAACCTGCCGTCGCCCCGAGCGTTGAGCTCGCCCAGGTCGTACGACGGCACGGGCGGGATCTCAGGAGCCATGTCCCAAGTCGTACTACAGGGAGGTCTCCAGCCGGAGGGCTGGGATGGATCAGGCGACGATGGGTTCCACGTCACGAGTGCAGAACATGCAGACAGAGGCGTCGACCGGGATGAAGCTCCTGCAGTGATCGCACTCGCGACTGCCTTGGGCCCCCGCCGCCTCCCGACCGGTGGCCCGGCGGACCGCCTGCACCAAGAGCATGATCGTCAGTGCCAGGAGCAGGAAGGACACGAGCGCCGTCAGGAACGATCCGTAGCGGATCTCCGAGCCGTTCACCGTCACCACCAGGGCGGCGAAGTCCGGAGCACCGAAGATCGCGGCGACGAAGGGAAGGATCACGTCGGCCACCAGCGACTCCACGACGGCTGCGAAGGCAGCTCCGATGGCCAGTCCGACGGCGAGGTCGATCAGGTTCCCCGAGAAGGCGAAGTTCTTGAAGCTCGACAAGAGCGTGCGCATGCGGTCCTCTCGACACGGCAGACGATCGTGAACCTGCGGAGAGCGTAGGGATCGAGGCGTGCCGGCGGCCACCTCTGGAGCGGCACGACGGATAGGTTCCCCCGGCATGGGTGTCACCGTGGCCATCGACGCCGGCACGACGGGTGTGCGGGCGCTTGCCGTGAACGAGGCCGGCCGGCCCGTCGGCTGGTCGTACCGGGAGTTCCCGCAGCACTTCCCGCAGCCCGGCTGGGTGGAGCACGACGCCGACGACATCTGGCGCACGGTGCAGGAGACGATGGGCGAGCTCGTCTCGACGCTCGACCAGCCCATCGCCGCCATCGGCCTCACCAACCAGCGAGAGACGGTGGTGGTCTGGGATCGACGCACCGGACGACCCCTGCACCGCGCCATCGTCTGGCAGGACCGGCGGACGGCCGACCTCTGCGGCGAGCTCGAGCGCTCCGGGGCCCTGGATGTGGTTCGGGCGCGCACGGGCCTGGTGCTCGACCCCTACTTCTCGGCCACCAAGCTGCACTGGTTGCTCCACGAGGGGGGCGTGCCGGAGGGCCCCGACCTGGCCTTCGGCACGGTGGACTCGTGGGTGCTGTGGAACCTCACCGGTGGCGTCGACGGCGGGCTGCACGTCACCGAGCCGTCGAACGCCAGCCGCACGCTGCTGTACGACATCCGCGCGTTGCAGTGGTCCGATGAGCTCGCCGACATCTTCGGCGTCCCCACGTCCTGCCTGCCCGAGGTGCGGCCGTCGAGCGGACGGTTCGGGGTCACCGCGCCTGGTCTCTCGGTCCCCGCGGGCCTTCCCATCAGCGGCTGCGCCGGAGACCAGCAGGCTGCCTTGTTCGGCCAGGCGTGCTTCGTCCCCGGCATGACCAAGAACACCTATGGCACCGGCAGCTTCGTCCTGATGAACGTCGGCGACAGCTGCCCGGACCCGGTCGAGGGCCTGCTCTCGACGGTGGCCTGGACCCTGGCCGACGGCTCCACGACCTATGCGCTGGAGGGGTCGATCTTCGTCACCGGCGCGGCCGTCCAGTGGCTCCGCGACGGTCTCGGCCTCATCCGGGAGGCAGCGGAGATCGGTCCGCTGGCGGCGAGCATCCCCGACGCCGAGGGTGTGTACCTCGTGCCGGCCTTCACCGGGCTGGGCAGCCCCCACTGGGACCCGTACGCCCGAGGCACCCTGGTCGGGCTGACACGCGGCACAGGCCGGGCCCACCTGGCTCGGGCGGTGGTGGAGGCCATGGCGTACCAGACCCGTGACGTGGTGGCGGCCATGACCGACGCCTCGGGGCATGCGGTGGCATGCCTGCGAGTCGACGGCGGCGCGTCGGTGATGGACATCCTCCTGCAGCTGCAGGCCGATCAGCTCGGTGTGCCCGTGCACCGCTCAGATGTGCAGGAGACGACGGCCTTGGGCGCGGCGTACCTGGCCGGGTTGGCCGAGGGCGTCTGGGCGTCACTCGACGAGATCAGCGGACACTGGGCGTCGGATGGCGAGTTCTCGCCGACGGCTTCGCGGCACGGGCCCGACAGTCGGTACGCGGGCTGGCAGCGCGCCGTCGAGCGGTCCCGCGGATGGGCGCCGGCCGCTACCGCCTGAGCCTTCGGATCGCCGGAGGGCCTCAGCCGGGAGGCAACGCCACGCCGGTGATCATCGGCTGGATGATCGGTGCCGCCTTCGGCAGCTTGCCGTGCTCGAGCTGCACGGTGAACCCCGCCGAGCGGAGGTCCGCCGCGGTGTCGCGGTTGGGCCGGCAGCCATGACCGACGACACCCCAGAGGGGCCGCAGCCGGTCCTGCCACCTGGCCAGCCCGGCATCCTCCGACCGCACGTGCTCGACGAAGAGCAGCTGGCCGCCGGGCGCCAGCACCCGAGCGATCTCGGCGAGAGCCGCCTGCAAGTCGGGCACCGTGCAGAGCACGAGCGTCGACACCACCGTGTCGAACGCATCGTCCTCGAAGGGCAGGTCGTCGGCCGGCGCGTCGACCACACTGGCCCGGTCACCGACCTTGGCGCGCAGCCGCCTGGACATCGGCTCCTCGGGTTCGGTGAGCACCATCTCGGTCACCGCCTCGGGATAGAGCTCGAGGTTCAGGCCGGTGCCGGCGCCGATCTCGAGCGTCCTTCCTCGGGCGCCCGCCAAGGCCCGGCGGCGGATGTCGCGCAGTCCCGCCTCCTCGCTCGACGCCATCATCCGGTCGTACATGGCGGCGAACACCCGGGCTGAGATGGTCATGCGGGCGATCCTCTCGCGCGCATGGCGCCAGGATCACGGGTGGCGTCAG
Source organism: uncultured Acidimicrobiales bacterium (assembly GCA_902805655.1). GTDB lineage: Bacteria > Actinomycetota > Acidimicrobiia > Acidimicrobiales > CADCTF01 > CADCTF01. The sequence continues at coordinate 2,930 of CADCTF010000058.1, forward strand.
ACGGCGGAGGGGTGGGCGGCTCGGGCCTGGCAGAGCAGCTCGCCGCAGCGGTGCTCGGCGATGCGGGCCAGTGCGGCGAGCTGGGCTCGTTCGCGGGAGCGAAAGGGGCGGCCGGTGCGGCCGAGCACGACCGAAGCCGGGGTGGAGCCAAGGGCGGCCCAGGCGATGTCGTCGGGACCAGCGTGGCCGGTCCCGGCCCCGCTGCCGGGCGTCGCACGCGAGGAGCTGCCGGCCACGAAGGCGCTCAACCACTGCGGGGGTGGGGGGCTCCCTACGGTGGCCTGGGCCACCAGCGGATCGCCTCCCACCACCGCGACCCAGTCGGCTTCGAAGTCGGCCTGGGCGTGCACGGCCAGCGTGCGCAGGAGCCCAGCCACGTCGCGCTGGTCGACCAGCAGCGCGGCGGTCTCGAGCGCACTCAGTCGGGCGTCGGGCACGCCACCCGGCGGCAGGACTCGGACGTCCTCCACGTCGACGCCATCCACCTCTCCGATCTCCGATACCAGCAATGCCACCAGGTCCGAGCTGGGCAGCTCGATGATGAGCTCGTCGATCGCCCGGCCGGCGCCCCGCTCCAGGATGTCGATCCCGACCAGATCACCGCGCACCGCACCCACGCGGCTGGCCACAGCGCCCAGTGCTCCCGGACGATCGGGCATCCAGACGCGCACCGCGTACGTGGTCATGCCTCGGAGGCTAACGACGACGTGTGAACGCTTCGTTTCGCTCGTGCGTCCATCCGGTGATCACAGTTCGGGTGTATTGGTCCGCTATGGCCGGCCACGCCGGCACCGCCCTTGTCGAACTTGACCGGTCGGTCTAGTTTTCCCCGCCGTGGACCGGAGGTTGACTCAGCGAGGCAAGGAGCGGAAGCGCCAGCTCATGGACTTCGCCGCCACGCGGTTCGCCGAGAGCGGCTACCACCCCACGTCCGTGGCCGAGATCGTGGAGGGCATGGGCGTCGGCAAAGGCGTCTTCTACTGGTACTTCGCCTCGAAGGAGGAGCTCCTGCTGGAGATCCTTCGCGAGGCGCAGCTGGACATGCGACGCCGCCAGCAGTCGGAGATGGGCGACTCCACCGACCCCGTCGACCGGTTGGAGTCCGGCATCCGGGCCACCATGTACTGGCTGGCGGAGCATCGGGACCTGATGTCGCTGTTCGAGTTCGCCCAGGCCGACGAGCACTTCGGCCCGTTGCTGCGCCCCGGGCGCGACAACTCGATGAGCGACGTGATGCGCCACGTGCAGGAGGCCATGGTCGCCGGCCGGGTTCCGAACGGTGACCCCTTCGTGGTCAGCCACGCCATCATCGGCGTCACCAACCACCTGGCCCGAGTGTTCATCCTCGGGCGCGAGGAGCCGGCCGAGGACGTCGCCCAGGCGGCGATCATGTTCTGCCGTTCGGGCCTGCTCGGTCAGCGGGGCGGGACGGGCTGCCGGCTCAGGTGAGCTTGGGCAGCGCCCGGCGGATGTTGCGCATCGCCTGCTGGGTGCGCTGCTCGTTCTCCAGCAGGGCGAAGCGCACGTAGCCCTCGCCACCCGGACCGAACCCGAAGCCGGGAGAGGTGGCCACCCTGGCCTCCCGCACCAGCAGCGTGGCGAACTCGAGGCTGCCCATCTCGCGATAGGGCTCGGGGATGGGGGCCCAGACGAACATCGTCCCCTTGGGGGGCTCGACCTCCCAGCCGATGCGCGAGAGCCCCTCGATGAGGCTGTCCCGCCGGGACTGGTAGATGTCGTTGACCACCTTGGGGTACTCCGACGCCTCGTTCATCGCCACCGTGGCCGCGATCTGGATCGGCTGGAACGTGCCGTAGTCGAGGTAGCTCTTGAGCTTGGCCAGCGCCGCCACGATCTCGGCGTTGCCGACCAGGAAGCCCACCCGCCAACCGGCCATGGAGAACGACTTGGTCAGGGTGTACAGCTCGACGCAGACGTCCTTGGCGCCGGGTACCTGGAGGATGGACGGCGGCTTGTAGCCGTCGAAGGAGGTGTCCGAGTACGCGAAGTCGTGAACCAGGATGACCTCCCGCTCCCGGGCCCAGTCGACCAGCTGCTGCATCCACGGCAGGTCGACGCAGGCGGTCGTGGGGTTGTGCGGGAAGGAGAGGATGAGCACGCGGGGCTTGGGCCACTGCGTCTCCCAGCCCTCCACCAGGTTGGCGAAGAAGTCCTCCCCCGGCCCGATGCGGATCTGTTGCACCTCGGCGCCCGCGAAGAGTGGGGCGTAGATGTGGATCGGGTAGCTGGGGCTCGGCACGAAGGCGCTGTCCCCCGGCCCGAGCAGCACCCACATCAGGTGCGACAGGCCTTCCTTGGCGCCGATGGTGGTGATGACCTCGGTCTCCGGATCGAGGTCGACGGCCCAGTTGCGGGCGTAGAGGTCCGCCACCGCCTCGCGCAGCTTGGGGATCCCCTTGCTCAGGGAGTACCGGTGGTTCCGCGGGTTGCGAGCCGCCTCGGCCAGCTTCTCCACCGCGATGTCGGGGGAGGGGATGTCGGGGTTGCCGAACCCGAAGTCCAGCACGTCCTCGCCTGCTCGACGGGCCTCGGTCTTGAGGTTGTTGATGATCGTCAAGACGTAGGGCGGCAGCCCGTTGATACGGCGGAACTCCATGACCTGGAGGTTATGCCAGCCCGCCTGCGGCGCTGGCGACAGTTTCCACCATGGAGCGGCCGTCTCCGGGGGGGTACACCGGTGCGTAGATGGCCCACGAGGCGCCGGCATCGGCCAGGCTTCGGAGGTGGGCGGCCGACGGTCCGCCCGCTGGTGGCGGCCCGGCCCATGTGACCTCGATGTCGCGCTCCGCCGCGATGACGGCCGGGTCGACATCCCAGTAGTTCACGGCGTCGGCGGTGCGCAGGGCCACATCCCGGGTCGCGTGAGAGCGCTGCGACGCCCCCACCCAGGTGCGGATGCCCCGCGCTCGCAGTCCGTCGCAGCACTCCGCCAGGTCGGCCCGGCGCTCGTCGGGCGGACCGAACGGGATGCCGAGGGCCTCGTTCTCGGACACGCTCAACCGGTCGCCCGTGCCCAGCCCGGCGATGAGCCGGTCGCCCAGCATGCGGTGCAGGGTCTCGAAGCTGTGCACCAGCGTGGCGTTGGGCAGCAGGCTGACCCGGGCGACGAGCGACCCGACCGCCACGCGGGTGGTCGCCCCGGCGAGGGCGCCGAGCAGGACATAGGCGTTCACGCAAGGCCGATCCGGCTTCCCGATGGCCCAGAGGTGGTCGAACACGAACACGCCGTCGAGGCCGCTCGCTTCGGCAACGGACGCGGCGGCGAGGGCGTCGTCCGGTGACCGCCGGAACTGCGGCAGGGTTATCCCGACCTTCACGGCGCGAGGCCCCGCGCCAGGCGCGCCGCCCCGATGGCGCCGGCGTGCTCGCCCAGCTGCGCGGGCTCGATGCGCACCTCCGGTCGTTGCTCCACCGCCTCCACCAGCTCGGCGAGCGCGGCGCGCACGGGGTCGACCAACACGGGGCCGGCCTCCCCCC
>CADCTF010000059.1 GCA_902805655.1 uncultured Acidimicrobiales bacterium
ACAGGCCGATGTACCTCACGACGTGGTGCACAGTCGTCCCGACTTCTTCGGGCGAGACGGCGTCGTAGCGAGGTATCTGCCGAGTCGGGTCATCCACGACCTTCCGCTCCGCCAGCGCGTTGGCGCCGAAGCCAATGAAGGTCACGGCGAGCAATACCAGCCCTGCACGCGCCATCTTCCGGGTCAGCATCCCTGCGAGCATGTCGATTCCCTGTCACGCGCCCACGGCGGCTCTTCGAACCGTCGCTACAGCATGACCGGTCCGGACCCCTGCCATCTGTCGGAAGATCGACGTCGAGGTGTGGGTTACGGTTCCTGTTGGCAGAAGGGGTCGTCGTGGGATTGCTTGACCGGCTGGAGGCACGGGGGATCGTCGTCCCGGGGCGGAAGTCGAACAACACGGCTCGAGCCGCCGAGGCTCCGTCACCATCGTCATCGGCAGAAGTGATCGAGGCGATCCTGATCCCGAGAAGTCAGGACCCGGCCGAGGCATCGGACGTACCGGGAGGCCCGGCCGCGCAGGTCATGACTGTGCCGCCTGCTTCGCAGATGGTGCGCCTGAGCGCCGACGGTCGGGTGTCAGTCGTCGGGGAGTCGAACTACCAGCCGGCCATCAGAGCGGCGGCGAACGAACGAACGACGACGGACCTGGCGGATGCGATCCACTGCACTGCGGCCGTGATGCCCGAGCCGACTAACCCCTGGGACCCGAACGCTGTCCGCATCGATGTTGGCGGTCAGACGGTTGGCTACCTCGCTCGGGAGGTCGCAGCGACGTACCAGCCGGCTCTGCTCGAGCTGCAGCGTCAGGCTCAGGTGGGCTGGTGCCCCGCTCGGATCATGGGCGGGGGCGAACGGACCTATGGCGTGTTCCTCCACCTCGGCGCGCCGGCGCGGCTCTCACTCGCTAACTCGTGTGCCGGCCTCGAGATGCTCGAGGCGGACCGGACCGTGACGGTCACCCAGGAGGAACGCCATCAGGCCGTCCTCTCCAGGCACGGCCAGGACGTGCCGGTGCTCGTCGCCGCATCTCTGGCGATGTGCCAGGTGGAACGAGGCAAGTACCAGGGCGAGGAGACCGTGGAGGTCCAGATCGATGGGGAGCGGGTCGGCGAGGTCACCCGTGCGATGGCCGAGCGGTACCTGACACTCGTCAAGCGGCTGATCGCCCGTGGCGCAGTGCCTGGCTGCGAGGCGCTCATCACCTCGTCCACCAAAGGCTATGAGGTCGACCTTCGCTTGCCGGCCCACCAAGCAACTGCGTGAGCGGGCGGGTGCCCACCTGCAGTCTCAGCCAGTCCTCAGCGGTCCTCCGAGAGTCCTCACTAGGACGAGAACCATTGAGAACTGACGACCACAGATGAGAGGCATAACCGCAGGTCAGAGGGCGTATGTATCGCATTCTCCCTGGTCAGAACGGTGCCGCCTTGAGTACAAGCAGTAGTCGGTGATGCCCGCGGTGCCCGAGGGCATGCGACAGGAGCGCAAGGTCGTCACGGCGCTGTTCGCCGACCTGGTGGGCTCAACGGCCCTCACCGAGACGCTCGACCCGGAGGACGCCATGGAGGTCGTCGGCGGGGCGGTCGGCCAGATGGTGCTCGTCGTCGAAGAGCTGGGCGGCACGGTGAAGGACCTGGCGGGCGACGGCATCCTCGCCCTCTTCGGCGCTCCGGTCGCCCACGAGGACGACCCGGAGCGGGCCATCCAAGCGGCGCTCCACATCATCCAGACCGTGGCCGAGCACCGACGTCGGCTGTCGACCGCAGTGACGCTGGACGTCCGAGTCGGCATCGACACCGGGCTGGTGGTGCTCGGTCCCGTAGGTGCCGGTTCGAGAGTGGAGTACGGCGCCACGGGAGACACGGTGAACATCGCGGCGCGCCTGCAGGGCGCAGCGGAGCCGGGCACGGTGCTGGTGAGCGATGCCACCCAACGCCTGGCCGTCCGCAGCTTCGTGTGGGGCGAGCGGCGCGAGCTGCAGCTGAAGGGCAAGGCCGATCCGGTGCGCGCCTGGACGGTCACCGACACGGTCGCCCTGCCGGCTCCCGGCCAGCGCCATCGCCGTCCCCTGATCGGTCGGGGCAGCGATCTGGCCGTGATCGAGGCGGCGATGGCCACGGCACTCTCCGGCCAGAGCGGTCTGGTCGTGGTGCTGGGCGACGCGGGAGTGGGCAAGAGCCGGCTGCTCGACGAAGCGCGGCACCTCGCGTGGCAGCAGTCCGGGGGGCTCAGCTGGCTGAACCTCCACTGCGCCTCCTACGAGTCCACGGTGCCCTTCGGACCCATCCGGCGCCTCATCCAGCAGTGGCTGCAGATCGGCCCCGGCACACCTCCGCAGGAGATCGCGACGCGTGCCGCCGAGGCGTTCGCCGGCATCCTCGGGGGCTCGGACGACGACGTGCACGCGGGAGTGGACCTCGTGCTCGGCCTTCCGCCCCGTCAGCCCTTCCCCCGGTCGCCCGAGAGCGCCGCCGAACTCGCGCCCTTCCGGGTCGCGGAGGCCGTGAGTCGGATACTCCTCCTCCTGGCGAACCAGCAGCCCGCCGTCGTGGTGATCGAGGACCTCCAGTGGGCGGACCAGCCCACGCTCGCGCTGGTCGACCACCTCGTGGCTCGCCTCGACGAGCTGCCGGTGCTCCTCGTCCTCATGGGCCGGCCGGTCGACGTGCACCCGTTGCGCGGCTGGGCGGACATGGCGAGGAGCGGGCTGCTCGATCGTGCCTGGTTCATCGAGCTGGGTCCCTTGGCCGAAGACGACGCCAAGACGTACCTCGACCAGGCGATCGGCGCGGGCACCCTGCCCATCGACCTCGAGCAGGCGGTGCTGGATCGCGCCTCGGGAAACCCCTACTACCTCGAGGAGCTCCTCCGGGCGCTCACCGACAGCGGAGCGGTGACCGCAGGAGCCCACGGCTGGCAGCACGATCCCTCCGTGCCGTTCGTCGTGCCGCCGACCCTCGAGCGCGTGGTGCTGAACCGCATCGACCTCCTGCCTGCACGAGCACGGGACGTCACCGAGGCCGCCGCCGTTCTCGGGCGGGCCTTCGACGCGGCCACCGTGGCCGCCGTGTCGGAGTACGACGAGGCCGACGTAGCCGTCGTGCTCAAGCAGTTGCTGGCGCTCGGGTTGGTGGACAAGCAGGCAGACCGCTGGCAGTTCGCACATCCTGTGGTGCACGAGGCGGTCTACGACGCACTGCTCAAGCGGAGCCGGCGGCAGCTGCACCGGCGGGCCGCAGAGGTGCTGACGCGCACCACGCCCGACGACCTCGCCGCCCTCTCGCACCACTGGCTCGAGGCGGGCGAAGCGCCTGTGGCGGCCTCGTTGGCCGAAGAGGCGGCCAGGGCGGCGACGCAGCGGCGTGCGTTCGAGGAGGCTGCGGTCCTCTTCGACCGGGCTGTCGACGCATGCGCGGCCACGGGCAAAGGTTCCTCCGTGCGGCCCGAGCTGCTCCTCGAGCAGGCCGACGCCCGCCGGCGGGCCGGCTTCCTCCAGTCCGCCCTCGCCGCCTACGAAGCGGCACACGCGGCGGCCGCGGGCACGGGCTCTACCGAGGTCATGTCGGCGGCGGCCCTCGGCTACGAGGACACGCTCTTCGCCACGCGTGCGCCTCGATCGGCAGCCGACCCCGGCATCGGGCTGCTCGACGAGGCGCTGCTCGCGACGCCGAACGAGGTGAGCGGCCGGCGCGTCCAGATGTTGGGCGCCATGGCCCGCGCCCTGGCCTTCGGCGGCCGCTCGACCGAGGCACGGGCCACGGCGGATCAGGCGGTACAGCTCGCACGGGTGGCGGGTGAGCCTGCCGCCCTGGCGTACGCCCTGCTGGCGTGGCGTACCGAGCGGCTCGACCCGCCGAGCCTCCCCGAACGCATCCCGATGGCCCGTGAGGCGCTGGCCGCGGCAGAGGCGTCCGGGGATCCGGAGCTCTGGATCGAGTCGGGCCGTGCCCTCTTCACCGACCTGCTCGCCGCCTCGGAACGGCAGGAGGCCGACGAGCTGCACGACGAGCTCGTCGCCCGGGTGCTGGCCGAGAACCAACCCTTCCACCTCTGGTACCCGCCGATGTGGCACGCACAGCGCACCCTCCTCGACGGGAACCTCCAGGAAGCCGAGGCGGCCATAGAGGAGTTCCGCCGGCGGGCTCGACGGCTCCGGTACTACGCGGTCGACCGTGTGCACGACTTCCTGCGGTTCCTGTTGTTGCGGGAGCAGGGTCTGGCGCAGGAGATGAGGCCGACCTTCCTCCGGTGGGCCGACGTCGACCCCCGAGCCGGGCTCCCGCTGCTCGTCGCGCTCGAGGCGTCCGCCGACCGATCAGCGGCTGTGGCTGCCCTGGGTCGCCTCAGCGCCGACGGCTTCGCCGATCTCCCGAACGACCAATCCCGGGGTCCGCTCCTCGGGCTGCTCGCCGAAGGGGTGGCCGAGCTCGGGGCCGCCCGCGAGGCGGCGGCCGTGCAGGCGCTGCTCGAGCCATGGCGCGGCCAGATCCTCGTGATGGGCGCCGGTGCCGGCTGCATCGGCTCGGCCGACCACTACCTCGGCCTCCTGGCTGCCCTCACCGGAGCACCGGCGAATGCGAGAGCGCTCCTGGAAGCCGCCCGCGCCCAGCACGAGCGACTTCGGGCGCCGCGGCTGGTGCGCCACACGGACGACGCGCTCGCACGCATCGTGCAAGATGGCTGATGCTCACGCTCGAGGAAGCCCGCCGAACCATTGCGGATGGCGTGGGGGCCACACTCCGGACCCTGCGGACCCTCGACGAGCACCACTGGGACGCTCCGACACCGTGCGCCGGTTGGACGGTCCGGGACCTCGTCGCCCACCTCGCATGGGGGCAGCGGCTGGAGGGCACCGGGCTGGCCGCCATGCACGCCGGGAGCACAACGACGATCGCGGTCCCACCCGTCACCGAACGTGATCCGGCGGAGCTCGTGGCTGCGCTTCAGGCCGAGCACGCCTTCCTCCTGGCCGGCATCGACGCCGCCACCGAAGCGGACCTCCACCGCATCGCTCCGATGCCGTTCGGCCCGGCACCCCTCGCCCTGTTGCTCCAGGTCATCACGAACGAGGTGGCCATCCACGGCCACGACCTCCTCAGCGCCCTCGGTACGCCGCGGCCGGTCACGAGTGACGCCATGCGGGGCGTGACCGCGACCCTCACCGCCTTCCTTCCGGTGCTCGCCGCCGGCGGCACGCCCCCACCCGACCCGGTTGCCTTCCGGCTGGTGGGTCACGAGCACTTCGACGTCACCCTCGAGTGGACGGGGTCCGCCTGGCAGCTCGGCCCGGCCGACATGGCGACGGTGACCATCTCCGGCGACGACACCGCCGTGGCGCTGTTCGCCCTCGGCCGCCTCGACGCCGCCCACCCGACGCTTCGGATCCAGGGTGACCGCACGGCGGCCGAGCGCTTCAAGCAACACGTCCCCGGGCCCTACTGAGCCATGGGTCCGCATCGTCGTCGATCGCTGGTGCATCTGCCAGGCTGGCCTGATGGATGATCCGGAGCCCCGAGAGCTGACCAGCAAGCCAAGCCCCACGGAGCCCGCCGCCCCCAAGTCGGTCGAGCCGGGCTTCCTTCCGGCGCGCCCGGCGCGCCCCACCGCGGAGTCGGTGCTGGTGCGGCTGATCGCGACGGCCGGCGTGGTTGGCATCGGCACGGCCCTGGGCACGATCCTGCTGTCCAACGACGTGGAGGGCTGGATCTCCGCCCTCATCGTCTCCACGGTCACCGTGGCCCTGGCTGCCGTGCTCTGGCGCTCTCGCAACCTCTGACCTGACCCGCCCCGGCCGCGATGGTCAGGGGCGGTCGAAGAAGGGGCGGCGATCCCGGAGGAACCGGAAGGCGTCGGGCACCCGGACGGTGTGGCCGGGCGACAGCGGCGGCAGCTCGTCCTGGGCGAACCAGGAGACGTCCAAGGCCTCGTGCGGCGTGGTCGCGGCACCGACGTGCATGGGCCGGCACAGGAAGACGAACTGGTAGAGCTGGACCGGGAAGCGGGTCTCGCAGAGCCGCGAGTCGTAGACGCCGACCAGCTCGAGCACCTCGACCTCGACTCCGGTCTCCTCCCGCGCCTCCCGACGGACTCCCTCAGCCGGCGTCTCGCCCATCTCGAAGAGGCCTCCGGGCATCGCCCACAGGTGATCGTCCGCCCGTTGGATGAGGAGGATGCGACCCTCGTCGTCGAACACGGCTGCGTCCCCGCACGGAACCGGCGCACTGTGCGTGAGCTGGGTCAGCACCGAACGCCTCACCTCGTCCAGCGATCGGGTGTCTGCGAACGCGAAGAGTCGAACCGCCGCCTCCTGCAGCCGCTCGAACCGGTCGCGGTTGTACGGATCCTCGGCGGTCCAGTGGATGCCGCTGGTGGCGATCACTCGCAGCTCGTCCGCCAGCATCCTGAGCTCGTCGGTCGCGTCCACCGCCGCAGGCTGCCACAGCCGACCGCCCGGCCGGCGTCGAAGCCCAGCTCGCAGCGGGCACCGGTAGGGTGCGGCCTCTGGTGCCCGAACCCGAGCTGGTGTCCGCCCTCCGAGCGAGGTGGGACGCGCTGTTCGACCGGCTCGGGCTGGTCGACGACGGGCTCTTCGCCGACCTCGTCGGCCGCTACCGCGAGCCGCACCGGCACTACCACTCGGTCGCCCACGTGGCCGCAGTGGTCGAGCAGGTCGAGGACCTCGCCGCTCGCGTGGGGCTCGAGCGGCCGGAGGCGACCTTGCTGGCGGCTTGGTTCCATGACGCCGTCTACGACCCGAGGGCTGCCGACAACGAGCGTCGGAGCGCGGACCTGGCGGTGGCCGCGCTCTCTGCCCGCGGCGCCGCCTCCGCCCTGCTCGCGAGGGTGGAGCAGATGGTGCTGGCCACGGCCGCTCACGTGCCGGACGAGGGTGACGTGGAGGCCGCCGTGCTGCTCGACGCCGACCTCGCCATCCTCGCGGCATCACCCCTCGACTACGCCGCCTACGCGGCGGCCGTGCGCGAGGAGTACGCCTTCGTGCCCGAAGCCGCCTTCCGCACCGGCCGGCGGAAGGTGCTCCAGGCGCTGCTGTCCCAGCCCCTGTTCCGCACGCAGCCCATGCGGCCACTCGAGGAGCCGGCCCGGGAGAACGTCGAGCGGGAGATCCGGTCGCTGGCGGCGTGGGAGCCCGTCCTCCCCGGCTACGTCCCCGGGGTCGACGCCGCGCTGGGAGCCGTGGTGGTCGACGAGGACGGAGCCTCGATCCGGCTGCGCCGGGCCGCCGCCGGCGACGACCCCACCCTGCTGCCCGGCGAGCTGATCGTCTGGGCCTGGGTGTTCGACCCGGACGTCGAGCACGTCCTGCTCGTCGCCCACCCCCGGTTCCAGCGGCTGCTTCCACCAGGTGGCCGGGTCAACCCGCAGGAAGACCCAGCCGACGCCGTGCTCCGCGAGCTACGGGAGGAGACCGGCCTGGTCGACGTGGTGCCGGCTCACTCGGGCGCGGTGCTGGTCGATCGGTGGGCGACCTCCACCATCGAGACCTACGGGCTGGCCTTCGCCTTCTTCACCGACCCGGCCCAGCCGCTCGTCAGCGAGCCGGGGCAGCAGGCCGCGTGGTACCCGCTCGACGCACGACCGCCCGAGGCCGACGAGCGCCACTGGCACCGGCTGTCGGCGGCCGTGGCCCGGCTCCGGATCATCCCTTCGCCGGAGGGCTGACTCCGCCAGGCACACCCCGGGGAGGCTGTTCTTGGAGCGGTAGACCGGGCTCGAACCGGCGACCTCGACCTTGGCAAGGTCGCGCTCTACCAACTGAGCTACTACCGCCTGACCTCGGTCATGTTATCCGACGGGGCTGGCGGGTCGCACAACAGCCTCACTTGATGAGACGCGACAACCGGCGGTCGGCCAGCGGCTTGCCGCCCGTCTGGCAACCGGCGCAGTACTGCAGAGACTTGGTGGCGAAGGAGACGGAGCGGACGTCGTCGCCGCACTCGGGTCATGCCTGCCCCGCACGCCCGTGCACCCGCATGCCCGAGCGCTTCTCGGACTTCAGGCCGCTGGCCGGCAGCCCGCGCGAGCGCTCGACGGCATCGCTCAGGACCGTGCGCAGCGCGAGGAACAGGCGCTCCACCTCCTCCGCCGTGAGCTTGTTGGCGGGCCGGAAGGGCGACAGCCGCGCCACGTGCAGCGCCTCGTCGGAGTAGGCGTTGCCCACGCCGGCGATGAGGGACTGGTCGGTGAGCACGCCCTTCACCTGGGCCTTCGTGGACGCCAGCAACGTCGCCAGCGCAGCCAGGTCGAAGGCTGGATCGAGCGGGTCGGGTCCGAGCGAGGAGATCCAGTCGATGTCTTCCGGCGAGCGGACGACGTAGGCCGCCAGCCGCTTCTCGGTGCCCGCCTCGGTGACGTCGAACCCGGCTCCGGACTCGAACCGCACTCGCAGGGCCAGAGGGCTCTTGCCTCCCGGCTTCACCGGTGCGGTCGGCTGCAGGTCCTTCCAGCGGACCCAACCCGCTCGTGCCAGGTGCAGCACGAGCCACAGACCGTCGGTGTCGATCAACAGGAACTTGCCGCGCCGTTCGGTGTCGACCACGGTGCGCCCGACGAGCGCGTCGACGGGTGGCTCGTAGGTCTTGAGCGCCGAGAGGGCGCCCACCGCGACCTTCTCGAAGACCTGTCCTCGCGCCTGTTCACCGAGGAAGCCCACCAGCGCCTCGACCTCCGGCAGCTCAGGCATGATCCCCTACCTCCCGCTGTGGCCGAAGGCGCCCGGCCCCCGCTCGGACGGCGGTAGCTCGTCGACGGCTTCGAAGTCCACTGCCTCGACGGCCTGCACGACCAGCTGGGCGATGCGGTCCCCCCGCTCGACGGTGTAGGCCTCGGTCGGGTCGTGGTTGACCAGCAGGACCTGCAGCTCACCCCGGTAGCCGGCGTCCACCAGTCCCGGGCTGTTGAGCACCGTGACCCCGTGACGCAGGGCCAGACCGCTGCGGGGCTGCACGAACCCGGCATGGCCCTCGGGGATGGCGACGGCGATGCCCGTCGGCACCAGCGCCCGCCCACCGCACGGCGCCAGCGTCACGCCCGTCCGGGCCACCAGGTCGGCGCCGGCGTCACCCGAGCGGGCGTAGCTCGGGCGGCCGAGCTCGGGATCGAGGACCACGATCGGGATGCTCACCACGGCGCAGAGCCTACGAGCCAGGGAGTGCGTCGTCAGCGTGGGCGTACCATCGCCGGATGCTCGCATGGATGGACCTGGAGATGACCGGCCTCGACCCGGGCCGTCACGTCATCGTGGAGATCGCCACGTTGATCACCGACGACGAGCTCGACATCGTGGCCGAAGGTCCGGACCTCGTGGTCGCCGCCACCCCCGAACAGCTGGCCGAGATGGACGACTTCGTGCGGGCGATGCACGTGAAGAGCGGGCTGCTCGGCGAGATCGAGGGCTCGACGGTGACCCTGGCCGACGCCGGGGCAGCCACGCTCGAGTTCCTCCGCCACCACATCGGCAGCCCCCGCACGGTGCCCCTCTGCGGCAACTCGATCGGCACCGACCGGCGCTTCCTGGCCGCGTACCTGCCCGACGTGGAGGACTACCTGCACTACCGCTCGGTCGACGTCTCCACCATCAAGGAGCTCAGCCGGCGCTGGTACCCGGAGGCCCTGGCCTCCGCGCCACCGAAGACCGGCGGCCACCGGGCGCTCGACGACATCCGCGCCAGCGTGGCCGAGCTGCGCCACTACCGCAGCTCGTTCTTCAAGGAACGAGGCGGCTCGGCCGACTAGCGCTGCACCAGCCGGCGGTTCCGGATCTGAGTCACGTCGTCGCCTGACGGCTGCACGGTCGAAGGCACGACGAGGAAGTCGGCGGACGCCCTGACACCGCCCGCGCCAGTGGCCACGAGCTGCCGCGGACCGTTGCGGTCGCGCGGCATCACCAGCACCGGTACCTGGAACGTGCCGTCAGGGCCGGCCGTGGCCGATGCCCCCCCGATGCCGGGGTCCCAGGACAGCGACACCGCTCCGGGCGGGAAGCCGCGGCCCTCGGCCGAGGTCACGAAGCCACCGGGACCGAGCACGGGCGTCACCACGAGCGACGCGGGTGGACGCGGCGCAGTGGTCGACGTGGTGGTCGCGGGCGCCGCCGTAGTGGTGGGGCTCGTGTTCGTCGTCGGAGGTGCAGCGGTGGTCGGAGGGGGAGGTCTGGTCGTCGTGGTCGTGGTCGGCGGTGGGCACGGCTCCCACGTGGCGAGCACCTGCGAGCCGCCCAGGTCGTTGGCGTACACCGGAACCGGGCGGTTGGGCGGCACGACCTGGAAGGGGCCGGTCGGGTTGCCGTCGCTCGACACGAACGACCCGTTGGCCCGGACAGGGATGCGGATCCGCCGATCGGCAGAGACCTCGGAGTCGGTGGAGTCGTAGTACACGTACGCCGCGGAGTCCGGGAAGAAGCCCGTGCCCCGCACGACCAGCGACGTGCGGGCCCCGGGCGTGAAGCACGGGGGGTCGAACGAAAGCTCCTCGGCTCCCCCGCACGGCACGCGGAAGCGGACGACGTTCGAGCTGACCCTCGACGCGACGTCGACCGTGTGCACCAGCGTGAACCCGTTGCCGCTGGAGAAGAGGGTGAAGCTGAAGTCGATGGTGCCGTTGGTGCCCCCGGGGCGCTGGCCCGACTCCTGGTGGTAGAGCTCGTTGTTGACGTAGATGTCCACCGGCGCGGAGCGGAACGCGTTGGACGGGGTGAAGCCGCTCCCCTGCAGTCGAACGAACGTCTGGCTCGACCCGCACGAGGGCGTGAGCGATATGACCGGCTGGGGTCGCACCTGCGCGCCGATGATGTCATGAACGAGCAGGCCCCCGACGGCAGCGGCCAGCATCGCAAGAGCGAGGCCGACGCGAAGCCGGGGCCATCTACCCACCGGCCACGAGGAAGCCGGTGAAGTACGCGCCCGGCGTGCAGGTCGGCGAGCTGCACTCAGCGTTGAGCGTCAGCTGCTGGCCGGCCGTGAAGACCACCGGCGAGACGAAGTGGTAGTCGAGGTCCCGGAAGTTGGCCAGCTCCACGACCAGCAGGGGCGTGTTGCCCCGGCGGATCTGCAGCCGGCCGCTCTCCCCCGCCGGGTTCTGGAGCACGATGTCGGTGAGCTGCAGGACGCGGCCCGCCGGTACCTCCAAGCTGACCGACCCGTCGTCCGTGAGGAACAGGCGCGCGTCGAACGGCGACCCGGGCCCGCCCCCGCCCCCACCGGGGCCGCTCACCGCATCGGCAACGGCGACGTCGGCACCGCCGTTCCCGCTCGGGCCGCCGGCATCACCGCCCGAGCCGTCTCCGATGGTGGGCGACACCGCTTCGATCGCCGCCTCCTTGGCCGCTGACCTCACCGCAGGCTTGCCGACGCCGAACCAGAGCAGCGCAAGTGCCATCAGGGCGAGCGCCCCCGCCAGTGCGGCGCGCTTGAGCCACGGGGGCATCGTCTGCTCCTGGAGCATGGTGCCCTGCACCATCACGGGCGGGTGGGAGTCGGCCTCCACGAAGACCTGGAACATGCGCGTCTGCGGGGGCCCCTTGCGGAACGTCTTGCGCGGCTTCACCTTCACGTGGGCGAAGTTGGCCGTGTTGGGCTCGGCCACCAGCGCCGGCGGGTCGACCTCCAGCTCCAGCTGGTCGTCCGGGTCGACCGCTCGGATGGTGGCGTTCACCCTGGTGTTGCCCCGGTTGTCCACGGCCAGCTCGTAGGCCGCCCCCCGGGCGCCACGGGACGTGCGGGGCACCAGGTCGGCCAGCAGGTCGGCGTAGGCACCGACCTCGATCGTGCCTTCCTCCGCGACCGAGCCCTGCGGGTCCTCCTTGGACTGCACGCGCACGGCGAAGGCCACCACGCCGGCGCCCACCTCGGCCGAGCGAGGCGGGGCGAAGCTCACCACCGCCGTGCCGTCTGCCCCTGGGAACAACGACAGGCTGGCCGGTTCCACGGTCGCCCATCCCACTGCGGGGCCCACGACGTGCAGGGTGAGCTCGTCCACCACGGTGCCGGTGTTGCGCACGCGCACGGTGGTCTGGGTGACCGCGCCTGGAACCACGGAGAGGGCGGACGGATTCAGCGACGCAGCGGCTCCCATCCGCGGGAGGGTAGACCCGCTCCACTGACGCGAGCGGGACGAAGGGGCAGGGCCTGAGGCACCGTGACCTGCCCGTTGATTCCTCGTGGAGTGCCCGATGACGACCGACCTGCACCATCCCGACGCAGGGGCACGAGCCCCGAGAGCAGGAGGCGGGATGGCAGAGCCGGTTCCAGTGTTCGTGTACGCGCACGACCCGATCTCACAGGCCGGGCTGGCCAGTCAGCTCCGCGGGCGCCGAGAGGTGCGGGTCGTGGAGGAGAGCGAGGTCGACCAGGCCCGGGTCGCCCTGGTGGTGGCCGACGAAGTGGACGAGGAGACCAGCCGAGTCGTGCGGGCCTTGCAGCGCAACGGCATCCCCCGCGTGGTGCTCGTGGTGACGCGCCTCGACGATGCCGGCCTGATCGCCGGCGTGGAGGCGGGCGCGTGCGGCCTGCTCCGGCGCAGCGACGCCGTGCCGGAACGGCTCCTCGACGCCATATCCAGCGCGGGCAACGGGGACGGCAGCGTGCCGGCTGATCTGCTCGGCCGGCTCCTCGACCACGTCGGGCGACTGCAGCGCCAGGTGCTCGCACCTCGCGGACTCACCCTCTCGGGCATGACCGAGCGGGAGATCGAGGTGCTCCGTCTGGTCGCCGAGGGCCTGGACACCGCCGAGATCGCCGACAAGCTGGCCTACTCGGAGCGGACGATCAAGAACATCGTCCACGACGTGACCGCCCGCCTCAACCTCCGGAACCGGTCGCATGCGGTGGCGTACGCGGTGCGCCAGGGACTGATCTGAGGTCCGGGGTGGGAACCTTCGACTGGCTGCAGTTCTCCGAGAGGCGCAACGTCGACCCCGTCGACGACCTCGACCGCCAGATGCGGCGCGACAGCTTCTTCACCCAGGCCACGCTCGAGGAGCACGGGCGCGAGCGCCGCAAGATCGAGGCGTACGTGGCCGCCCTGCTCGACCTCCTCTTCGAGCGCGGCGTGATCGCGCCCGAGGAGCTGGGCGCCCAGGTGCGCGCCAAGCAGGCCCAGCAGGTGGAGGAGGCCGCGGCGGAGCGCGCGCAGAGCCCTGGCATGACGCAATGGCCGGCCGTCGTGATCCGCGAGGACAACGACGGTGCCCCCGACACCCCCGACGCCCCGGTCGACTGTGCTGCTCGGCTGCCGATCTGTGGCGCCGTGTGCTGCCAGCTCCGGTTCCCGCTGTCGAGCGACGAGATCGAGCTGGGCCGCGTGAAGTGGGACCTCGGGCACCCTTACGTCATCCGTCACACCGACGAGGGCTTCTGCTCGCACAACGACCGCTCCAACGGCCACTGCGGCGTCTACGACGACCGGCCCCGCGTCTGCAAGCGCTACAGCTGCGCCGACGATGCCCGCATCTGGAGCGACTTCGACAACATGGTGCTCAACGAGGAGTTCCTCCGCGAGCGCCTGGCCGGCGACGACTTCGTCTTCCAGCCCGGTGGCGCCGAGATGGCGGCTACGCCGGTCGCCCTCATCGAGAAGCCAGGAAGCTCCGCTCGATGATCCACGAGGTGGACGACACCATCCGCAACCTCGTTCGGCGGGACGTGATCAAGGGCGGCGACATCGAGGTGGTGTTCGACGCGCCCACGAAGGACTGGGCGTCACGGCGCAACACACCGACGATCGACGTCTACCTGTACGACATCCGTGAGGACCTGAAGCGGCGCCAGTACGGCATCGTCGACGTGCACGACGAGGCCGGGCGCATCAGCGGCCGCCGCCCCATGCCCCGCATCTTCAAGCTCTCGTACCTCGTCACGGCGTGGACCCAGCGGGCCGAGGACGAGCATCGGCTCCTGTCGGCCATGCTCGGCTGCTTCCTGAGGCACGACCGCATCCTCGCCACCGACCTCGCCGGCGGGCTGCAGGAGCAGGGCTGGCCGCTGGACATCACCATCGCCCTGCCGCCACCGGAGGACCGCGCCCTCTCCGATGTCTGGTCGGCACTCGGTGGCGAGCTCAAGCCGTCGCTCGACCTGGTCGTGATGATCCCCATCGACCTCGACCGCTTCGAGGTGGCTGCACCTCTCGTCACCGAGCGCCCGCGGCTCAACGTCAACGGTGGCGGCAGCGGTGGCGGGCCGGCACGGCGTGGGGCGCGCCGGGTGGCCGTGCCGGCACCCGAGGCTGACGACATCCAGGAGGAGGTCGTGCGCTCGGGCGCCGACGACGACCCGGGCCGCGTCTTCCGCTTCCGGGGGACGACCGACACGTGACCCGGGAACCTTCGGTCGCGCACCTCCTCGGGCGCATGGCCGTGCTCGAGGCCCGCGTCCGGCACGCTGTCGCCGTCCGGCGAGAGGCCGATCCCGCCGCCGACGACCCCTTCCGGGGGCTCTACCTCAGCGAGGAGCACGTCGACCGGATCCTCCAGGGCACGGTGCCGCTCCCGCCGTCGGACCCGCAGGTCGAAGCCTTCCTGGCCAAGCTCGAGGCGACCGCCGACGCCGAGGAGACGGCGGGCGCCGACCTCCGCCTCCGCCGCCTGGGCCGCCAGTTCAGCCTCGACGGCTTGGACGTCGAGCTGCTCGTCGCCGCCCTCGCACCCGACATGGACAGCCGCTTCGAGCGCCTCTACGGCTATCTGCACGACGACGTCACCCGACGACGCGCCACCATCGGCCTCGCGCTCGAGCTCTGCGGGCTCGCGCCGGCATCTGCACCGGCGCGTCAGAAGCTGAGCCGGCGGGGCCCACTGGTGGGTGGGGGCCTCCTGTCGATCGACGACCTCGATCGCCCGTACCTCACGCGCTCGCTGCAGGTGCCCGACCGGGTTGCCGCGCACCTCCTGGGCAGCGACCACCCCGACCCGGAGCTCTCCGAGCTGCTGGTCGACGTGCCGGCGCAAGGGGGCGGTGAGGAGCACGACGTCGCCCGAGCCCTACAGAGCGGCGCCGTCCTCTGCTACCTGCGGGAGAAGCCCGGCTCCACCGGGCGGGCCGTGGCGGTGGCCGCCCTCGACGCGCTCGCCCGCCTGGCCGTCGTGCTCGACCTGGGCCGGCTCACGCCCAACGACGACCCGGCCGCCGTGGCGCGGACGGCGGCCCGGGAGGCCCGCTTGCGAGGCGGGTCTCTTGTGGCCGGGCCGATCGAGCTTCTCGTGGAGCGGGGGGCCCCGGCCGTGCGGGCGTTCGCCGAGCTGCCCGTGCCGGTGGTGCTCATCGGCCGGTGCACCTGGGAGCCGGCATGGAGCCGCAACGTGCCCGTGCTGGTCGACGTGCGGGCGCCCTCGGCCGCGCAGCGGGCTCACCTCTGGAGAGCCTCGTTGGACGGCGAGGCGCTCGACGGCCTGGATGCCGGCGACGTCACCCGCCACTTCCGCCTCACGCCGGAGCAGGTGCTCCGAGCGGCGCGAGCCGCGCAGCTGCAGTCGGTGGTCGACGACCGTGGTATCACCGCCGACGGCCTGCGCGCCGGCGCCCGCGCCCAGAACGCGGCCGGCCTCGAGATCCTCGCCCGGCGGGTGGAGCCCACCGTCCGCTGGGACGACCTGGTGCTGCCCGGCTCGACGCTGGCCGGCCTGCGAGAGCTGGCGGCTCGCGCCCGCAACCGCGACCGGGTCATCGACGAGTGGGCCATGCGGCCCGGGGGCGGCAGGGGGCGTGGCATCACGGCCCTCTTCGCGGGGGACTCCGGAACCGGCAAGACCATGTCGACGGAGGTGATCGCCGGGGAGCTCGGCCTCGACCTCTACGCCATCAACCTGGCCACGGTGGTGGACAAGTACGTCGGCGAGACGGAGAAGAACCTCGAGCGCATCTTCAGCGAGGCGGACGGCATCAACGGTGTGCTGCTCTTCGACGAGGCCGACGCCATCTTCGGCAAGCGCTCCGAGGTGCGGGACGCCCACGACCGCTACGCCAACATGGAGACGGCGTACCTGCTCCAACGCATGGAGAGCTTCGACGGCCTGGCCATCCTGTCGACCAACCTGCGCGCCAACCTCGACGAGGCGTTCGCCCGCCGGCTCGATGCGGTCATCGACTTCCCCATGCCCGACCCTGCGCACCGCCGGCACCTGTGGCACCGCTGCCTGGGCGCAGCCCTTCCCCGCGCCGACGACGTCGATCTCGACTTCGCCGCCCGCTTCGAGCTCTCCGGCGGGAACATCCGCTCCATCGCCATCACCGCCGCCTACCTGGCCGCCGAGGCTCAACGCCCAGTCACCATGGCGGACCTGATGCGAGCCACACAGCGTGAGTACCGCAAGCTCGGCCGGCTCTGCGTCGAGTCGGAGTTCGGGCCATGGTTCTCCCTGGCCATGAGCTGACGCCCCCGAGGCTCGCCAGCCGCACTCTCTGCCCTTCTGGGCACGGGCGCCAGCCGTACACTTCGCGCCGTCCGCCGACCCGGGAGGTGGCCATGCCCAACTTCGACTTCGAGCTCGACGCCAGCTCGCCGCAGAAGCTCCACCGCGCCGAGGACGAGCACGCGGCGCACCACGACGAGCTCGGCGTGGCACGTGCCCTGCAGCACGGGCGGCCGGACACCCTCGCCGGCTCCGCTGCGCTGCACCTGCAGCGGGCCGCCGGCAACGCGGCCTTCGGAGGCCTGATGGCCCAGCGGGACGAGGAAGCGGGTGAGTCGGTGAAGGCGGTGGTGGGGTCGTCCGGCCGTTCCCTTCCCACCGACCTGGCGACGGACATGGGCGCCCGGCTGGGCCACGACTTCTCCGACGTCCAGGTGCACGACGACGCCGCTTCGGCCAGCTCGGCCAAGGCCATGGGCGCGCATGCCTACACCGTCGGCAACCACCTCGTCTTCGGCGAAGGCACGTACCAGCCCGACACTCCCGCCGGCCAGCGGACCCTGGCCCACGAGCTGACCCACGTGGTGCAGCAGTCGAAGGGGCCGGTGGATGGCACTCCCACCGGGGGCGGGGTGAAGGTGTCCGACCCCTCCGACCGGTTCGAGCGCGAGGCCGCGCACACCGCCGACCTGGTCATGTCCGGCACGTCCGGCACGGCCCAAGCCCAAGCCGGCGTCGTGGGCTCCGTGCAGCGTGAAGCGGCGACGGAGGAGGGCGAAGAGGAGCCGCTGCAGGCCCTGCACGTGCAGCGCGAGGAAACCACGCCCGAGGAGGAAGAGGAGCTGCAGCCGACGTAGGGCTGACGGGATCGCGACATGGGAGGAGCTGACGTGCGGAGGGAGGCGACCACGCCGGGGGGCGCGCGCGTCGCGACGCCGGCAAGTCCGCATCGCGTCACCGGGCGCGCCGTCCGCACACCCGCCGCCGGGCGTGTCGCCACGGTCATGCGCCTCCAGTCCGGTGCCGGCAACCGGGCTACCGCTTCGTTGCTGGCCACGCGCACTGCGCCGGTGGTGCAGCGCGCCGGCCCACCTGTCGCCACGCCGGTCGCCGCCGCGCCCAAGACCCAGGCCGAGATCGAGGCCCTCGACCTGCGGGGGTTCAACGCGCATGCCAACGCCCAGGCGGACTGGGCGCGCCAGGCTGCCCTGCTTCCGGCCGACCGGACGAAGCTGGTCGGCGTGCTCGAGTTCGCCCGGTCGGGTTCGCCGGCTCCCCTGCCCGGGCTGGGCGACCTCAACGTCAAGGACGTGGCCGACTCGAACCTGACCCCGACCGTGCGGACGCAGCTGCGAACGTTCGCTCGCGGCGTGGCCGCCACGGACACGGCGGGCTTCGACCGCACCTCCGTGCTGGCCGACGCCCTGCGGGACGGCGAGGCTCTCGGCCAGCTCGAAGCGGCCATCCCCAAGCCCCTCCTGCACCTCGTCATGGGCACCAACGACCCCGGCAAGGCACAGTTCCGTGCCCTCGTCACCGCCTCCGAGATCGACGCGTTCGCCACCTACTACCGGCGGGCCCGGCCGGCGCTGGAGGATCCCGACGGCGCCGACGTCCGGTCCTACCTGGCCATGGTGGGCACGGACGGCAAGAACCCCGTGAGCTACGTCGGCGTGCTGCCCCACGTCCGCAACTACCACCGGTTCCTCGCACCGATGCTCGACACGCTCGTCACGAACGAGGCCGACGTGACCAGGGCCCGGCCCCTGCTGATCATCCTGCACTCCGGCTCCGACCACAACGGCGCCTTCGCCCGCGACGTCGGCCTCATGGCCACGGTGCAGCACCGGCGCAACCTGACGATCATGATCGAGGGAGCCACCACCCTGGAGGCCGCTGGGGCGGAGGTCGGCCGCGTCGCCAGACGTCAAGGTCAGGGCGGCAAGATCGGTCAGGTGATGCTGGCCGGCCACGGGAACACGCGCAGCATCCAGCTGGCCGGGAGCCAGCGCCCGGACGGCACCTTCCGGAGCGACTCGATCGACCTGGACACCAACCGCGCGCGCTCCGAGCGCTTCCTGCGCGGCCTCGTGGCGCGCATGGCGCCGGGCCCGGACGCCCACATCCTGCTGAACGCGTGCCTCACCGCAGCCGACGGCGTCGAGGCGAACCTCCCCGCCGACCCGGCGCGAGCCAAGGCGATGATCCTGCGGAGCCTGCGCACCTCGCCCAGCCTGGCGGGGCGGATCGGCCAGATGGCACCCGGCATCGGGGTCGAGGGCAACGTCTCGTCGGTCGGCGCCGGCTCGTACATGGCCACGGACCACGCCGGCAACCCGACCGGCACCCTGCACGGCACCGTCGCCGGCGACCCCTTCGCGACGACCTCGAACCGGGGCGACTACATCGAGCACGGCACCGAGGCCGAGGGCTGCATCCGCGCCGCAGTCGCGCTCTGGGCGGTCGACCGGGCCGAGTGCCTGCGGCGGGTCGGCGCCCGGGTCGGCCGCCCCATCGCCGGATGGGACGACCGGGTCGTGCACATGGTCTTCGACCTGCTCCTCGCCGCACCGGACAACATCGCCTTCATCAACCGCATCGCCACGTCGGGCGCCACCGGGCTCTCCGAGCTCGACCACGTCAGCGAGCAGAAGCCGGAGAGCGTCGGCGGCCTGGTCAACGTGCTGAGCAGAGCGGAGCTCGGCCAGGTGTTCGGTCCGCTCTACCCGCACCTTCCCTCCACCGGGCAGATCGCCATCGAGGCGGCGTGGATGATCAAGGACCACAGCCACCGGGCGCCGTTCATGGCGCTGCTCGACACCTTCCCCACGGCTTTCGCGGTGCAGAACCACCTGTCGGTGGACTGGCTGGCACCGTCCATGACGGCGTTGCTACCACGGGCCTCCGCCGCCGCGCCGACGAGCGCCCAGGCCAAGCTGGCCCTCTACGGCGCCACGGGCGGGCGCAGGAACGCGGCCGCGGTGGCGTTCCTGCGGGCGGGCGCGACAGGGTCCGGCCGGATCGCCGTGCCCGTGGGAACCACGGTGGACGGGCTCAGCGGGGCTGACGACGAGGACGCGGTGCTGGTCACCGTGGGGCTCCGAGGGGGCGCGGCGGCCGTGGCACCCGCCAGCCCGACGGCCAACTTCGACACCGATGGCGACGGCACGAACGATGCCCACGTGGAGTCCGTCACCCGCCACGGCGCAGTCACGGCGTTCGGGGTGCGGCTGAGGAGGGGGCCGGCGATGGGTGCTCCCCTGCCGGGAAACGTCCCCGCCGGTGAGGTGCTGTACGTCTTCGGCCGGTCCGGCGCCTGGCTGGCCGTCGACCGGCCGGGCGGCGGCACCGGCTTCGTGCACCGGAGCTGGGTCCGCGAGGTGCGGGTGACCTGAACGCCGGTCGGGCCGGCGCCCGTTCTGGCTCAGGGAGCGGCCAGCACGACGATCCGACCGGCGCTCGAGCCGACCTTCGCCACCAACCGCCCATCGGCCAGCCAGGCCACCGCGGTCACGGCATCGCCGAGATCCGTCTCCGCGGAGGGCTTGCCGCCAGTGGTCCAGCACCGGACCATCCCGTCGGCCCCCGCTGTCGCCAGCGCGCGTCCCCCGGGCGCCCATGTCAGTGCGAGCACCGCTCCATCGTGCGCCGGCCGGGGGGACACCGACGTTGCGCCGAGCGCCCAGGTCGCAACCGTGCCGTCGCCGAAGGCGGCCGCGGCGACACCGGTCGGGTCGATGCCGGCCGAGTCGACGGCAAGCGCCCGGGCCGCCGCCACCCCCGGGAGTCGCACCTCAGTGCCAGGGTCACCTCCGGGCAGCACCATCACGCGCCCCGGCAGGCCGACCAGCACGCAGCCGGCACCTGCGGCGACGCACCCTGGTTCGCCCAGATCGTCACCGAGCATGGAGGTGCACTCGCCCCGGACGCGGTCCACGACTGCGAGCCGCGTGCGAGGCCCCGTACGGCTGCCGGCGGCAGTGGACCGGCTGGGCTGGTGCTCCAAGGCGAGCACGACCTTGCGCCCGAGGGGCTCGAAGGTGCCGAGCGCCACGCGGTAGTGACGGATCGCCGATGCTGCTAGCTCGGGGAGCGCCGCGGTCGCGAGAGACGACGGTTCCGGCCCGCTGCCGTCGGCCAGTGCGGGTCCCCAGGCCAGCTGATCGACCGCAGGCAGCCAGACGAGAGGCCCTCGGCGAGGCTCGTCGACGACCACCGGATCGCCCGGACCGTCGACGTCCCACCGGGTGAGCGCCCGGTCGGTGGCAGAGGCCCAACGACCGTCGGGCAGAGCCACGAGACGATCGTCGTAGCGCCCGTCCCACGAGGACTCGACGGCGAGCGCCATGGCCGGACCATATCGCCGGATGATCGGCTCCGGCCGTGTTGCTGCCCGTTGGTGCAACCTGCGCTTCCCCCTGGCCGTCCCGTAGGCCCTTCACGTGGACGCCGCCATGGGCGACGCTGCCTCGTCCGTCTTGGTCGAGGAGGAGCCGCATGCCTCAGTACCTGTCCCCTGGTGTCTATGTCGAGGAGCTCGACGGAGGCGCCCGGCCGATCGAAGGGGTGGGCACCGCGGTCGCGGCCTTCGTCGGCCTGGCCGCTGCCGGTCCCTTCAACCGACCCACCCTCGTCACCAACTGGACCCAGTTCGTGACGACGTTCGGCGAGTTCATGGCCGGGTCGTACCTGGCCCACGCGGTGTACGGCTACTTCCAGAACGGTGGGGGGATCGCCTACATCGTGCGGGTCGGCGGCGACGGCGACTCGGCCGTGCCGCCCGCTCGCGCCGAGCTGCCGGCGGCCGGTGGCAAGGAGCTCCCCTACCGCGTGAACGCGGTGGAAGCCGGGCCGGCCGGCAACGACATCCAGGTGGAGGTCACCTACCCGGAGGGCGAGGGTGTCCCGGAGGACGTCTTCAACCTCGTCGTGAAGCGGGGCATCAACGTCGAGGAGACGCACGAGAACCTCTCCACCAAGCGGGGCAAGCAGAACGCCGTGACCGTGGTCAACACGGCGTCCAAGCTCATACGGATCGAGGAGACCTCGGCCGGAGCGGCTCTCGAGCGCCCGGTGCGGGGCAACGTACAGCTCGCGGGCGGCGGCTCCTCCCCCGTTCCCGCCCGGCTGCAGCCGCAGGACTACGTCGGCGACGTGGCCGACCGCACCGGCTTCGGGGCCCTCGAGGCCATCGACGACGTGACGATGCTCAGCGTGCCCGACCTCACCGCCGCCTACGAGGGCGGCATGATCGACGCCGAGGGCTTCCAGGCCGTGCAGCTGGCGATGATCGCCCACTGCGAGCTCATGGGTGACCGCATGGCCATTCTCGACCCACCGCCGGGGCTCAACGCCCAGCAGATCCGGGAGTGGCGTGTCGACCGAGCCGGCTACGACTCCAAGTACGCCACCCTCTACTGGCCGCGCATCAAGGTGCTCGACCCGCTGACGGGCCAGAACATCTTCGTGCCGCCATCGGGCCACATGGCCGGCATCTGGGCGAACACCGACAACGAGCGGGGCGTGCACAAGGCGCCGGCGAACGCGGTCGTGCGCGGCGCGATCACCCTCGAGCTCAACATCACCAAGAACGAGCACGACCTGCTCAACCCGGTCGGCATCAACTGCATCCGGGCCTTCCCGGGGCGGGGCATCCGGGTGTGGGGCGCCCGCACGCTGTCGAGCGATCCGGCCTGGAAGTACATCAACGTCCGCCGGCTCTTCAACTACCTCGAGAAGTCCATCCAGGTGGCGACGGACTGGGTCGTGTTCGAGCCCAACGACCGCGACCTGTGGTCGAAGATCCGGCGCACCATCGCCGGCTTCCTCGTGATGGAGTGGCGTCGCGGCGCCCTGTTCGGCAACACACCGAACGAGGCCTTCTACGTCAAGTGCGACGACGAGACGAACCCGGCCGAGGGCATCTCCGCCGGCCAGGTCGTGTGCGACATCGGCGTGGCGCCGGTGAAGCCGGCCGAGTTCGTGATCTTCCGCCTGCAGCAGCTCGAGGGCGGCGTCTCCCTCGTCTCCGAGTAACCCCGCCCTCCTAGAAGGAAGAGAACCACATGGGACTGCTGGACAACTTCGACTCCGTCATCGGGGCCTTCTTCGGGCTCTCGGTCGACGGCTACACCATCAAGGGCATCAAGGACGTCTCCGGCCTGAAGCAGGAGTTCGACATGGTGGAGGTCAAGACCCAGACCTCTGACGGGCTCTACGTGCTCCGCAAGATCCCCGGGCGGCCCAAGCCCGTCACCGTCACCCTCACCCGCCCCCTGACCGACAGCGACACCTTCGAGAAGTGGATGAAGGACGTGGGCGACGGCAAGGTACCCCGCAAGGACGCCACCGTCACCGTGTACGACACGAGCAAGGCGGTGGTGCGGAAGTACGTGGTGAAGAACGCGCAGCCGAGCGCGCTGGAGATCACCCAGATGGCGGCGGGCGCCAACAACGCGGTCGAGGAGAAGCTCACCATCCAGGGTGAGTCCCTCGAGATCATGACGTGATGAGGCGCAGCATCCCCGGGACCTCCAGCTCGCTCATGGACTCCGACGGGATGACGGTGCTCGACGGTCCGCCCGTGGCTCCTCCCGCCCCCGCACCCCTTCGCACGGAGTTCGACTTCGAGCTGCCTCGCGGCTATCTCGACGCGGACGGCAACGTGCACAGGCGGGGCACCATGCGGCTCGCCACGGCGAGGGACGAGCTGCTCCCCCTCTACGACGCCCGGGTGAAGGAACGACCCGCATACCTCACCGTCGTCCTCCTCGAGCGGGTCATCACGCGCCTCGGCCCGTACGAGGGCGCCTACCTGCACGACGGGATCATCGAGAAGCTCTTCGCGTCGGACCTGGCCTTCCTGCAGGACCTCTACCGCCGGATCAACCAGGAGGGGCACACCCGCGCCGCGGTGCAGTGCCCCGACTGCCAACACCAGTTCTCGGTCGACGTGGCCGGTGGTGGCTCGGGGGGATCGTGACGTACGCGGCCGACCGCCTCTACGAGGAGGCCGCGTACGTCGCCTTTCACTTCCACTGGCCCCTCGACGACATCCTCGACATGGAGCACCCGCTGCGGCGGCGCTTCGCCGGCGAGATAGCCAGGATCAACGAGCGGCTGAACGCCATGGCCAAGGAGACCGCCTGAGCGGTGGCGATCTGGCCCCCCAGCCGCTGGTGGCGCGACGAGCCGAACGAAGCTCGCCGGTCGGCCACGCCCGGCCCGGCGACGGAAGAGCACGTCGAGCGGGCGCCGGCCCGGCCGACCGGCGACTGGTCGCTGCTCGCGCCGATCCAACGAACCGTGGGCCCGGCGCCGACCACCTTCCGGTCGACGACGGTGCGCGACATCATGCCCAGCCATCACAACCCGAGCTTCACGGGTCCGTTGGGCCACAGCGTCTCGGCCGGCGCGCCCTCGGGCACGGTGGCCGGTCTGGCCACCACCATCGCCCCGATCACATCGGCGGTGCCCATGGACGGAGGTCAGGTCGACCTCACCCTCCGGGCGCCGAGGCGCAGCGGCGAGTCGGTAGACGTGCCCTCACCGACCCGCTGGCTCCCGTCGGTGGAGCCGATCCTCGAGAGCGTGCAACGGGCTGCGGTGTCTCCCGTGGTCGCGCCCCAGCCCGAGGCAGCCCGGCCCCTCGCCGGCGGCGGCCCGCCGCCGGGTCGACCGGCCCCTGCGGCCCGCGTCGATCGGGCCGACCCCATCGCGCAGGAGCCGATGGCGCCGGTCGATGAGCCGGCTCTCGTGACTGAGGCCGCGGGCACGACGGGCGCGCCGGAGGTACCGCTGATCGGCGGTGCGGAGCCCTGGAGTCGGTCGGAGGGCGTCGAGGGCCTGGAAGGCCCGCCGTTGGCACCGGTGCAACGTGCCGCCTCGGGCCGCTCCCCCGCTCCACCCCTGCACCTCGAGCCGCCCATCCAACCTCTGGCCGTTCGCCGGCTGGCCGGCTCCGCCGTCCCGCCCAACCGACCCGCAGCGTTCGTCGAGCGCCCGACGACGGCGGAGGAGACGTCGATTCCGGCGGACGTTGGTCCGCTCGGCCCGAGCCCGGTGATGGGCGCGACATCGCCGTCATCCCAGGCCGGTTCGTCGATGCCCGAATCGCCTCAGGCGGAGAGCACGGTGTTGAGCGCGGTGGAGGCGGCCGGCAAGCGACCCGGCGAACCGGCCACGGGAAGCGCCGCGCTCCCGACGGCGCCCCACCCGCCGCTGCAGCGCGCCGCGGTGGCGCGGCCGGCTGAACCGACCCGCCCCGAGCCGGCCGGCCGCGAGAAGGGCACTCGGCTGGGGCTGGGCGCTCCCCTCCCGCCTGTCGAACGTGGCACCGACCTGCCGCTCGTCGCTCCGCCGGCCGTGCCCACCACGTCCGTGGTCCCTCCGGCGGCGACTCCCCAGGTGGACGTCCCTGCACCGGCACCGGTCCGCGACGAGCACGTGCCCCGGCTGCACTCGTCTGATGTCGTCGCCCCGGCGGACAGCCCGGAGCAGACCGCTCCGGCGCTCCCGGTGCTCGACCCGCCGCAGCTCGATGCCGGCATGCCCTACACCGGCGGATCAACCGCCGGCCCGTTCGCGCTCAGCACACCCGCCACCGTCCGGGCGACGGTGCCGGTACAGCGGGAGACGTCACTCGGCGGCGTGTCGATGGCACCACCGATCGGCGGCGGAGGCACCGCCCTGCAGACCGTCGGTGCGCCGCACGCGGATCCCAGGTTCGACTCCGTGCGGGAAGGTGAGCACCCCCTCCTCGGACTGCGGTCGTCACCCGTGCAGGCGGCGCGGACCACGACGCCGGCGCTCACGCCGGCGGAGACGGTGCAACGCTCAGCCTTCGGCGGAACTGCGGCCCCACCGACCTTGTCGCTCGCCGCGCCGCCTGCGTCCAAGCCCGAGAACCCCTGGGCGGGCTGGACCGACGCCGGGCAGGCCGCCATCGACGCCGGTGTCGCGCAGCGCGATGCCGACGGATCAGTGGTCTTCGACCCTTCGGCGGCGCGTGACCCCGAGCCCCAGAGCCTCGGCCAGGACCACCACATCCAACGGGCCGTGGTGGGCGACGCACCGGTATCGGCGACTCCCTCGCCAGCCGCCGGAGCCGGCGCAGCGACGGGAGTCACAGGAGCCGACGGGAACCTCGACGAGATGGCGAACCAGCTCTACGACCGCATCCGGTGGAAGCTCCGCGCCGAGCTCCGGCGCGAGATGGACCGCGCCGGCCGTGGCGCCGGGTTCTAGGCAAGGGGCCTGACATGGCAGTCACGACGACCGACCCGGCGCTGGCCATCCGCTTCAAGCTGTTCCTCGACGGCATGAACATCGGCCTCTGGAACAGCCTCGAGGGCATGGGCATGGAGACGAGCGTCGAGACCCGCGAGGAAGGCGGCAACAACCTCTTCGTCCACCAGCTCCCCGGCCGCCTGAAGTTCACCAACATCAAGCTCAGCCGGCCGATCAACGCCGACAGCGCCAAGGTGGCCACCTGGTTCACGGGGATGGCGACCAAGGTGACGCGCACCACCGGCCAGATCGTCGCCGTGGACTCCGAGGGCAAGGAGATCGCCCAGTGGGGCTTCCTCGACATGGTGCCCGTGCGCTGGACCGGTCCGTCGTTCAACATCGAGCAGCTGAAGATGGCCACCGAGAGCCTCGAGCTCGCGCACCATGGCTTCATCGAGCCCGGCCAAGCCACCAAGTTCAAGGGCTGACGACGTGTCCGCCACCGGCCAGACCACCCTGACCAAGGCCAAGCTCACCATCCTCGAGCCGAAGGACGGTGGCAACCCCGCCGAGCGTGACGTCATCACGTTCCCCTTCAACCCGAAGGACTGGACGCTGACGCGCAGCGCCGAGTGGAAGGTCGAGACCGAGAAGAACAAGGTGGCTCCCGCCGAGTTCAAGGGCCCCAAGCCGGCCCAGATCACCGTCGAGCTGTTCCTGGACGCCACGGACACGGACGCCGGCGACATCAGCTCGACCGTCGCCAAGCTCATGAAGTGCGTGGTGCCCGACGCCCAGTCCACCCAGCAGAAGAAGCCGTCGGCCCCGCACGTGCGGTTCGAGTGGGGCACGGCCATCGCCTTCAAGGGCTACGTCGAGACGGTGGCGGTGAAGTACACGCTCTTCCGCCCCTCCGGCGCGCCGGTGCGGGGAACGGCCACGTTGACGATCAAGGAGATGCCGGACTCGGTCGGCAGCCAGAACCCGACCTCGGGCGGCGTGGCCGGCAACCGCAGCCACCAGATGGTGGCCGGCGACACCCTCGCCTCCGTCGCCTACGCCGAGTACGGCTCGCCCGCCAGGTGGCGAGTGCTCGCTGACGCCAACCCGATCATCGACGACCCCATGCGCATCCCTCCCGGCACGACGATCCTCGTGCCGCCCGCCTGATGACGGCGCGCTGACATGCCGCAGCTCACGGCCGAGCCGGCGCAGGGAACCAGCACGCTGCCGATCGTGCAGTGCACGGTCGCTCTCGACGGCGCGCCGCTACCCCCGGCCATGCAGGGCCAGCTGATCCGCGCCCTCATCGACAACAGCCTGAGCGTGCCCGACCAGTGCACGCTCGAGCTGCGCGACCACGACCACTCGCTCGCCGACGACGGCCGGTTCAGCATCGGTAAGACCGTCTCGGTCACCATCGACGGCACGCAGGACGGCCCCATCTTCGACGGTGAGATCACCTCTCTCGAGCGCGAGTACAGCCACGAGCTGCCGGCTGTGACGATCGTGCGGGCGCTCGACAAGGGTCACCGGCTCCATCGGGGCCGCAAGTCCAAGGTCTTCGTGCAGGCATCGCCCTCGGACGCCGTGAAGACGGTGTGCGACGCAGCCGGCCTCACCGCCGGCACGGTGCACGCCATCGACGCCCGGCAGCCCTACATCGCCCAGGTCGAGCAGAGCGACGCCGACTTCTGCGCCGGCCTGGCCCGCACCTGGGGCCGTCTGTTCTTCGTGTCCAAGGGCAAGTACCACTTGATCGCGCCGCCCCCGCCGGGCCAGCCGATCACCGGCCACGCCGACATCGAGCTGGATCCCGGCATGAACCTGCGGCGGCTGCTCTACACCATGTCGAGCGGCTCACAGGTGCCTTCGGTGGAGGTGCGCAGCTGGAGCGTGGCCGACAAGGTCGCCGTCGTCGGCACGGCCACCACCCCGGCATCGATGGCCACGCCGGGTGTGGGCTCGACGGGCGGATCGATCGCCTCGGCCGCCTTCGGCCCGTCCAGGTTCGTGGCCAGCGGCAACCGGGTCGAGAGCCAGGCCGAGGCCACGCTGCTGGCCCAGGCCCTGCTCGACCAGCTGAGCAACGCCTTCGTCGAGGTGGACGGCCTGGCCAGCGGTGACCCGAAGCTGGTGGCCGGGTCCTCGATCAAGCTCGTGCACTGCTCCACCAAGATGGACGGCAGCTACTTCCTCACCTCGACCCAGCACGTCTACGACGCCGGTGGCTACGAGACGCGATTCACGGCGGCGGGCACGCGGGACCGGTCCCTCCTGGCCATGGTGTCCGGGGGCGACCTCGATGCCGGCCGCCTGGGCGAACCGGCGGCCACGGTGCCCGGAGCTCTCGTCGGGGTGGTGTCCAACAACGACCCGAGCAGCGACGCCCAGCTCAAGCCGGCCGGGGTACCCATGGTGAAGGTGAAGCTTCCCGACTTCCTCAACGGCAGCGGTGACTTCGAGAGCGACTGGCTGCGCGTGTGCCAGCCAGGCATGGGCGCCGACACGGGGATGCTCTTCCTCCCCGAGGTGAACGACGAGGTGCTCGTGATCTTCGAGCGCGGGGACTTCCGGCGCGGCTACGTGCTCGGCGGCGTGCACAACGGCAAGGACAAGCCGTGGCCCGGAGCCGAGCTGGCGAGCGTGGTGGAGAACGGCAAGGTCAACCGCCGGTGGCTGGCCAGCAAGAAGGGCGCCAGCCTGGTGTTCCAGGACAAGGCCGGAGCGGAGAGCGTCCGCCTGGCGAGCCACGACGACAAGCTCTCCCTCGAGCTCGACGTGGCCGGCACCACCATCACGGTCGACGCCCAGGGTGACGTCACCATCAAGGCCGCCAACAACGGGAAGATCACCCTCGAGTCGGAGGGCGACATGTCCCTCAAGGGCAAGAAGATCGACATCGAGGCCACGAGCGGCGATGTCAACGTCAAGGGTCTCAACGTCAGAGTCGAGGCCACGGCCGACGCAACCGTGAAGGGGCTCAACACCACCGTCACCGCCGACGCCGCGCTCAAGCTGAGCGGCAACGCCCCGTCCGAGCTCAAGTCCGCGGCCGTCCTGACCATCCAGGGTGCCCTCGTGAAGATCAACTAGGCGGGCCGGAAGATGGCCGAGGAGTTCGTCGGAGCAGGTTGGTCGTTCCCGGTGCGGGTGGACGCCACCGGGTCGGTGGCGCTGTCGCGCCACGACCACGAGATCCGCGAGGCCATCCGCCTGATTTTGGGCACGGCCTACGGCGAGCGTCCGATGCGGCCGGAGTTCGGCTGCGCCATCCACGACCTCGTGTTCGCCCCGGCCGACGCCTCGACGGCTGGTCGAGTCGCGTACGAGGTCCGGGCGTCCCTCAGCCGGTGGGAGCCGCGCATCGAGCTCGACGCCGTGGACGTCCGCTACGCCGACCCCGACCCGTCGACCATGTACATCGACATCACCTACCGCGTGAGCGGCACCAACGACCCGCGCAACCTGGTGTTCCCCTTCTACACCATCCCCAGCGAGGAGTAGCCGGCATGTCCCTGCCCGCGCCCCACCTCGACGACCGTGACTTCCAGTCCCTCGTCGACGATGCCAAGAGGATGGTCCAGCAGCGCTGTCCCGAGTGGACCGACCACAACGTCTCCGACCCGGGTGTCACGCTCATCGAGACCTTCGCCTACATGGTCGACCAGCTGCTGTGGCGCCTCAACCGCGTGCCCGACCGGAACTACGTCAAGTTCCTCGAGCTCATCGGCATGCGGCTGCGGCCGCCCACGGCCGCTCGCGTGCCGGTGACCTTCTGGCTCACCGCGCCGCAGGCCGAGACCATCACCGTGCCGACCGGCACCAAGGTGGAGACGCTGCGGGTCGACGAGCAGCCGGTCGTCTTCTCGGCCGTCGAGCCGCTGGACATCGTGCCGTGCACCCGCACGCTGGTGGCCACCGAGATCGACGGCACGCAGGTGGACGAGACGGGCGCGCTCGACAACGACCAGCCCGTGCTCTGCTTCGACCGCGTGCCGAAGCCGGGCGACGCCTTCTACATCGGCCTCTCCAACGCCGTGCCCCGCAACGCGGTGACCCTGGAGCTGGTGTGCAGCATCGAGGGCGTCGGCGTCGACCCCCGGTACCCGCCCCTCGTCTGGGAGGCCTGGGACGGCGACAGCTGGGTCGAGTGCGAGCTCGAGCGCGACACCACCGGCGGGCTGAACCGGAACGGCGAGATCGTCCTGCACGTGCCGGCCTCTCATCGGGCCCATGCCGGCGTGGTCA
This sequence comes from uncultured Acidimicrobiales bacterium, assembly GCA_902805655.1. Lineage (GTDB taxonomy): Bacteria > Actinomycetota > Acidimicrobiia > Acidimicrobiales > CADCTF01 > CADCTF01. Next base: position 29,843 of record CADCTF010000059.1, read on the forward strand.
AGATGAATGCGGGGTGGCTCCGCTGCCGCGTCGTGCCGAACCAGGAGTGGCAGCCGGCCTACACGTCCTCGCCGCGCGTCCACCGCGCCACGGCCTGGACGAGCGGCGGCACCACCGTGGCCGTGAACGCGGAGATCATCCGGGACGAGATCGTGGGCATCAGCGAGGGCATCCCCGCCCAGCGCTTCGCGCTGCAGCACCGGCCCGTCGTGCCGGGCGAGGCTCCCTACACGCTCGAGGTCTCCACCTTGGAGGCCGGTTGGGAGGAGTGGACGCAGGTGGAGGACTTCTCGGCCAGCGGACCGGCCGATCAGCACTTCCTCATCGAGGAGACGTCGGGCACGGTCGTGTTCGGGCCCGCGGTGCGCCAGCCCGACGGCAGCCTGACCGGCTACGGGAAGGTGCCCGACAAGGGCCTACCGGTGCGCGTGCGCGAGTACCGCACCGGCGGGGGTAGGCGGGGCAACGTGGCACGGGGCGCTCTGGCCCTGCTCTCGACACCCATGCCCTTCATCCGCTCCGTGACGAACCGGCAGGCGGCACATGGTGGCACCGAGGGCGAGGACATCGACAACGCCAAGGTGCGTGGGCCGATCCTGCTCAAGACCCGCCACCGCGCCGTCACGGCGGAGGACTATGAGCACCTGGCGTTGCAAGCGGCTGCGGACGTAGGTCGGGCGCGATGCGTGCCGGCCGGAGGCGAGGGCACCGACGCCGGCGGTGTCCGGGTGCTGATCGTTCCCCAGGTCGAGGACGGACCGAACGGCGCGCTCGAGTTCTCGCAGCTCGTGCCCCACGACGACGTCTACGAGCGGCTCCGCCTGCACATCGACGAGCGGCGCACCCTCGGAGCCCGTGTCGTGATCGAACCGCCGGGCTACATGGCGATGTCGGTCGTGGCCGCCCTCCGCTCCGTGCATCGCTACGACCCACGCCAGCTCGAGCAGGACGCGCTGCGTGCCCTCTACGCCCACTTCCATCCGCTCACCGGCGGGCCGGCCGGCACCGGCTGGCCCTTCGGTCGGGCGGTGGTGGGCGGCGAGGTGTTCGCCGTGCTGCAGCGGGTCCGGGGCGTCGACTTCGTCGAGGACATCCGGCTCTTCCCGGCCGACCCGGTGCAGCGCACCCGGGGCGAGCGCACCGACCGCATCCAGCTCGGGCCCAACGACCTCGCCTTCTCCTATGACCACCAGGTCATGGTGCGGCCGGGCTAGGCAGGGCGACGGTACGATGCGCCCCGTTCGACTTGGCGATGCCCGGGTTGCCGGCACGGGAGGTGGCAGGTGCGTGGCCTGATCGAAGGGCTGGAGTCCCCGCACCCAATCGGCCTCCTGCTGCCGGGGCTCTATCACGACGACGACTTCACCCAGCGGTTCACCTCGGGGCTCGACGACGTGCTGGCACCCGTGCTCGGGGTGCTCGACAGCCTCGACGCCTACTTCGACCCCGAGCTGGCGCCGTTGGACTTCGTGGAGTGGCTGGCGTCCTGGGTGGGCATCGAGCTGGACGAGAACCTGCCTGAAGCGCGCCGGCGACGGCTGGTGGCCAAGGCCGGCGAGCTCTACACCTGGGCCGGCACCGCTCGGGGTCTGGCCGCACTCGTCGAGGCCTACACGGGCGTGATCCCGGAGATCGAGGACACCGGGGCCGTCGCCTCCGGCCGCTCCCCCGGCAGCGCCATCCCCGGCAGCGCCGAGAACCGAGTGGTGGTGCGCGTGCGAGGAACCGACGAGACGATCGACGTCGGGCGGCTCTCGCAGCTGGTGCGCCGCTTCATCCCCGCCCACGTGGTGGCCGACCTCGAGGTGCTCCCGACATGATCGTCTGCACGAGCTGCAGCCACCAGAACGAGGACGACGACGAGTTCTGCGGTTCCTGCGGCAAGTTCCTGGAGTGGGTGGGCGAGAAGATCGTCGACCCGGCGCCGGCTCGCACGGAAGCCACACCGACGGCCACGGTCACGGCCGCCAAGTCGACCGCGACGGACGCCCCCTTGCCTCACGTCGTGGCACCGACCTTCGACGGCACGCTCGGTGACCCCGGCGTGGGCGCCGAGCAGCTGCAGGAAGCCACCGCCGCCCTCGACCAGACGCGGGTGATGGGACCCGAGCGTTCGGCTTCGGGGTCCTCCGATGCGGCCGGTGTCGCCACGGAGCCGATCGCCCAGAAGCCGACCCGCACGGTCGCCGCCCCTCGCCCCGACCCCCGCACCTCGGCGCCGCCCCGCGCCCTGCAGCCAGGTGATCGGGTGTGTGGCCAGTGCGGCGCCGGCAACGAGCCGGCTCGCAACTTCTGTCGCCGTTGTGGTGGCTCGCTCGCTCAAGCGGCCACGGCCCCCAAGGCGCCTTGGTACAAGCGGATCCTGGCTCGCCCGCCCGCCGGCGCTCCGCCGGCGGGCACTCGCCCCACCGGCCGTCGAGCAAGTGGAAGGTCTGGGATCGGCCGGATCGTCGGACTGCTGGCCCTTGCGGCGATCCTCGCGGCCCTCGCCATACCGAGCACTCGCAACGCGGCCCGAGATGCCGGCGAGCGCGTCGTCGAGCGGTTCCAGGAGGTCTTCGGCGGCGGGAAGACCGACCCGGCGCGTCCGGTGACGGTCGAGGCCTCGTCCGCGGCCCCGGGCCACCCGGACGAGTTCCTCACCGACCTCTCCACCAACACGTTCTGGGCGGAGAACGCCGAGGGCGAAGGCATCAACGAGAACGTCGCCTTCAACTTCGGCCGGAAGGTGAACCTCCACAGCATGGTCATCACGTCGGGCGCGCAGGACGCCGTCACCAGCTTCGTGCAGCAACCCCGGCCGCGGGGCTTGCACATCGCCTACGACACCGGCGCCAGCACCGACGTCGAGCTCACGGACTCCCCGGAGCCACAGCTCGTTCGGCTCGACAACGCCAACGAGGTCACGGTCGTCAACGTGGCGATCACGTCGGTCTACCCGTCCACTGCGGGCGGGCAGGCCACATCGATCACGGAGATCGAGTTCAACCAGAAGGGCTGAGCCCCAGGCCCAGCTCGGTCAGCACGTCGTGGTACTGCTGTCGGGTGCGGCTGGCCCGGGCGGCCTGGCCCGACGCCTCGAGCTCCGCGACGAGCAGCTGCCACAGCCCGTCCCGATAGCGGTCGAGGCGCAGGCCGCGCTCGGCCAGCTCGGCGGCCGCAGCCGGTTCACCGCGCTCCACCGCGAGCGAGGCGAGCGCATGGGCGGCATCGGCGGCCAGCAGGCGGCGGCGCTCCCGCTCCTCGAGCACCCACTCGGCCGACCCCTCCTCCGGCAGGAGGCTTCCGGCGTACGCGTCGAGCGCGCGACGAAGAGCGGGTTCCGCCGCCCGGAGGCCGCCACCGACCCGCAAGGCCCGGGCCTCGGCCACGGCGGCATCGAACGCCTGCACGTCGACGTCGGCGCCGGCACCGAGCACGAGGCGGTACATGTCTCCGTCGCGCACCAGCACGGCCGCCTCTCCGCGCGCCACGCCGGGTTCGAGAAGCTGGCGCAGGGAGGAGATCGCCACCTGGAGGTTCCGTGTTCCCGCTCGATCGTCCGCCTCGTCGGGCCAGAGGGCGCTGACCAACCGCTCCTTGTGCACGGCCTCACCGGTGTAGAGGCCGAGGTACCGCAACAGTGAACGAGCCCGCGGCTTCACCGCGTGCAGGTCGACCTGCGTCCCGTGCAACCGGATCGTGAAGCCGCCGAAGCACCGGACGACGCAACCGCCCCTCGTTCCGGGCTCACCGCTTCCTCGACGGTCCACCAGGCCCAGCCACGGTGGCTCCCCCCTGCGCGGTGGGCGCGCATCGGTCGGGAAGAGCGCAGCGACGTGGATGCCGAGCTCGCTTCCACGAGAGAGAAAGGCGTCGGTGACCACTGCGTTGCGGCCCTCCTTGCGCAGCCCGGCAATCGCGCCCGACGCCAACGCCGCCGCGCCCGGCACGGAGTTGGTGCGTGCGAACGCGTGTGCCGAGGTGGCCAGCGCTGGCGCAGAGGGCGAGCCCACCCGCACGTGCCCGAGCGCGGCTGCGGCCCGGGCCCAGGCCTGAAGCGTTCCGGCGCCGAGTGCGCCGAAGCCGTGCTCGGCCTGGTCGATCAAGTCGAAGCGCGGCTGATCGCGTCGGAGCGAGGCAAGCCCACCGAAGAGGTTCGCCAGTGCGCTCCCCCACGCGTCGTCCTTGGTCGTGACCAGCACGTCCTCGTGCTGATCGACGGTGGCATCGAGCACCCGGGCGGCCCGGGCCACCCTCGCCAGCCACGGCACTCCGGAGACAGAGGCCGACTCGGCTGCTGCGTCGAGGCGGGCCAGCACCGGCCGGCCGCCCAGAGCGGCGGCGATGGCGGCGGCGGTCTCGGCCGCGGCAGCCACGACTGCGCTGGCGGTGACGTCCTCCGCGACCTGCGCAAGCCGGTGCTCCGCGTCGCGAACCGCGCCGGCGAGCAGCGAGCCGAGCCCGGCCATGAGCTCGGTCGCGGCGGGCGTCGGGCCCATGGCCCCGGCGGTTGCACCCAACGGATCCCGCTGGCTTGCGGCCCGCAGCACACCGGTCCAGTCCGACGGCGCCACGAGCACCGGTTCCAGCCAGACACCCAGGGCCAGGCGCTCGCGTCGGCACACGGCGCCGGGCGCCCCGGGGCCGAAGCCGGCCTCGGCACGGCTGTAGCAGTCACTGGCCACGTCCAGCCGGCCATCGGCCACATGGCGGCGGGCCGTCGCCAGCGACAACCACGGGTCCTGGTCGAGCAACGAGGACGGAAGGGCGTCGATCCAACCTTCCTGGCCGCCGAGCCCGCGCTCGCCGATCACCTCGTCACCGCGGCCGCCGAGCACCCGCATGGCCGAATCCCAGTCCTCCGCCCGGCAGTACGACCGCACCGCATCAGCGGCGGCCCCGGCCGACTCGAGCAGAGCCCCGGCCCGCTGGTGTCGCGCCCGCACCGCCTCCTCGCCCTCCTGCTCGACCAACAGGGCTTCGAGGTGAGAGCGCAGCACCTCGTGGTACCGGTACGTCCCGCCTTCGGCGTCGAGCGCGTGCGTGAAGATCTGCCGCTGCTCCAGCTGGCTGAGCATCAGCTCACCCCCACTCGATCCGGTCAGGTGGTCGCACAGCGGGCCGTCGAGCCTGCTCAGGACACAGGTCTGAAGCAAGAAGCCGCGCATCTCGGGCTCGAGACCGTCGAGGACGTTCCGCGTCAGGTACTCCCGCACGAGCCGTGACCGCAGGCCGAGCTCGTGCAGCAGCCGCCGTCGGTGCGGCGCCGACTTCCCGCGGGTGGCGAGGTGGAACAGCTGGAGCCCGGCGGCCCAACCCTCTGTGCGGCGAGCCAGCTCGGCCATGTCCTCCGGCGGCAACGGCTCGCCGTAGAAGTCCCGGAAGAGATCCTCGACCTCCCATGCCCGGAAGCGGAGGTCGTCCGGCCCGACCTCGATCAGCGCGTTCGACACACGCATGCGGCTCAGATCGAAGCTCGGAATCCGACGGGTAGCGGCGAGGAGCGCTATGCCGGCGGGCATGTGGGTGACGATGCGCTCGAGCGCCGCCTCGGCCTCGGTGCCCCACAGCGCGTCCAGCTCGTCGACCACCAGCACCGCACCACTGGGTCGCACTGCCTCGAGGGCCTTCAGGACGTCCTCCACGCTGCGCCACCGGCCGGCGACACCGAGGCCGGGGGCGAGCGCAGCTCCGAGATGGGCGACGAGCGAGCCCACAGATGCATCAGCCGGCTCCGCCCGGTACCACCCGACCGGGCCGGGGGCCGTCGACGCCAGCTGTGCCAACAGGGTGGTCTTTCCCGAGCCGGCCGGCGCCACCACGAGGCCCAGGCGGTGGTCCCACAGGCCTTCGAGCAGGCGGCTGAGCCGGGCACGAGGCAGGGCCCGCAGGGTCGGCGGTCGGGTCTTCGACCGCAGAATTGACTGTCCGCTCGCTTCGTGCATCTCCACCCGCCAGGGTGCTCGACCCCCCAGCTGCGGGGCGGCCAGATGGGCCGGCATGGCCCTTCTGCGCCAAAGGGTAGACCGCGTGCCCTTTCAGCGCTCTGGCGTCTGTTGTTCAGCGTCCGGGGGTGGGGCGCCGCTCCAGCACGCGACGGATCCGCAACCGGTTGTAGCGCTGTGCCGCGATGCAGGGACCGTTCGCGACGACGGCGTAGACGAGCATGAAGACGCCCACGGGCCAAGGGTTCCAGGCGAAGAAGGCAGGCGCCGGCAGCAGCGCCAGCACGTGCCCGAGCTCGGCCCGGCGGGTCTCCGCCGCGTACCGCTCGAGGTGGCCGGCCTCCCGGGTGGCCAGCCGCTTCTTGTCGAAGCCCCCGGCGAAGAGGGCACCCGCTTCCGGCAACAGGTGCTTCCACCGGCGTATGCGCAGCGTGTCCGTGTAGAGCGCCCCCTCGCGCTCGATGCGCCGCAGGCGCGTGAGGCGGTTGTCCGCTCGGAACCGCTCGACGCCGAGGCGGTGCACGAAGTAGCCGGTGGATGCATGGATCGCGCCCCAGGCGAGCACGTCGACCAGCACCGTCACGGGCGCCGAGAAGCTGAGCGACACGCCTCAGACCTCGATCGAACGGCCACGCCAGGACACCCGTCGTCGCAAGTGCGTCAGTACGAGTGACCGGGCGAACACGGCGAGGAAGAAGACCAGGGGCAGGGGGAAGAGCAACGCGGTCAGCACCCCGAAGGAGCCGATGCGTCGCAGGTGCACGTGCACCTGCAAGGCGTAGGCCGCGTACAGCGCGAGCCCCGCCCAGCCGAGGAGAAGCGGCGCTGCCGCGGCGGTGATGCAGCCGCTGAGCCACGCGGACACGAGCACCAAGGTGAGGGGCCGGGTGCGGCCTGCGCCCCCTGCGATGTTCTTGGTCCAGCCCTCCACCAGCTGGGCCATGCCGTCCGGGTACATGCGAACCACCACCGCCCCGTGCCCGCCCCAGCACCGCACCGCGGCTCCGGCGGCCCGCACGGCACGACACAGCTCGACATCGTCCAGCACCTCGGCCCGCACCGCCTCGTGCCCACCGGCCGCCTCGTAGGTGACCCTGTCCAGCACGAGGCATGGGCCGAACGCGCCGGCCGGCGCCACGCGGTCGCGCCACACCGCAAAGGCGTCGGTGCCCATCATGGCCACGAGGTTGAAGAAGGCGGAAGCGCGCTCGTACGGCCGCTCGACGGCGTGGAACGGTGCGACCGACACGAGCCCGGCGACGTCCTCCTGCACCGCCAGCACCCGCTCCATCCCGTCGCGCTCGAACCGCACGTCGGCGTCGACGAAGGCAACGACGTCACCGCCGGTGGCTCCAGCGCCCGAGGCGCAGGCCCAGGTCTTCCCCGTCCAGCCGGGCGGGAGCGGTGGAGCCTGCACCACGCGGGCCCCGAGGTCTCTCGCCACCTGCGCGGTCGCGTCGGCTGAACCGTCGTCGACCACCACCACCTCCACACCGGTGCTCTCGTCTCCGATGAGCGTGGGCAGCAGCCGGGCCAGGTTCGCCGCCTCGTTGCGGGCCGGCACGATCACCGTGGCCGGCCGGCCGGCGCTCCGGGCACCGGCCGGCAGTGGCACCACCCGCCACAGGAGCAGGAAGCCGAGGCTCCACCGCAGCGCCTCGAGAACGAGGCGACCGGTGCTCAGACCTCGTCGATCCAGGTGCGGATCTGCTCGACCGTCTTCACCGGATCGGGACCGGCCACGTTGAGGTTGAGCACGGTCACCCCCGCCTCCTTGTAGGCGGCCAGCCGCTCCTTGATGTGGCCCTCGGGTCCGATGAGCGAGGTGGCGTCGAGGAACTCCTGCGGCACTGCGGCGGCCGCCTCGTCCTTCTTGCCGCCGAGGAAGAGCTCCTGGATCTCCGCCGCCTCGGCCTCGAAGCCGTAGCGCTGGAAGACGTTGTTGTAGAAGTTCTGGGTGCGGGCTCCCATGCCGCCGACGTACAGGGCGATGTTGGGCCGAGCGCGGTCGCGCAGGTGCTCGAGACCCTCACCGATGGCGACGGTCGCGCCGGCCACGATGTTCAGGGGACCCATGTCGCCGGCCCGCTTCTTCTCGCCCTTGGCCAGGGAGTCGCCCCACACGTCGCGGGCCTTGTCGGGCCAGTACAGCGTCGGGATCCACCCGTCGGCCACCTCGGCGGTCATCTCCACGTTCTTGGGACCCAGCGACGCCACGTAGATCGGGATGTTGTCCCGGAACGGGTGGGTGATCATCTTGAGGGGCTTGCCGAGGCCGGTGCCCTGCTCGGGGGGCAGCGGCAGGTCGTAGTGCGCGCTGTGGTGCTCGACCACCTCGCGGCGCCACACCTTGCGGCAGATCTCGATGATCTCCCGGGTGCGGGCCAGCGGTGCGTCGTAGGGGACGCCGTGCCAGCCCTCGATCACCTGCGGTCCGGAGGCCCCCAGCCCGAGGATGCAGCGACCCTCGGACAGCAGGTCGATGCCCGCCGCGGTCTGCGCGAGCAAGGTCGGGGTGCGGCTGTAGAGCGGCAGGATCGACGAGCCGATCTGCACCTTCTCGGTGACGGCGGCGAGGTAGCCCATGAGCGACACGCCGTCGACCCCGTAGAGCTCCGCCACCCAGACGTGCTCGATGCCGGCCCGCTCCAGATCCTGCAGGCGCGCCGCCGCCGCCTTCATCCCGCCGGCGTAGCCGATGCCCGTGCCGAGTCGCATGTTGCCCCCCAAATGTTGACCGATCGGTCAAGTATCCTCCCGCCGATGCCAGGGGGACGCAAGCAGAAGCAGGAGCAGGAAGAGGCCGCCGTCGAGGTGACCGAGGTCGGCCCGGGGGTGTTGCGCCTGCAGCTGCCCATCTCCATGCCGGGCCTCGGCCACGTCAACACCTACGCCATCGAAGACGAGCGTGGCGTCACCATCGTCGACCCCGGCCTCCCCGGCCCGGCCTCCTGGAAGGCCCTGCAGGAGCGCATGGCGACGGCGGGCCTCAAGCTGCCCGATGTGCACACGGTGATCGTCACCCACTCCCACCCCGACCACTTCGGTGGTGTCGGCCGCCTGGTGGAGGAGACCGGCGCGGATGTCGTGGCCCACTCCGCCTTCATGAGCTGGATGCAGCCCCACTCGCACGCCGATGCCGGCTCCGACGACGGTGACGACCACATCCACGACGTCGACCCGGCGGACCTGCCACCCCGCCGCTCGCCGTCGGATGCGGGCCCGGCCGGACCGTGGGGCGGGGGCGGGAAGAACCCGTGGGGCGGGTCACCGATGCGGCCACCGCTCAAGCGACGCATGCAGATGCGGGTGATGCGGGCCCGCATGGGCATCAAGGGCGGCGCCAAGGGGCCCGGTGGACGCATGGCCGGCTACATGCCGCCGGCGCCCACCCGCAAGCTCAAGCACGGTGACGTGATCAAGCTCGGGCGCCGCGAGTGGTTCGCGGTGCACACGCCCGGCCACACCCTCGACCACCTCTGCCTGCACGACCCCGAAGGGGGTGTGCTGCTGTCGGGCGACCACGTGCTGCCGACCATCACGCCCCACATCGGCGGGCTCAACTCCGGCCGCGACCCGCTCGGCATGTTCTTCGACTCCCTCGACCGGGTGGCCGGCCTGGAGGGCGTGCAGCGCGTGCTGCCGGCCCACGGCCATCCCTTCGATGACGTCGTGGCCCGCACGACAGCCATCAAGGACCACCACCACGAGCGGCTCCGCCACCTGCAGAACGTCGCGCAGGAGCAGGGGGGCCCGATCTCGGTGGTCGAGTTCTCCCATCACCTGTTCCGCAAGGCGCGGTGGGGCGGCATGGCCGAGAGCGAGACCTACGCCCACCTCGAGCACCTCCGGCTGGCCGGCAAGGCCGAGCGCCGGGAAGAGGGCGGCGAGCTGCTCTACGAGCTCGACCTGACCGAGTAGCGGCCCGCCCGTAGCGATCGCGGTCCGGGTAGGGTCCGCGCATGGACCACCGCACCCTCGGCCGCACCGGCATCAAGGTCAGCCCGTTCTGCCTCGGCGCCATGATGTTCGGCGCCATGGGCAACAAGGACCACGACGACTCGATCGCCGTGATCCACCGGGCGCTCGACGCCGGCATCAACTTCATCGACACCGCGGACGTGTACTCGGCGGGTGAGTCCGAGGAGATCGTCGGCAAGGCGCTCAAGGGCCGTCGGGACGACGTCGTCCTCGCCACCAAGTTCCACGGGAGCATGGGGAAGGACCCGAACGCCAAGGGCAACTCGCGCCGGTGGATCGCACGAGAGGTCGAGAACAGCCTGCGCCGTCTGCAGACCGACTACATCGACCTGTACCAGGTGCACCGGCCCGACCCGGCCACCGACATCGACGAGACGCTGGGAGCCCTCTCCGACCTCGTGCACCAGGGCAAGATCCGCGTCCTCGGCTCGTCCACCTTCCCGGCCCACGAGATCGTCGAGGCCCAGTGGGTCGCCGAGCGCCGCAGCCGCGAGCGGTTCCTGTGCGAGCAGCCCCCGTACTCCATCTTCGTCCGTCGCATCGAGGCCGACGTCCTCCCCGTGTGCCAGAAGTACGGCATGGGCGTGATCCCCTGGAGCCCGCTGGCCGGCGGCTGGCTGGCCGGCAAGTACCGCCGTGGCACGGAGATGCCGACCACGGGCCGCGCCGCTCGCATGCCCGCCCGGTACGACTACGACCGCCCCGAGAACCAGCGCAAGCTCGACGCGCTCGAGGCGCTCGACAAGGTGGCCTCCGATGCCGGCATGCCGCTCATCCACCTGGCTCTGGCCTTCGTCACCAGCCACCCGGCGGTCAGCGCGGCGATCATCGGCCCCCGCACCCTCGAGCAGCTGGAGGGCCAGCTCGGCGCCATGGAGCTGACCCTCGACGACGAGACCCTCGACCGCATCGACGAGATCGTGCCGCCCGGCACCAACCTCAACGCCGCCGACGGTGGCTACCAGCCCCCGTCGCTGACCTCGGCCTGGCGCCGGCGCCGTGGCGCCCGCGCCGCCGGATAGGAGCACACCATGCCGATCGAACCCACCATCCTCGAACTGGCGAAGGGCGCCAACTTCGCGGCCTTCACCACCATGCTCCCCAGCGGGCTGCCCATGACCCACGTCATGTGGGTCGATGCCGACGACGAGCACGTGCTGATCAACACCGAGATCGGGCGCCAGAAGCACACCAACGCGACCAAGAACCCGAAGGTCGCCGTCACCATCATCGACAAGGCCAACCCGTACCACTACGCCGAGGTGCGGGGCGAGGTGGTCGAGATGGTCACCGGCCCAGAGGCCCGCACGAACATCGACGAGATCTCGCAGAAGTACACCGGGAACCCGTATCCGCCGGAGAACATCAAGACCGAGCGGGTGCTCCTCCGGATCCGACCCGACCGCCAGCGCGTCTGGGGCTAGGGCGCGGCCGCCAGCCCGCGGTTCGCTTCGTCCCACGCGTCCGCGCACGAGTCGGAGCAGAAGGGCACCGAGGCACCGTCGGCGCCGACCCTTCGCACCACGACGCCGTCCACGGGCAGCTCCATGCGGCACACGGGGTCGACCACCCCTCCTCCGTGTTCCCGCCGGCTCAGCCGCACGACAGGCACGGGCCGACCGAACCCCCGCACGATCACCGGCCCGAACGGCTCGGCCGAGGCCCATGCTGGAAGCGCCGACTGCAGCTCGGGCGTGGCGAGCACCTGGTTCGGAGGCGCCAGGTCGCACAGGCGTGCGGCCAGGTTGACGTGGGAACCGATGTAGTCGTCGCCCTCGAACAGCAGCACCCGACCCTCGGTCATCCCTGCCCGCAGACAGAGGGGCGACGTCGCGTCGACCTTCTCTTCCATCTCGAGCACGGCGGCGACGAGCGGATTTGGCTCCACCGCCACGAACATGGCCCCGTCACCGAGCCACTTGGCCACGCGGACCCCTCGGCGGGACGAGACGTCCCGCACCGCGGCCCGGAAGTCGGCCAGCACGCCACCCGACAGCTCGTCACCGTGGAGATCGGTGAAGGCGGTGAAGCCCGAGAGATCGACGAAGGCGAAGGAGCGAAGGACGCGCATAGGGACGCCCGACAGTCTCGCAGGCTCAGCGCGGCCCCTGCTCTCTGAGGTTCTCGACGGCCCGCAGCGCGTCTCGCAGCCCGGCGATCCAGTCCTCCTGGTGCTTGGCGACCAGCTTCACGCACCACGAGAGCGCGTCGCTCCGACTGCGGGCCACCCCGGCATCCACGAGCGTGTCGAGCACCCGGCGCTCAGGCTGGCGCAACCGCGTCATCACCGGCACCGCGATGTGGGTGAACAGCACCCGCTCGTCCGCCATTGTCACTCCCCAGGCCACCTTGCGGCCGAAGCGGTGCTCGGCCTCGCGGGCCACCGCCACCCGCCCGGCCCGGGTCTCCTCCCGGAAGCGGGCGACTCGTGCGGCCCGACCTGCGGCCACCACCGCATCATCGGCGCCGTCCTGCACCTCCACGTCGGGGATCCGGCCGACGACCACGATCTCCTCACGGTCCACGTCCACCACGGGTGCCCCCTCGTACCAGTCGCCGGGCAGCCGCTCCACCATCCACGCTCGGATGACGTCCTGATCGTTCGCTGTTGTCATGCTTACATCATTACATAGTTACGCCGCTCGAGCGGTGGCGTTCTTTGGCAGCGGCGGGTAAGAGTCGAGGCATGGCCGACCATCTCGCGCAGGATCACTGGGACGAGCACACCCACCCGGCGATCGTCCACTCCCACGAGCACTTCCACGTCACCCACAACCACAACCACCTCACCGGTGGGTTCGACCACCTGAGCTCGGCCCACGAGCACGAGCACGACCACTCCACCGTGCAGCACCGGCATCACCCGCATGAGAGCTTCGAGCACGAGCACCTCGGAGAGGCACACGTCCACGACCACCGCGAGCCGGTGGAGGGCTCCTCCGCTTCAGCCGAGGAGGCCGCCGGACGCCGGGCTCCGAAGGCGGCGAAGTCGGCGAAGGCCACCGTGAAGAAGGCGGTCAAGAAGGCGGTCAAGGCCTCACCGACCGGCGGCGCATAGCGCAGCGCGGACGGTCCGGGGGCGTTCCGGCTGGTGCTGCCGGCCAAAGGTGTCAAGACTCGGCTCATGCACCAGGCCGTTCGCGCCGATGGTAGAGGGGTGACCTTCTGCCGGCGCGCCTTCGCGCTGACGGCCGCGCTGATGCTGAGCGGCCTCGTCGCTCTCAGCCCGGCCGGTGCTGCAGACGCCCCGACACCGGCCCCCCCGCCGGCGACATCCGGCGCGCCTCCGCCCGCAGAGCCGGCAGCGCCTGTCGTGCCCGCACCGCCGCCGGTCGCCCCGCCGGGGGCCAACGAAGCCGGGCGCCGAGAGGCTGCTGCACGCGTGCGAGGGCTCGAGGAAGCAGTGCGCACCGCCGAACGCCAGGAGACCATCGCCATCGACCGGGTCCGGCTCTCGGAGATCCGCCTGGGCGAAGCCCGCGCCCGGGTCGAGGAGGTCACCGGAGCCCAGCTGCTGGCCGCACAGGAGCTGGCTGCAGCCCGGAGCCGCATGCGGAGCCTGGCCGTGGCCAGCTACGTGCGCGGCGGTAGCGGCACCTCCATCGCCTACGTGCTCGAGGCCAAGGACCCGGTCGAGATGATCCGCCGCAACGCCTTGATCGACTCCGCAGCCGTCGTGCACCACAACACCGCAACCGTCTACGAGCTGGCCAAGGCGGCGGCGTCGCGAGAGCTGGTCGAGGCGATCGCAGCGGTCGACCGGCAGACCTCCGTCCACGCTCAGGCGCAAGCCGAGGTCGAGGTGCTCGCCGTCATCTCGGCCGAGCATCGCTTTGCCCTCGACTACGGCCGGCAGCTGCTCGACCTGGTGACCGCGGCGGCGCCCGTGGCTCCGAGCGACATCCCTCGGCTCTACCTCGACGCGTACCGCCAGGCCGCGTCGACGCTGGCCAAGCGGATGCCGGCCTGCCGGGTGCGCTGGTCCGCCGTCGCCGCCATCGGCAAGATCGAGTCCAACCACGGTCGCTATCGCGGCACGCAGCTGGCGCTGAACGGGGATGCGTACCCCCGCATCATCGGCATCCCGCTCGACGGCACCAACAACACCCGCGCCATCCCGGACTCGGATCTCGGGCGCCTCGACGGCGACGACGTGTGGGATCGGGCCGTGGGACCGATGCAGTTCATCCCCACCACCTGGCAGCGCCTGGCCCAGGACGGCAACGGCGACGGCGTCCTCGACCCCAACAACGCCTACGACGCCACGCTCGCCACCGCCACCTACCTGTGCCGGTCGAACCCGGCTGGGGGTCTCGACACCGATGAGGGGCTCCGACCGAGCTTCTTCGCGTACAACCGCTCGGAGACCTACGTCGAGAACGTCCTGGCGTGGACGTCGATCTACGCAGCCATGGACGCCGAGCTACCCCAGCCGCCCTCTCCCCCTCCCCCTCCCCCGCCGACGCCGCCGGCGAGACGGCGTTGAGCGCCTCGCCGAACCTCAAGGCCTAGACCGGACGTCCCGTCGAGCGCGGCGGTGACACACGGTCGCCCCGCACGGGCACGCCCTCGGCGGCCAGGCGACGGGCCTGCTCGGCTTCCTTGCCGGTGGCCAAGCGCCCGGAAGCCTGCACCACCCGCCACCACGGCAGGCCGGTGCTCGCCGCCAGCGTCGCCCCGACGGCACGCGCCGCACCGGGACGCCCGGCCAAGGCCGCCACCTGGCCGTAGGTCAACACGTCACCCGGGTTCGTGGCGAGGATCACCTCGTGCACCTTGGCTGCGAACTCGGTGCCGGGCACCGGCCGAGCGTAGGAGAACGGCGCAGACGCGACTCGAGGGCACGGCGGAAGCCGTGCCCTCGAGATCGACGAGCTGTGGGGTCAGACGGACAGCAGCTCGCGGGCTCCCGTGTCGGCCGACGGATGGCGGAGCTTCGACATGGCCCGGGCTTCGATCTGACGGATGCGCTCGCGGGTCAGGTTGAAGCTCTCACCCACCTCGTCGAGCGTGCGGGGCTCGCCCCGGTCCAGGCCGAACCGGAGCCTCAGGATCTCCCGCTCCCTCTCGGCGAGCGGCGCCAGCAGGCGCTCGAGCTCGGCCGGCAGCAGCGCCTCGGCGGCGGCGTCGAACGGAGAGACCGCCGAGCGGTCCTCCACGATGTCGCCCAGCTCGGCATCGCCGTCGTCACGAAGCGGATCGGACAGCGAGGCGGTGTCGGAGGCGTACCGGAAGATCTCAGCTACCTGACGCTCGGGGATGTCGAGCTCGACGGCCAGCTCACCGAGCGTCGGGCGACGGCCGAACTGCAGCTCGAGGTGCACCCGCGCCTTCTTGAGCCGCGACAGCATGTCGCCGGCGTGCACTGGGAGGCGGATGGTGCGACCGGTGTTGGCGATGCCCCGGGTGATGGCCTGGCGGATCCACCAGGTCGCATAGGTCGAGAACTTGAAGCCCTTGCGGTAGTCGAACTTCTCCACGGCGTGGATGAGCCCGAGGTTGCCCTCCTGCACCAGGTCGAGAAGCGGGAGCTCGGACGCCTGGTACTTCTTGGCGATCGACACGACGAGGCGGAGGTTGGCCTTGATGAAGGTCTGCGTGGCCTCTTCGCCCTCGCGGATCTCGTTGCGCAGCTGGCGCTTCCTGGCCGCCGTCAGGCCCTTGCCGTCACCCATCTCTTCGCGGGCTGCCGCCGCCCGCTCGATGGACTGGCCGAGGCGAGCCTCGTCATCCTTCGTGAGCAGGTGGTGCTTGCCGATGTCGTTGAGATAGAGGCGGACGAGGTCTTCCTCTTCCCGCTCTGGTCGCTGCTTGGGCACTCGGTACCTCGTGGGTCTCGGTGATGAGCTGGAGTCGCCGGCGGCTGAAGCCACCCGGGCGAGATGGTCGGGAGGTGTCATGGTACGGCCATCGGGGGCACCTTGGCTACAACCAATCGCGTCTCGGCGAGCGCACGAGGCGATTGCACCCGACCCGGTGGGGGCAAGACGGTTCGGATGCAGACCGCCAAGGCGTACATCGGCGGCCGCTGGGTCGCGGCCGCTCATCCCGACCAGGTCCTCGACGTCGTCGACCCCTCGACCGGGCTCGTCATCGGCTCCATACCGAAGGGCTCACCCGACGACGTCGACGCCGCCGCAGCCGCGGCGGGCGCCGCACAGCCGGCCTGGGAGCGCCTGGGCGCCGGCGAGCGCGCCACCCTGGTGAAGGAGGCGGCCCGGCGGGTCCGGGCCGCCAGCCAGGAGCTGGCTGCCATGCAGAGCGCCGAAGGCGGCAAGCCACTCGGCGACTCGGAGGGCGGGGTGCTGGCCGGGGCCGGTGCGCTCGAGCAGTACGGAGAGCTCGGGCCGTTGCACCGGGGTCGCAGCCTGCAGGGTGGCTGGGGCGCCACCGACGCCATGGTGCACGTGCCCTACGGCGTCGCCGCCCTCCTCGTGCCGTGGAACGACCCACTGGCCATCACCGGCGGACTCCTCGGCGCCGCCCTCGCCGCCGGCAACACGGTGGTGCTCAAGCCGTCGGAGAAGACACCACTGTCCTCGGCTCGCCTGGTCGAGCTGTTCGACCACCTCCCGCCCGGCGTGATCAACCTCGTGCTGGGTGACGGCGCCGCCGGGGCGGCCCTCGTGGAGCACCCCCTGGTCGACCTCGTGGTCCACGTCGGATCCGTGCGCACCGGGCGGGCCATCGCCGAGCGGTGCGCGGCCCTGGGCAAGAAGGCCGTGCTCGAGCTGGGTGGCAAGGACCCCCTGATCGTGGACGAGGGCGTCGACCCGGCGTGGGCCGCATCGCAGGCCGCGCTCGGGGCCTTCGCCAACTGCGGCCAGATCTGCACCTCGGTGGAGCGCATCTACGTGCACCGCAGCGTGGCCGAGGCGTTCCTCACCGAGCTGGTGCGGGAAGCCGAGCGGCGCGTGGTCGGCCCGCCCACCGACGAGGCCACGACCATGGGGCCGCTCGTCGACGAGGCCCAGCGCGCGAAGGTCGACTCCCACGTGCAGGACGCGGTCGCCTCGGGCGCCACCGTGCTGACAGGTGGAAGGCCTGCCCCGGGGCCCGGGTTCTTCTACCCGCCGACCGTGCTCACCGACGTGGGCGACGACATGGTGGTGTTCCAGGAGGAGACGTTCGGCCCCGTGGCCGCCGTGCGAGTGGTGGATTCCTTCGAGGAGGCGCTGGTGGCGGCCAACGGCACCGAGTTCGGTCTCGCCGCGACGGTGCTCACGACGTCGCAGGAGCACGCCCAGCAGGCCATGCGAGAGCTACGGGTGGGCACGGTGAAGATCAATGCCGTCTTCGGTGGTGCGCCCGGCGGTGCCGCCTCGCCCCACAAGGCCAGCGGGCAGGGCTTCGGCTACGGGCCGGAGCTGCTCGACGAGGTCACGCGCACCCGAGTGGTGCACTACGGGTTACCCGGACGCGGACCGGCCCCCGGCTGAGAGCCGGGGGCCGGTCGGTTCAGCAGTGCCGCCCCGAGGGGCGGGGCATCAGTTCTGGCGCCAGATCTCCACGAAGCGAGGGCTGGCGCTGGGGTGTCCCTCTCCGAGCGTGCCGTCGGGGAACTTCCAGTCGGCGAGGCCGTGGATCTCGGGCTTGGCGCCGAGGGCGGTGGCCAGACCTCCGTGGAAGATGTACGGCTGCAGCTCGTTGACCCGCACCATCAGGTCCTGGTACGCCTTCTTGCGCACCTCGAGGTCACCGCTCTCCCGACCCCTCTTCACGAGCTCTCGCACTTGGGCGTCGTCGATGTCCAAGAGGTTGGCGGCGTTGTTGCGCAACGCGTAGGAGTTGTAGAAGACGTCCGGGTCGTCGTCGCTGCCGTTGCGGTTGCAGCTCACGTCGTACTGAGCGTCGTAGCTCGGGGCCGTGCCCACCAGCTTCTGGGTCAGCACGGTCTGGTCCACGAGGTCGAGCTCGGCCTCGAGACCCGCTTCCTTCCACTTCTGCTGGTAGATGAGCACCAGGTCGTTCAGGCTCGACACGCCTGCGGTGCAGGTGAGGCGCACCGTTGGCGGAGCGCCCACCGGCTTGCCGTCACTGCGGCTGGGGTCGTTGATGTACTCCCGCATCAGCGCCTTCGCCCGGTTCATGTCGTTGTCGGCGTAGGCGGCATCGGCACGGGGGCTGTAGTAGGGCGAGTCGGCGGCGAAGAGCTGCTTGGTGACGGGGGCGATGCCGTCGAGGCCCTGCACGCTGATCAGCTGCCTTTGGTCCACGGCGTAGGCCATGGCCTTGCGCACCCGCACGTCGTTGGTCGGCGGCTTGCCCATGTTCAGGTTGAGGTCGGCGACGACGTTTCCGATGTCGGGATAGTTCTTGATCGACCCGTCGGCCGCCGCGCGCTTGACGTTCTGCGCCTGGCGGACGGTCTGCATGATGTCGGCGTCGCCTGACATGAGCGTGGCCAGACGGGCGTCCTCATCGGGGATCGGCTTGAACGTGACCTGGTCGAGGTAGGGAAGCCCCTTGTCCTTCTGCCAGTAGTTCGGGTTCTTCTTCACCACCAAGGCGTTGTCCCGCTGCCAGCTCACGAAGGTGAACGGACCCGCGCCGACCGGAGCGGTGGAGAACGCGTCCTTGCCCACGGCGTCGGCCTGCTTGGTGGAGAACGGCATGCCGAGCACGCCCGCCAGCAGGCTCGGGAAGGCGCCGTTCGGGCCGGTGAGGGTGTACCTGACCGTCAGGTCGTCGACCGCCTCCACCGAGGTGATAACCGCGGCGGTGCCCGCCGTCCGGGACCCCGACTCCTTGTGGTACCTCATCCCGTCGACGATGCTCTGGGCGTTGAGCGGCGTGTTGTCCGAGAACATGACGCCAGGCCGCAGCTTCAGCGTCCATGCGGTGAACTCGGCGTTGGGTGTGAGGGACTCCGCCATGTAGGGCCGCACGAGACCCTTCTCGTCCGCCGCCATGAGGGTGTCGAAGATCGACACCATGATCATTCCCCGACCGGAGACCACAGGCGGGAAGAACCCGTTGCTGTCGGCCTCTATGGCCATGACCAGCGAGCCACCGGCCTTGGGCGTGAGCTCTTCGTCGTCACCGCCCGCACCACCGCCATCGCTCCCGCCGCATGCTCCGAGCAGGACGACGGACAACGCCACGGCGGCAGCCGGCCAACGCCGACGCCTAACCCAGGATGAAGACAGCCGCATACGGGCCCCCTCGTGACCGGCAGGACTGCAGCTACCCCCCCGGGCGGCACCGCCGTCCGGCAAACGTAGCGGCACCCGACTCCAGTTTGGCGGTCACCTCCGCACCGACGTCGGCGCGGAGGGCTCCTGGGCGGGCGCCTTGTCGTGCGCCGTTCTGGCGCGGACCGGCCCCCGGCTGAGAGCCGGGGGCCGGTCGTTCAGCTCTGCCGCCCCGAGGGACGCAGCATCAGTTCTGGCGCCAGATCTCCACGAAGCGGGGGCTGGCGCTCGGGTGACCCGAGCCCCGGGTGCCGTCCGGGAACTTCCAGTCGGGGATGCCCTTGATCTCGGGCTTGGCTCCGAGAGCCGTGGCCAGACCACCGTGGATGATGTACGGCTGCAGCTCGTTGACCCGCACCATCATGTCCTGGTAGGCCTTCTTGCGGACCTCCGGGTCGCCACTGGCCCGGCCCTGCTGCACCAGCTCACGCACCCTGGCGTCGTCGATGTCGAGGACGTTGGCCGCGTTGTTGAGGATGGCGTAGGAGTTGTAGAAGGTGTCCGGGTCGTCGTCGCTGCCGTTGCGGTTGCAGCTGACCTCGTATCCAGCGGCGTACTGGGGGGGCGTGCCCACCAGCTTCGAGACGAGCACGGCCTGGTCGACCAGGTCGAGCGTCGACTCCATGCCCGCCTCCTTCCACTTCTGCTGGTAGATGAGCACCAGGTCGTTGAGGCTGGAGACGCCGGCCGTGCAGGTGATCGCCACGGTCGGAGGTGTGCCCACCGGCTTGCCGTCGGAGCGAGCGGGGTCGTTGATGTACTCCCGCATCAGCGCCTTGGCCCGGTTCATGTCGTTGTCGGCGTACGCCCTGTCCGCCGCCTCGCTGTAGTACGGCGAGTCCTTGGCGAAGAGCTGCTTCGTCACCGGTGCAACACCCTCGAGGCCCTGCACGCTGATCAGCTGCCTCTGGTCGACCGCGTACGCGAGTGCCTTGCGGACCCGGACGTCGTTCGTCGGCGGCTTGCCCATGTTGAGGTTGAGGTCGGCCACGACGTTGCCGATGTCGGGGTAGTTCTTGATCGACCCGCCCTCCGCGGCCCGCTTCACGTTCTGAGCCTGCCGAACGGTCTGCATGATGTCGGCGTCGCCGGACATCAGCGTGGCCAGGCGGGCGTCCTCGTCGGGAATCGGCCGGAAGGTGACCTGGTCGAGGTAGGGAAGCCCCTTGTCCTTCTGCCAGTAGTTCGGGTTCTTCTTCACCACGAACGCGCTGTCACGCTGCCAGCTCACGAACATGAACGGGCCGGCCCCGATGGGGGCGGAGTTGAACCTCTCCCGGCCGATCGTGTCGACCGCCTTCGAGAACGGCATGCCGAGAACACCGGTGAGCAGGCTCGGGAAGGCACCGTTGGGCCCGGTCAGGTCGAAGCGAGCGGTGAGATCGTCGATCACGGTGACGCCGGTGATGACGGCGGTGGCACCGGAGGTCCGCGACCCGGCAACCTTGTGGTACTCCATGAAGTTGTGCCGGATGGTGTCGGCGTTGAGCGGCGTGTTGTCGTGGAACATGACCCCGGGACGCAGCTTCAAGGTCCACTGCGCGAAGTCCGCGCTCGGGGTGAGCGACTCCGCCATGTAGGGCCTCACCACGCCCTTCTCGTCCTCAGCCATCAAGGTGTCGTAGATGGTGACCTGAATGAGCGCTCGGCCCGTCTCGAACGGTGGGAACCACCCGTTGCTCTCGGCCTCGGTGGCCATGACGAGCTGACCGCCGGCCTTCGGCGTCAGCTGCTCCTCGTCGCCGCCGGCCTCCCCGCCGTCACTCCCGCCACATGCTCCGACGAGCATCACCGACAACGCCACGGCGGCGGCCGGCCAACGCCGACGCCTCCCCCCGGATGAAGACAACCGCATACAGCCCCCTCGTTCACGGCAGGACTGCAGCTACCCCCCTGGGTGGCACCGCCGTTCGGCAACCGTAGCGGTACCGGCTCGCAGTGTGGCGGTCGCGTTACGGAAAATCTCACGCCGATTCGGGCAGAACCGGTACAAAGCGGGACGACTCGATGTCGTCCGCCAGCCGGACGCGAACCGGCCCCCGGCGAAGAGCCGAGGGCCGGTGTCCAGCGGTGTCGCCCCGTGGGCAACGGATCTAGCGCTGGCGCCAGATCTCCACGAAGCGGGGGCTCGCACTGGGGTGGCCCGAGCCCAAGCTGCCGTCGGGCAGCTTCCAGTCGGCGAGGCCCTTGATCTCCGGCTTGGCCCCGATGGCCGTGGCCAGCGCACCGTGGATGATGTAGGGCTGCAGCTCGTTGACCCGCACCATCATGTCCTGGTACGCCTTCTTGCGGACCTCCGGATCGCCGCTGGCCCGGCCCTGCTGGAACAGCTCTCGCACCCTGGCGTCGTCCATGTCGACCAGGTTGGCGGCGATGTTGGGGACCGCAAGGGTGTTGTAGAGGACGTCCGGATCGTCGTCGGTGCCACTCCGGTTGCAGCTGACGTCGAACCCTGCCTTGAAGTCGGGGGCGACGCCCACCAGCTTCTGCACGAGCACGGCCTGATCGACCAGATCGAGCGACGCCTCCAGGCCCGCCTCCTTCCACTTCTGCTGGTAGATCAGCACCAGGTCGTTGAGGCTGGAGACGCCGGCGGTGCAGGTGATGGCCAGCGTCGGGGGCGTACCCACCGGCTTGCCGTCGGAGCGTGCCGGATCGTTGATGTACTCACGCATCAGGGCCTTGGCCCGATTCATGTCGTTCTCGGCGTAGGCGTCGTCGGCCCGCGTCGAGTAGTAGGGCGAGTCCTTGTTGAAGAGCTGCTTGGCGACCGGGGCGATGCCTTCGAGCCCTTGGACGCTGATGAGCTGCTTCTGGTCGACCGCGTACGCCATCGCCTTGCGAACCCGGATGTCGTTGGTCGGAGGCTTGCCCATGTTGAGGTTGAGGTTGGCATTGGTGTTGCCGATGTCCGGGTAGCTCTTGATCGACCCATCATCGGCGGCCGCCTTGACCCTGTGGGCCTGCCGCACGGTCTGCATGAGGTCGACGTCGCCGGACTGCAGGGTGGCCAGGCGGGCGTCCTCATCGGGGATCGGCCGCGTGGTGATCTGGTCGAGGTAGGGAAGCCCCTTGTCCTTCTGCCAGTAGTTGGGGTTCTTCTTCATGACCAGCGCGTTGTCACGCTGCCAGCTCACGAACATGAACGGCCCTGCTCCCCCACCGACGGGACCCGAGCTGAACTTCTCCTTGCCCCCGGCGGCCTCGACCGCGGCAGGCGAGAAGGGCATGCCGATGACCCCGGTGAGCAAGCTCGGGAAGGCCCCGTTGGGGCCGGCGAGGTCGTAGCGGGCGGTGAGGGGGTCGACCACGGTGACGCCGGTGATGACCTGGGTGGTGCCGGACGTCTGCGACCCTTGCGCCTTGTGGTACTCCATCATGCCCTTCCGGATGGCTTCGGCGTCCAGGGGCGTGTTGTCATGGAACGTGATTCCGGGACGCAGCTTCAGCGTCCACTGCGTGAAGTCGGCGTTCGGGGTCAGCGACTCCGCCATGTAGGGCTTCACCACGCCCTTGGAGTCCTCGGCCATCAGGGTGTCGTAGATCGCCGTGGTGATCAGGGACTTTCCGCTCTGCACCGGCGGGAACCAACCAGGGCTGTCGGCTTCGAGCGCCATCAGAAGATTTCCGCCGGCTACGGGCTTCTCGTCGTCGGCCGTAGCGGTCTCATTGCCATCGCCTCCCCCACAGGCTCCGACCAGCACCACCGACAACGCCACCGCGGCGGCCGGCCAACGCCGACGCCTCTTCCAAGATGACACCTTCATACGGTCCCCTTCGTCCGGCAGGAAAAAGCCGCTACCCCCCCGGGTCGCACCGCCGCATGGCCACCGTATCGGTATGGAAACCCCGTATGGCGATCGTGTTACGAATTGTTTAGGTCTCCGTCGGGCGGAACCGGTACAGAGCGGCGCCATCTCCGGCGTCTTGGAAGACGACCTCGACCGCTTGGCCGATGGAGACCGACTCCGGATCGCACTCGACGATGTTCGTGAGGATGCGCGGGCCCTCTTCCAGCTCCACGTAGGCCACCACGAAGGGAGCGGCGTCCTTGTACGGGCCCTGGCCCTTGCGGACGATGGTGTACGTGTAGATCGTGCCCTTGCCGGAACCCTCGAACCACGAGGTGTCGGTGCTGTGGCAGTCGGGGCAGACGAAGCGCGGGTACCAGATGATGACGCCGCACGAGTCGCACCGCTTGAGCAGGAACTTGCCCTGCGCGGCTGCGTCCCAGAACTCCTGGGTGTCGAAGTTGGGCGACGGGGCGGGAACGGGCAGCGGGTTCGCGGTCATGCGTCTTCCCTTCCGAGGATGAGGGTGGCACTGCCCATGCGGGTCGACAGCGCGCCGCCGGTGCCATGGGCCAGGACAATGTTGCAATCGGGCACCTGCACGGCGGGATGGGCCTCCCCGCGCACCTGGCGCACGGCCTCGAGGACCTTCGTCATGCCTCCCCGGTTGGCCGGGTGGTTGTTGCAGAGGCCGCCTCCGTCGGTGTTGAACGGGAGCTTGCCGTGGGGAGCGACGAGGGCGCCGTCGAGCACGAAGCGCCCACCCTGGCCCTTCTCGCAGAAGCCCAGGTCCTCGATCTGCTCGAGCACGGTGATGGTGAAGGAGTCGTAGATCGACGCGTAGTCGATGTCCGCCTGGGTGACACCGGCCTCCTCGAACGCCCGTGGGCCGGACCACACCGCCCCGGAGTAGGTGAGGTCCACTCGACCGTTCATGGCGTGCTTCTGCGCCTCACCGTGACCGAGGATCTTCACGGTCTGGCGGTCGAGGCTGTGCGCCACCTCGGGGCTGACCACCACCACCGCGCCGCCGCCGTCGGTGATGACACAGCAGTCAAGCCGGTGCAGGGGGTCGCTGATCATCGGTGAGGCCAGCACCTCCTCGACCGTCACCACGTTCGGCATGAGCGCGTGCGGGTTGTACTGGGCGTGGATGGAGGCGGCCACCTTGATCTCCGCCAGCTGCTCGCTCGTGGTGCCGAACTCGTACATGTGGCGCTGCGCGGCGAGGGCGTAGTTGTACGGTGCGCCGGCCAGGCCCCAGAGGCCCTCGAAGCTCGTCTCGGGCGGCGCGTCCACACCCCCGCCGCCGCCACCGCCTCCGCGCGGCCCGCCCCGGCTGCTGCGGGGCTTGCCGGCCAGGGTGACGAGGGCAACCGAGCACTTCCCGGCGGCGATCGCCGTGGCCGCATGACCCACGTGCCCGAGGTACGACGAGCCGCCCGTCTCGGTGTTGTCCAGATAGCTGCACTGCAGGCCGAGGTAGTCGACCATGGAGATGCCGCCCATGCCCGGGACGGTGGAGTCGCAGAAGTAGCCGTCGACGTCGCTGAGTGTGAGGCCGGCATCGGCCACCGCGCCGAGGGCCACCTCGGCATGGATCTGCGTGAGCGTCCGGTCCGGGATCTCTCGCCGTGGATGCTCGTAGATGCCGGCGATGAACGCCTTGCCGCGAATGCTCATGCGCGCCCCCTGGTCGTCTTCCACCGGCTCTGCACCGGCGGAACTTCGAGACTCTAACCAGCGGCGGGGCGTGCCTGGGTCAACCGAGCGCGCGAGTGGGGGTTGCGCGAGTGGTCATGCCCGCTCATTCGCGGCCTGGTCACTCAACCACTCCGGCAAGCCCGCCGATCCACGCCGTGTGCAACCAGTACGCAACGGCGTGCAGTTGACGCGACGACACAAGGCGAGGGACAGGGAGATCGTGAACGTTCGAAGTGGTGCAGCTGTCGCAGTGGGTGTGCTGGCGTGGCTCGGCCTGGGTTCGCCGGCGGCCATGGCCCAGGAGAAGGAGACCTTCCCGGTGTTCGAGTGTGCGGCACCGAACAGCGACGGGACGTTCACCGGCTTCTTCGGCTATCAGAGCGGCGAGGCCGCGTCGGTCGTCATGCCAGTCGGAGCACAGAACCAGTTCACCACCCCGGCGCACGATCGCGGGCAGCCCACCACCATCGCTCCCGGGCGCCACGTGGCCGTCTTCTCCGTCCGCTTCGCGGCCGGCGACCAGGTGATGTGGCACCTGAAGACCGCCAACGCCGTCGCCGACGCGACGAAGCTGTGCTCGGCACCGGCGGAGCTGGCCGAAGTCGGGACCTGGCTGGCGCTGCCGGCGGCATCGGCGGCGTCGCTGGCGGGCTGGGTGCTGGTGCAGCGGCGACGGAACAACCAGCGGGTCGCTCCGACCCCAGCCGGCTAGCGGCGGCCCTACCCGCCGCCCATGCCCATCACCGCGCAGCTGCCCATCGACGCCCCGGGCGAACTGCCCCTGAGTGACGCCTTCAGCGGCCGCTCCGCGGGCATGGGACGGTGGCGGATCACCGTGCTGGTGATCGCCGTGCTCACGAGCCACTTCGCCGCCTTGCGCACCACCTTCGCCCCCATGCTCGGCGCCATAGGGCGTGACGGGGCGGCAGCGCTCGACCCGAACGGGCCGTTGG
The DNA here is from genome assembly GCA_902805655.1 of uncultured Acidimicrobiales bacterium. Classification (GTDB taxonomy): domain Bacteria; phylum Actinomycetota; class Acidimicrobiia; order Acidimicrobiales; family CADCTF01; genus CADCTF01. The sequence goes on from CADCTF010000059.1 coordinate 55,393, forward strand.
TCTTCGTCCCGTTCATACCTGTCGCGGCCCTGGCGGTTGCCCTCACGCGTTGGCGCGGTGCCGATCAGGAATCGGTGGCCATCCCTCAGCGTGCGGCCGACGCCGTCATCGCCGCCTTCTTCCTCGCCGTCGCTTGGCTCGCTGCCAAGGCGGGGCCCACGGTGTTCCAGTCGGACACCCTGGCCTGGCGCGCGGACCTGCTGTCGCTGGCGCCTTTCACCGCAGCCATGGTGGTGGCGCTCTTCGGGAGCCGGATGCTGACCCGGCTGCGGCCGGCGCTGTGGCTGCTGACGCTCATGGCGCCGGCCCTGTACCGGCCGCTGATCGAGCTGGCCCGGCAGGCGTCGAGCTACCTCACCATCAACGCAGTGACCCAGCTCTCGTCGACCGTTCCGGGCCTGGCCATGGCCGGCCGGATCGACGGCAGCTACCTCGTTCTCGGGCGCGGCGCCGAGCGCACCGTCGTCGCGGTGACCTCTGCGTGCGGCGGCGGTGGCTCCGTGCTGGCCGCTCTCGTCGTGGGCGCGGTCGTCTGGCAGCTGACTACGGGTCCGCGGCGGCGAAAGCTCCAGTGGACGGCGATGGCCGTGGCCTTGGTGTGGGTGGCGAACCTCATCCGGCTGGCCCTGCTGGTCGGCGCCGCGTCGTGGCTCGGCCCCGTCGTGACCCTCCGGGACATCCACCCGTGGCTGGGCGCGCTCAGCCTGCTGGGCGCGCTGTCGCTGGCAACGGCCCTGATCCCGCGCTTCGGTCTGGCGGGCCGTCGGGTGCCGACACCGGCGCAGCCCCTCCGGGCGGTGACCCGGCCCGACCTCTCGGTCGTCGCCCTCGTGCTGTCTGCGACCCTCCTGATCGCGGGGCCGGCCCACGCCGCTGCGGTGGGTTGGGACCTGACGACGGGCGCCTCCCGCCAACCTTCGGCGAGCGCCACCGCGACGGTCGACGACCTCACCAGCTCCCGGCGGCTGGAAGACGTGGCATGGGTGGGCGAGTACCTCGGACCGGGCTCGACCTGGAAGCGCTGGCTGCTCTTCGACAGGACCGGACGCGCTCCGATAGCCGTCGACGTGACCGCTGCGCAGGATGCAACTCGATTCGACCAGTACGGCATCGCCGCCTGCCTCGGGTTCCACGGCGCCGTCATCCTCGAGCGCGACGTCGTGGCACTGCCCGGGGGCCGCAAGGCCGAGCGCATCACCTACCGGCCCGACGACCGCCCGGTCACTTCCGTGCTGAGCTGGCGCCAGCGGGTCGGGACCAAGACGGAGCGCATCGTGCTGCACCGGGCCGTGCTGGATGCCGAGTCCTACGAACAGTCCGTCGAGCCGCTGTACCTCGTGGCCCTCGAGATCCTGATGGGGGTCGATCATGCCGTCGTCGGTTGAGATTGCGTCGGACGCACCACTGCGATCGCGGCGCCTGCGAAGGTGGGACGACAACCGCCACCGCGTCGCCCGCCTCGTCGCCCTGCCACTGGTGACCGCGCTGCTCTTCGCCGTGCGCGCCGCCGTCTTCCCCGAAGGCAGGCAGCCACAGCACTGGTGGGACCGGTCGCTCGTGCTGGCCTCCTGGCTGTGGGTCGGCGCCGTGCCGGCCACCGCTGTCGGGGTCATGGCGCTGCTCGTTCCCCGCGGACGCCGCCGGGAGGACTCCGGCGGACCGATCGAGCAGATCGTCTCCTTCCGCATCGTGTCCCGCGGCACCAACGCCACCGCGCTGGCCGACACCGTCGCCGCCATCCGGGCGGCCATGGCGCAGCGGCCCCTGTTCGACCACCGGATCGAGGTCGTGACCGACCAGGCCGTCGAGCTGCCCGAGGGGCCGGACCTCTTCGCCCACGTCGTGCCGCCCACCTACGAGACGCCCAACGGCTCCAAGTACAAGGCCCGGGCCCTGCACTACCTCTCGGAGACGTCGGATCTTCCCCTCGACGCCTGGGTCTTCCACTGCGACGAGGAGTCGCACGTCACGGCTGGGCTGGTCGGAGGCATCCGGGACGCCATCGCCGAGGAAGAGGAACGGGCTGCCGAGGGCCTCACCCCTCGCATCGGCCAGGGCTGCATCCTCTACTGGCGCAACCTCCGCGCCCACCCGCTGCTCACGCTGGCCGACTCGCTCCGCACGGGCGACGACGTCACCCGGTTCCTGGCCCAGTTCCGCAGCGGGGCTCTGATGTGTGGCATGCACGGCTCGTTCATCCTGGTGCGGGCCGACATCGAGCGGACAGTGACCTTCGACGTCGGCCCCGAGGGCTCGGTTACGGAAGACGCGTGGTGGGCCTACTCGCAGGCCCAGCAGGGCCGGGAGTTCCGGTGGGTGGACGGCTACCTGATCGAGCAGTCACCTGAGCACTGGGTCGACTTCGTGAAGCAGCGCCGCCGGTGGTTCTCGGGACTCTGGAAGGTGTGCCTCTACGCCCCTGCACCGTTCCTCGCCCGGGCCGTCCTCATGGGGTTCCTGACGGGCTGGCTGCTCTCGGCTCTGGGCGGCGTGTACACGGTGGTGAACCTGTTCACCGGCTACTACACCCCGCTCATCCCGCGAGTGCTCGGCGCCGTCGTCATGGCGTGGTACGTCAACTGCTACCTCACCGGGCTGTGGCTGAACCTGCGGGGCATGCCAGCCGACGTGCAACCAGGGCGTCCGATGCGCCTGCTGCTGACCGTCGCGCAGGTGATCCTTCTGCCGGTGTTCGGAGTGCTCGAGGGCCTCGGCGTGCTCTACGCCCTGGTCAAGCCTGAGCGCGGCTTCCACGTCGTGAAGAAGCGCGGCTCAGGCGGCGAGGGCTCGGCCGACGCCGGACTGTCCGAAGCGGCCAAGCAGCCCGAGCCGGCCATCGCCGCCTAGCGGCGCTGTCCGGCTCGGCGACCGGCCGCGGCTCATGGCCGGGGCGGCCGGGCCGGTCGGGGTGACCGAGCGTCTGCCGGCCGCCGGCCGGTCACGCAGAACATGGCGCCGTCCGGATGGCGCCGGAGCTCACAGGCGAACCCGCCGAGCTCGAGGTTGGCGGCCACCACCGGGCCGACATCGCGCGCGGAGCGTGCCGGCCCCTCATAGACCAGGTGCACGGCCGCACCGGGCCCGAGCGCCCCGAGCAGCACCTCGCACTCCTCGGCGGCGTCGGTCGTCCAGAACAGGTTCACGTTGATCGCAAAGGCGACGTCGAACGCACCGGGGTCCGGCCGGAAGGCAGCCAGGGCCACCTGCTCGAGCACCACACGTCCCGAACGCACCGACTCGGCGTTGCGAGCCCGGGCCCGTGCGAGCGCAGTGGCCGAACGGTCGATGGCCGTGATCGTGCCGCCCTGGAGCCGCTCGGCCACGAGCGCCACCGCCACGCCTGGTCCGCACCCGATCTCGAGGACGCGGTCATCGACACCCACATCCAGGAGATCGACCGCCCATGCGATCCGCGCCGGCACCGGAGTAGCTGCCACTTCCGGGACCGTACCTGCGGAGCGCGCGCCGCCGCCTACGCTCGGGGACGCCCATGCACTCCGCTCTCCGGCCGACCCCGATCGTCGTGCGCCCACCCGGACCGGTAAGCGGGTTGTCAGCAGGCCGGCGTCTCGGCCAGGTCCGGAGGAAGACATGAAGAAGCTCGCATGGCGCACCCTGCTCGTGCTCGTGGTGCTCGGCTCGGCCGTCGCGTTGGTGGCCACCCGGCCGGCGCGGCTCGGTCTCGACCTGCGCGGCGGCACGCAGATCGTGCTGCAGGCCCAGGACACACCGCAGCAGCAGGTCGACGACGACACCGTCGACCGCACCCTCGAGGTGCTCCGCCGGCGGGTCGACCAGCTGGGGGTCTCCGAGCCGAACCTGCAGCGCTCGGGGGCGGATCGAGTCATCATCGAGCTGCCCGGCCTCTCCGATCCGGACGATGCCATCGAGGTCATCGGCAAGACGGCCCAGCTCGCCTTCCACCCTGTGCTCGGTCCGGCGTCGCCGGTCGACCCGGCGAACCCGCAACCAGTCGCCGACGGTGAGATCGTGCTGCCCGACGAGGACGGCGCGCCGCTTCGCCTCGGCCCGGCGTCGGTCACCGGGAACGATGTGGCCGACGCCCGCCCGACCCTCGGCGGCAGCGTTGGCACCGAGTGGCAGGTGAAGGTCGACTTCCGCGCCGGAGGCAACAGCTGGGCGGAGCTCACCGGTCAGGCGGCCTGCTTCCCGGCCGGGAACCCGCAGCGGCGGGTGGCCATCGTGCTGGACAACACCGTCGTGCTGAGCCCTCAGGTCGACCCCGGGGTCCGATGCCAGGAAGGTCTCACCGGTGGCACCACAGTGATCACCGGCAACTACACCGAGGACGAGGCGAGCGACACGGCGCTGCTCATCCGGGCCGGCGCACTGCCGGTGCCGGTGGAGATCATCGAGCGTCGGACCGTGGGACCCACGCTCGGCGATGCGGCGATCAAGGCGAGCGTGCAGGCCGCCATCATCGGCGCCACGCTCACCATCCTCTACATGCTCTTCTACTACCGGCTGCTCGGTGCACTGGCTTCGATCGCGCTGCTGAGCTACGGGGCCATCGCCTACGCCGTGCTGCTGGCCCTGGGCGCCACCCTGACCCTGCCGGGCATCGCCGGCTTCGTGCTCGCCATCGGCATGGCGGTGGACGCCAACGTGCTCGTCTTCGAACGCATGAAGGAGGAACACGCCGGCGGGGCGTCGGTGCGTGGCGCGGCGCGCAACGGGTTCAGCAAGGCCTGGACGGCCATCGCGGACTCCAACGCGACCACCGTCATCGCCGCCGTGCTGCTGTTCTTCCTCGCCTCCGGAGCCGTCCGCGGCTTCGGCATCACGCTGACCGTAGGCGTGGCGGTGTCACTGTTCACCGCGCTCGTCGTCACCCGCCTGCTCGTGGACCTCGTGCTGCGCCGCAAGTCCCTCGTGGCCAAGCCGAAGCTGCTCGGCCTCGAGGTCGGCGGCGGCTTCCGCCAGCGCCTCCTCGAGCGACGCCCCAAAGTCGTGCACGGCTACCCCAAGTGGCTCACCATCTCTGCTGTCGTGATGGTGCTGTGCATCGGCGGCCTCTTCGTGCGAGGTCTCAACTACGGCATCGAGTTCTCCGGCGGCACGCTCACTGAGTTCGATCCGCGAGGCGAGGTCTCGCTCGACGATGTGCGGGACGCCGTCGTCAGCGCCGGCTTCCCGCGGGCGGTCGTGCAGGCGTCCGGCAACGCCAACGTCGTCGTCCGCACCGAGCAGCTGAGCCTCGAGCAGGAGGACACCCTCAAGAACGCGGTCGACTCGGTGGCCGGAGACTCCACCGTCGTGCGGGAGGAGTTCATCGGGCCCACCATCGGCAACGAGCTCCGTCGCAAGGCGCTGATCGCCCTGGGTCTGGCCCTCGGTGCCCAGCTGCTGTACCTCGCGGTGCGGTTCCGCTGGAGCTACGCCGCAGCCGCGGTGGCCGCCATGTTCCACGACCTGTTGATCCTCCTCGGCGTCTTCGCCTGGATGGGCAAGTCGGTCGACGGTGTCTTCGTGGCCGCCCTGCTCACCGTGGTCGGCTACTCCATCAACGACTCCGTCGTCGTCTTCGACCGCATCCGGGAGCTGCGCCGGGCCCGTCCCCGGGAACCGCTCGTGGACGTGGCCAACGAGGCCTGCCTGCAGACCGTGCCGAGGACCATCAACACCGGTCTCGGCGCGCTCTTCATCCTCTTCGCCCTCTACTTCCTCGGCGGCGAGACGCTGACCGACTTCGCCTTCGCGCTCCTCATAGGCATCCTCGTCGGCACCTACTCCTCGGTCTTCACGGCCGCTCCCATCGCGGTGATACTCGAGGGCTGGGCCGGCCGGCGTCGCCCGCAGGCACCCGAGAAGAAGATCGGTGCGCGGCCGGCCGGTGGGCCCGCCCGCCCGACGCGGCCGGCGCCGGCGGGGGCTCAGAGGCCCCGCAAGAAGGTGGCGCGGAGCTGAGTCCATGACCGGCGTCGACGTCGCCATGGCCGTCATGGGAGCGCTGCTCCTGCTGGGGGTCATCGCCAGCAAAGCCTCGTCACGACTCGGCGTTCCCGGCCTCATCCTCTTTCTCGCCGTCGGCATGCTGGCCGGGTCTGACGGGCCCGGGGGCATAGAGTTCGAGGACTACGCCGTGGCCCAGACGGTCGGCATCGTCGCCCTCGCGTTCATCCTCTTCGCAGGCGGCCTCAGCACGCGGTGGGACGACGTACGGCCGGCCGCGCGCCGCGGCGTTCTCCTGGCCACCGTCGGGGTCGTCCTCACCGCGGGTGTCTCCGGAGCGTTGGCCGCGCTGGTGCTCGACGTCCCGCTGCTGACCGGCCTGCTGCTCGGCTCCATCATCGCCTCGACCGACGCGGCAGCCGTCTTCGGCGTGCTGCGCGGCCGCAGCCTCGGGATCCGCGGCAGCATCCGCCCGCTCCTCGAGCTGGAGTCGGGCATCAACGACCCCATGGCCGTGTTCCTGGCCACCGGGCTCATCACCCTCATCGAGGATCCGTCGGCCAGCGTGGCCAGCCTGCTCCCGCTGTTCGTGCAGCAGCTGGCCGTCGGCGCCTTCGTCGGGACGCTGGTGGCTCGGGCGACGGTGCTGGCCATCAACCGGCTGCGCCTGGACTACGAGGGGCTGTACCCGGTGGTCACGCTGTCGGTGGTGGTGTTCACCTACGGGGTCACGGACATGTTCGGAGGCAGTGGCTTCCTCGCCGTCTACCTCGTCGGCCTGCTCGTCGGGCGCGCCGACATCCTCCACAAGAAGAGCCTGGTCAGGTTCCACGACGCGCTGGGCTGGCTGGCCCAGATCTCGATGTTCCTCGTGCTCGGGCTCCTCGCCTTCCCCAGCCAGCTGCTGCCGATCGCCGGCCGGGCCCTCGTGGTGTCCGCCCTGCTCGTGCTCGTCGCCCTGCCGGTGGCGGTGTTCGCCTCGCTCTGGCCCACCCGGCCCAGCATCCGGGAGATGACGCTCGTGTCGTGGGTCGGCCTTCGGGGCGCGGTGCCGATCGTGGTGGCCACGTTCCCGCTCGTGGCCGGCATCCCGCATGCGGAGACGATCTTCGACGTGGTGTTCTTCATCGTCCTGACCTCGGTGCTGGTGCAGGGCACCACCATCCCTGCCGTAGCGCGGCTGCTCGGCCTCGACGCGCCGGTTCCCGTGGAGCGGGCGTACCCCCTCGAGTACGTCGGGCCAGAGAGCGCCACCACGGGCATGCACGAGCTCGAGATCCATGCCGACTCACCCGCCGCCGGACGGCGCATCCTCGAGCTCGGCCTTCCCAGCGGCGCTCTCGTCGTGCTGCTCAACCGCGGCGGGCAGTCCCTCGTGCCGGAAGGGAGCACCGTCCTGCACCCGGGTGACACGGTGCTGGTGCTGGCCGACCACACCGCGGTACGAGCGGTGCGAGCTCAGGTGGAGGGCCGCCCCGACGGCTGATCGCAGTACGCTCCCGCCGCCGCAGGCTTCGACGGGAGAAGACGATGAGCGACACCTCGCAGGGTCCGGGCTGGTGGCTCGCGTCCGACAACAAGTGGTACCCGCCGGCCGGGACGCCTGCGCCGCCTCCCCCGCCGCTCCCCCCGTCGGGCCAGCCCCAACCGCCGTACGGCACACATCCGATGCAGCCGCCGCCCTATGCGCAGCCGGTGCAGAAGAAGTCGGGCAAGGGATGCCTGATCGCCGTGCTGGTCGTCTTCGGCCTGCTCGCGGCCTTGGCCATCGTGGCCGGTGTCCTCGTCTCGATGTTCGCCGACGACGTCGCCGACAACGCTCTGGGCGGCGGCGACTGCCCCTTCCTGTCCGACGAGGAGGCCGCCGCCGCACTGGGGGCCGGCACGACCACCATGGAGATGAGTGGCCTGAGCGGTGTCCTCGTCATGATCGACTCCCGCGTGATGCCCGATGACCAGGACTGCTCGCTCCAGGGTTCTGGGGAGGCAGCAGGCCTCGGCCGGGTGGCCCGCTACGAGGGGCCCAACGCATCCAGGAAGTACCAGGAGGAGCTCACCAAGGCCAGGGGCATCTCCGAGAGCCGGGGGAACGGCATGACCGTCACCACCGACGAGTACTTCAACAAGGAGCTCCGCGGCGTGGGCGACGAGGCATTCTGCACGAAGTCGTCCGGCCTAGGAGCAGGCGCACTGGTGCGGAAGGGGAACACCCTCGTCTACGCCTCGGTGGTGGCCAACACCTCGGCGTCCCCCGGAGTCGACCTGAGCAACCCGAACAACGCCAAGCTGGGCACGGACGACATGCACTGCGAGATCGCCCAGGGCATCGTCGCCGCCGTGCTGCGGTAGGCGGCGGCGGTGGCCCGCCCGGGCGGTGCTGCCCGGGCCGGTGCCCGCTAGTTGCCGAAGTCCCAGCTCTCGCCGGAGTCGTAGCGACCGAGCACGTTCTTGGCGATGAGGATCTTGTGCACCTCGTCCGGGCCGTCGGCCAGGCGCAGGGTGCGGGCCCCCATGTACATGCCGGCCAGCGGCAGGTCGTTCGACACGCCCGCCGCTCCCCACACCTGGATGGCCCGATCCACCACCCGGTGGTAGGCGTCCGGCACGTAGACCTTGATGGCCGAGATGTCGGTGCGGGCTTCCTGGAGGCCCTGGTCGATCTTCTCGGCGGCGTGGATGGTGAAGAGGCGGGCCGTCTGGATGTCGATGTAGCTGTCGGCGATGAAGCCCTGGATGAACTGCTTGTCCCGCAGGAGGCCGCCGTGCACCTGCCGGCTGGTGGCCCGCTCGACCATGAGGTCGAACGCCCGCCACATCTGGCCGATCGAGTTCATGCAGTGGAAGATGCGGCCGGCGCCGAGGCGGTCCTGCGCCGCCTGGTGGCCCTGGCCCACCGCGCCGAGGATGTTGTCCACCGGCACCCGGACGTCCTCGTACTTGATCTCGCAGTGGTCGGAGGTGTCTCGACCCCAGATGCCGATGCCACGGATGATGTTCACGCCGGGCGCCTTCGACGGCACGATGATCTGCGCCATCTGGCCGGAGCGGAACGCCTCGTCCGAGGAGTCGTCCTGCACGCGGCACATGACGATGAAGAAGTCGGCCGCGATGCCGTTGGACGTGAACCACTTGTGCCCGTTGATGACCCACTCGTCGCCGTCACGGACCGCCCGGGTGGTGAGCGAGCGGGGGTCGGAGCCGGGGTTGTGCGGCTCGGTCATCGAGAAGCCGGACTCCATGACGCCGTCGATGAGCGGCATCAGCCACTGCTGCTTCTGCTCCTCGGTGCCGTACTTCACGAGGATCGTCTGGTTGCCGGAGTTGGGGGCGACGACGCCGAACAGCGATGCCGCGCCCATGGCGTAGGCGAGCACCTCGTTCATGTAGGCGTGGGCCAGGAAGTCGAGGCCCATCCCGCCGTACTCCTGGGGGAGGTGCGGGGCCCAGAGGCCGGCCTTCTTCACCTCGTGCTTGATGTCCTCCCGGAGCTTCCTCGCCTCCTGGCGGGCGGCCTCCTCGTAGACGGCCGAGCGGCGGCCGTTCCAGAGCTTCGACTCGTTCGGGAGGATGTGGGTGTTGACGATCTCGGCGGTGCGGCCGCGGATGTCGTTGATCCGCTCGTCGAGCGTCTCGATCGGCTTCACGTTCATGGGCATGCGTGGGCTCCCCGTCCCGCAGGCCACCGGCGACCTGCGCTTGCGTCTCGTGCGACGGTAGACCGCCGGTGGTGGCGTCCCGTCGGCCTGCCGTGCCTCGTCAGCTCCGGGGACGGCCGGCGAGCGTGACGTCGATCGTCCGCTCGTCGCCGTCCCGCACGAGCTCCACCTCGACCACGTCGCCCCGCTCGCTGCGGCGGAGCAAGCCGAGGAAGTCCTCCACGCTGCGCACCTCCTCGCCCCCGACGGCCGTCACGAGGTCGCCCGGCTCGATCCCCGCCTGGTCGGCGGGGCCGCCCTCGGGGACCTCGGCCACGAGCACGCCCTCCTGCTCCTCGAGGCCGAACTGGTCGGCGATCTGCGGGGTGAGCGGGGCCGGCGCCACGCCCATGTAGGCGAGGTCGACCTCCCCCGTCTCGAGCAGCTCCTCGACCGCGTGCAGCACGGTCGGCGAGGGGATGGCGAAGCCGAGGGACACCGCCCCGGCTGCGGGCGGCAGGTAGGCGACGTTGATGCCGATCACCCGGCCGGCCCCGTCGACCAGCGCCCCGCCGGAGTTGCCTGGGGAGATGGCGGCGTCGGTCTGGATGAGGTCGACGAGGGCCTGGGTGCTCCGGGCCGAGCCGGGGATCCCCCGGTTGAGCGCAGAGACGATGCCCGCCGTGACGGTCTGCTCGAGGCCGAGCGGGCTCCCCATCGCGATCGCGAGCTCACCCACCCTGGGCAGCTCCTCGGAGAACGTGGCCGCAGGCAGGCCGTCGCGGTCGACCCGGAGCACCGCCAGGTCGAGCAGCGGCGTCGCCGCCACGAGCTCGGCGTCGACCCGGGTGCCGTCGGCGAAGGCGACGGCGAGCTCGTCGGAGCCCTCGACGACGTGGGCGTTCGTGACGATGATCCCCTCCTCGGCGTACACCACCCCGCTGCCGAGACCGGAGTCGCCGAGCACCGTCACCACCGACGGCTCGACCTCCTCGACGATGTCGGGGATGTCCGCCTGCCCGGTGGCCGGCCGCTCCTCGTCGGACCCGACGGTGGGTGCCGGCGCCTGCTCGTCGTCCCCGGCGTCGTCCCGGGCCGCCCCGGCGGTGGCCGCCTCCTCCGGCTGGGACCCGTCCTCGGCGGCCTGGTCGAGCAGCTCCTGGCCCTCGTCCCGGTCGCCGAGCTCGTCGAGCGCCGTCTCGCCGGCCGAGCAGCCGGCGGTGGCGAGGACGGCGACGATGCCGAGGAGGCGGAGGCGGCGGTTGGGCAGGGGGGTCGTGCGCATCGATCCTCCGGACGAGGGGAGCCGTGGTGCCGCCGCCCTACCCGACGGAGCGGCGCCCGAACGGGCGGGTGCCAGCGGGTGCGACCGCCGGGCGGTGCCGATCGGGCGTCGCCGGGTAGGGCGGCGGCACCTGGGGCGCGCCGCCGCGCAGCGCCCGAACCACCCCTGGAGGATGCATGTCCGACGACCCGATCACGCCCGCCCCGTCCGAGGCAGTCCCGCCGTCGGAGGTGCCGGCCGTCGAGCCGGGCGCCGAGGGCGCCACCCCCGCCCCTGGGGTCGAGGCGTCCGAGGTCGAGGGCGCCGAGGTCGAGGCCACCGAGGTGGCGGTGCCCGTCGTGGAGGCGGCTCCCGCCCCTGCGCCCGCTGCGCCCACTGCGCCCGCTGCGCCCGCTGCCGGCGCCGCCCAGACGAGCATGGCTGCGCCGAGGGGCCTGACCTACGCCGTCGACATCGTGTTCTGCATCGACGTGACCGGGAGCATGACGCCGATCATCGACCAGGTGAAGGCGAACGCGCTCCGCTTCTACGACGACGTCCAGACGAACCTGACGGCCAAGGGCAAGAACGTCGACCTCCTGCGGGTCAGGGTGCTCGCGTTCCGCGACTTCGCGGCCGACGGCGCCGCTGCGCTCCAGGAGTCCCCGTTCTACGAGCTCCCCGCCGACCGGGGCGGCTTCTCCGAGTTCGTGAACGGGCTCCAGGCCGAAGGCGGCGGCGATGCGCCGGAGTCGGGCCTCGAAGCCGTCGCCCTGGCCATCAACTCCGACTGGACCTCAGCCGGCGACCGCAGGCGACAGGTCGTCGTGGTGTGGACCGACCAGCCCGCCCACCCGCTCGACCCCGCCTCGCTCCCCGCCGACCTGTCCTCCCGCGTGCCGGGCGACTTCAGCGCGCTGACGGACCTCTGGGAGAACGAGCAGGGCCCGATGGGGTCGAGCTCCAAGCGGCTCATCCTCTTCGCGCCCGACGGCCCCGGTTGGAGCGACGTGTCGGGCGTGTGGGAGAACGTCGTGCACCACCCCTCCCAGGCCGGTGGCGGCCTGTCCGACGTCGACTACGGGACGATCATCGACTCGATCGGCAACTCGGTGTGAGCGAGCCGGGCAGCGAGGCGCCACGCACCGGCACCTCGACGTCGGTGGCCGGACCCACCGTCTCGTTCGGCTTCAACCTCGGGAAGATCCCCGACCAGGGCGAGGACAGCGACCCCATCCTCCGCATCGGCCGTGACCTGGCGCTCCTCGCCGTCTTCGACGGGATGGGCGGCGCCGGCGGCACCGTCTACGAGACGCCCGACGGCCCACGCACGGGCGCCTACCTGGCCTCGCGCGTGGCCAGGGACGTGGTGGAGCGCCGCATGGTCGAGCTCCTCGAGCCCGACTGGTACCTCGACGGCCGGGCCACGGCGCAGGACCTCCGGGGCGCGATGAAGGCGGCGCTCGTCGAGCGCCTGGCGGAGCTCAAGGCGCCGCCGAGCGGCCTGCGGTCGCGCCTGCTCAGGGCGCTGCCGACGACGATGGCGCTGACGGCCCTCCAGCGCCTCCAGCCCGGCGGCGGGCGGTGGGCGTGCCACGTGCTCTGGGCCGGCGACTCGCGCGCCTACGTCTTCGACGGGGACGGGGCCCACCAGCTCACGACGGACGACCTGCGCGATCCCGGCGACGCCATGGCCAACCTGCGTCACGACTCGGTCGTCAGCAACGCCATCTCGGCCGACACCGACTTCGACGTGCGGTACCGCAGGGTCGAGCTCCAGGCGCCGTTCCTCGTGGTGTGCGCCACGGACGGCTGCTTCGGCTACGTCCGGTCACCCATGCACTTCGAGCACCTCCTCCTGTCCCGCCTGCGCGATGCCCGCACCGTCGAGCAGTGGTCAGCTGCGCTGCAGGACGAGATCACGGCGACGACCGGAGACGACGCCGCCATGTCGACGCTCGCCTTCGGCGCCGACCTGGCCGAGCTGAAGGCCCTGTTCGCGCCACGCGTCGAGCACCTCGAGGCGCAGGCGCTGGCGCCGCTCGACGAGGCGGTCGACGCCGTGCGCCAGGCGGAGGCGACGCTCGAGGCGCTGCGTCGGCGCGAGGCCGAGACGACGACGTCGGTGTGGCAGGCCTACAAGCCGGGCTACGAGCGCTTCCTGCACCAGTCGGACGAGGTGCCCGAGGAGGACGGCCCCCGCCCCATCCCGCGCACGGCGGAGGCCGCGCCCGAGGAGGCGGCGCTGCCCGAGGGCGAGGTGCCCGCAGCCGGAGACCCCGGGGGCACGTCGGCCACCGCTCCCGCCCCACCGGCGCCGGACCCCTTCCACGAGGCGGCTGCCGACGGCACCGCTCCGACCGGCGGAGGCGACCCGTCATGAAGGCCGGCGACGTCATCAACGGCTACCGGATCCTCGAGGACTTCAAGGTCGTCGGGGCCGGGCTGAGCAAGTGGACCTTCGCCGAGCGGGGCGGGCGGCAGTACTTCATCAAGGAGTTCCTCAGCCCGACGTACCCGGACGCCGCCGCTCCCGGGAGCGAGAAGACGAAGGCCAAGAAGCGGGCTCGGTGCGCCGCGTTCGAGGCGCACCACCAGGGCATCCAGAAGGCGCTGGCACCCCTCTCCGCCTACGGCGGGAACCTCATCGTCACGCTCGACTTCTTCCGCTGGGGGGCGAAGTACTACAAGGTCACGGAGAAGGTCGACGCCGTGGGCCTGAGCGCCGGCGAGGTGGCCTCGCTCCCGTTCCGCACGCAGCTCGTGCTGCTCAAGACCGTGGCCCACAGCCTCAAGATCCTCCACGACCTGCGCATCGTGCACAGCGACCTCAAGCCGAGCAACATCATGATCAAGCGCACCGAGGTCGGCTACACCACGAAGCTCATCGACTTCGACAGCTCCTACATCGCCGGGAGCCCGCCCCCGCCCGAGGAGATCGTCGGGACGATCAACTACTACTCGCCGGAGCTCCTCGGCTACATCCAGGAGGCCGGCGTCCCCGCCTCCGAGCTCGGGGTGGCCTCCGACGTCTTCGCCCTCGGCCTCATCTACACGGAGTACCTGACGGGCGCCCCACCGCCGTTCGACCCGGCGTACCACGAGGCGGCGGTGGCGGTGAGGAGCGGGGCGACGCTCCGGATCCCCAGGGCCGGCGTGCTCCCCGAGCTGGCCGACCTCGTCGACCGCATGCTGAGCACGGACCCGGCGGCCCGGCCCCCCATCAGCGAAGTGCACGCCACCCTGATGGGCGTGCGACCGGCACCTGGTTCCGAGCCTGCAGGCCCCGCCGGCCCCCCCAGCGCCCTGCGGGGCAAGGGGCTGCGGACCGCACGTCGCCCCACCTCGACGCCGGAGGCGCCCGCTCCTCGGGGGCGCCTGGTCGGGAAGCTCCTCCAGAAGCTCGGCGAGCGGGAGGCCCCGTGAGCGCAGTGTGGCGCTGCCGGGTGTGCGAGGGCGTCAACCAGGGTGGTCGCACCTGCGCCACCTGCGGGGCGGTCGTCCCCGTGGGCGAGCCGGTGCGGGCCGCGGTGCGAGCCCGCATCCCGAGCACGGAGCCGCCGGCCCCACCGCCTCCGCCCCCGGTCCCGCCCACCCCACGCCGGCGCGAGCTGCGGGGGATGCCGACCATCGAGGACCTGCTCTTCGGCGACC